>JAJZJN010000025.1 GCA_021851165.1 Actinomycetes bacterium
GTCCTTCGACGATAGCCGTCTTGCCCACCCCCGGCTCGCCGATGAGCACAGGATTGTTCTTCGTCCGCCGTGACAGCACCTGGATGACCCGCCGGATCTCCTCGTCACGGCCCACCACCGGGTCCAGCTTTCCCTGGCGCGCCAACGCCGTCAGGTCCCGCCCGTAGCGCTCGAGTGCCTGGTACGACTCCTCAGGGGTTTGCGATGTCACGCGGTGGCTCCCACGCACCTCGCGCAGGGCGGCCAGAAGACGGTCACCGGTGGTGCCCAGCCTGTCTGCCATGACGAGCAGCAGGTGCTCGACCGACAGGTACTCGTCGCCCATGTCGCGCCTCGCCTCGTCGGCTGCCTCGAGCACCTGACGTGCCTCACGCGACCAAGCCGGCTCTTCGCCCCCGTACGCTCTTGGGAGCGCGTCCAGCTTGGCTTCGAGGGTCTCGGTGGCCTTGGCCGTGTCGATCCCAACCCGATCGAGTATGGGCAGCGTGATCCCCTCGGGCTGGGCCAGGAGGGCCACCAGCAGGTGCTCAGGCGTGACCTCCGGGTGCCTTGCCGCTACTGCTCGCTCGCGGGCGTCGGTGACCGCCTGCTGGGTCTTCAGGGTCCACCGGTTCGGATCCAATGCCATATGGAGCTACCTCCTTGGAGACGGCGCACGCGCCGAGTGGAGTACGACAGCGGCGCTGCGCACCGGAACGAGCTCGCGTCGGTAGCGCTTGTGCGCGCGATCGACCGCCTCTCGTGCCTCGCAGCGAGCCTCCACCAGCTCCCTGCGAAGACGCGAGACCTCCTCCTCGAGCGCCAGCACCTGCCGGACACCCTCGAGGTTCAATCCGGCACTGGTCAGCTCGGAGATGCGATGAAGGCGCCGGATGTCCTCTGCCGAATAGCGGCGACTGCCTCCACCAGTGCGCGAAGGGTCGACCAGCCCCTTGCGCTCGTACAACCGCAGCGTCTGGGGATGTACGCCGGCCAGCTCCGCCGCCACGGATATCACGTACACGGCTCGCGTGGCAGACCGTCCGGAGCCGGCGCCTGTACCTGAGCCGGCGACGGTGCCTGGGCCACTACTGCCCCGGGGTCCGGAGCCAGAGGCACTACCTGGGCCGGTACCCGAACCGAAACTGGCGTCGAACATTGGATCGATCATCTATCTCACACTCCCAGGAAGCTCCGTGGGTCGTCCTCGGAGATGCGAGCCAGCTTCTCTATCACCGAGCGCTGCTCGTCACTCAGCACCTTGGGAACGACCACATCCACCGTCACCAGCAGATCACCGGGCGGCTTGGATCCATACGCCGGCACCCCGCGCCCTCGTACCCGGAAGGTCTGACCCGACGATGTCCCCGGCGGAACTTTCAGGCTGACAGGCTGATCGAGCGTGGGGACCCTGATCGTGGTGCCCAAGGCTGCCTCGGAAAAGCTCACCGGAACCGTAAGGGTCAGGTTGCGACCCCTGCGTCCGAACATGGGATGCCGCCCTACCCTGACCGTCACGAACAGGTCTCCGGGGGGGCCGTTGTTCCGGCCTGCAGCCCCCCTGCCCTTGACGCGTATGTGCTGGCCACCTTCCACTCCGGGTGGTATGCGGACCTTGACCTGCCGGGTTCGCCTGGTCACACCGCTTCCGTTACAGGTGGGACATGGTGTCTCGATAACAGTCCCACGCCCGCCGCAGTCCGGGCAGATCCTGCTCAACGAGAACAGCCCCTGGTTGTCCTCGAGGACACCCTTTCCCCCGCAACGCTTGCACGTCACCGGGGAGCTGCCAGGCGCGGCGCCTGTCCCGTTGCAAGTCTGGCAGCGCGCCTCACTTGTCACGTTGACCGCAGTCGTGACGCCCCGGACGGCATCCTCGAACGACAGGTGCAACTCAGCCTCGATGTCGTCACCGCGCTGGGGACCGGCTGTGCGCGTCCCACGGCTCCGCCCGAAGACGCTGCCCAATCCTCCAAGAAGATCGCCCAGGTCCCCTATGTTGCCGGTGCGAAAGGTCGTCGAACCCCCGGCATCACCGAAACCAGGAAAGCCTCGCGTGCCGAGACGGCGGACTTCGTCGTACTCCTTGCGCTTGGTGGCATCACCGAGAACGCCATAAGCGGCGCTTATCTCCTTGAAGCGATCCTCGGCACCTGGATTCGCATCCGGATGGAACTGCTTGGCCAGCTTCCTGTAGGCGCGCGTGATCTCCTTGTCCGTGGCAGAGGAAGCCACGCCGAGGACCTTGTAATAGTCCTTCTCTAGCCACTCACGCTCGGCAGCCACTGGAAGCCGGCCCCTTACCCTCGAACGCGCACCATCGCGGGCCGGACCACGCGGCCCTTCCACCTGTACCCACTGCGCAACACCTCGGCCACCTCCGGAACGGACCCGCCACCAGCCCCGGTACGCGAAGAGCCCGCCCCACCCGTATGATCCCCGGCGACACCGGCTTCCTGGATGGCCGACCCGGGTTGGGACTGCCCTGAGGAAGGCAGCTCGGCCTCACCAGCAGGCGCTGATCCGGCAGGCTCGGCCTCAGCCTCGGCGGTGAGTTCGGCCTTCTGCTCGGCGGGCAGGTGCTCGACCGCGTCATGGGCCTCCGGATCAAACGGCTCGCCGGGTACCGCGAGCGGCTCCAGGCCTTCCTTGGTCAATATGTCGGTCAGCAACGCCGATGCCTGGAGGAGGGCCGTACCTGGCGTACTGGCAGCTTCTTCGCTGCTCAGATGGGTTCGCGCCAGCTCAAGCGTGTCGAGCACAGGAAGGAGCTTCACCACCAGGCTCTCAGCTGCCCGATCGGCGACTTCCGCCTGCTGGCGCAGCGCCCGCTTGCGATAGTTCTCGAAATCAGCCTGGAGCTGGCGCAGCATGGTCACATACTCATCACGCTCTGCAGCCAAGGCCTGTGCTGCCTCATCGAGGCCCTCACGGGCAGGCTCGTCGCTTGGGCCAGGTCCTGTCGAGCTGGCCCCTGTCGAGCTGGCGCCTGTCGAGCTGGCGCCAGCTCGGGCCTCCGGCGAGTCGGAGGCCGGCGGAATGAGCACGTCGTCAGCCGGCATGCTCATGCTCCGGTCTCGTCGACGATCTCGGCATCCACCACCTCTTCGTCGGAGGCGCCTTCGTCGGACGAACCTGGCTGGCCGCCTGCGCTCGCCGCGGAGCTCGATGCCTCTTCGTAGAGTCGCTGGGCAAATCCGTGGCTCGCCGTGACGAGGGCGTCCGTCGCGTCCTTGATCTTCTCCACGTCGGAGCCGCCCAGGGTCTCCTTCAGCGCCGCGAGAGCAGACTCGACCTTCTCCTTCTCGTCACCGTGAAGCTTGTCACCCTGCTCGCGCAGGGTCTTCTCGGTCTGGTACACGAGGGTGTCGGCGTTGTTGCGGACCTCGGCCTCCTCACGCCGCCGCTTGTCCTCTTCGGCATGCGCGTCCGCGTCGCGAACCATGCGCTCGATCTCGTCCTTCGACAGGGCGGACTGCCCGGAGATGGTCATCGACTGGGTCTTGGAGGTGGCAAGGTCCTTCGCCGAGACATGCACGATCCCATTCGCGTCGATGTCGAAGGTCACCTCGATCTGGGGAATCCCACGCGGGGCGGGCGGCAGATCCACGAGCTGGAACTTGCCCAGGGTCTTATTGTACATGGCCATCTCACGCTCGCCTTGGAGAACGTGGATCTCGACGGAAGGTTGGTTGTCCTCGGCGGTCGTGAACACCTCCGAGCGCTTCGTGGGGATCGTGGTGTTGCGCTCTATCAGCCGGTGCATCACGCCGCCCTTCGTCTCGATGCCCAAGCTGAGCGGCGTGACATCGAGCAGCAGGACGTCCTTCACCTCGCCTTTGAGCACGCCGGCTTGGATGGCGGCGCCCACCGCCACGACCTCGTCGGGGTTGACTCCCTTGTGAGGCTCCTTGCCGGTCAATCCCACCACCAGGTCCTGGATGGCCGGCATCCGAGTCGATCCTCCGACCAGCACTACGTGGTCGATGTCGGACTTGCTCAGCCCGGCATCGGATATGGCCTGCTCGAAGGGACCCTTGCAGGCATCCACCAGATCAGCGGTCAGCTCATTGAACTTCGCCCGGGTCAGCTTCAAATCGAGGTGCTTCGGCCCCTCTGAGGTAGCCGTGATGAACGGAAGGTTGATCTGGGTCTCCTGGACCGTCGAAAGCTCGATCTTGGCCTTCTCACCCGCCTCCTTCAATCGCTGGAGAGCCATCTTGTCAGTGGACAGATCGACACCCTCGGTATCCTTGAAACTCTTGACGAGCCAGTCGATAACCCGCTGGTCCCAGTCGTCTCCGCCCAAGTGTGTATTGCCGGAGGTCGACTTCACCTCGAACACGCCCTCGCCTATGTCGAGCACGGAGACATCGAATGTGCCGCCACCGAGATCGAAAACGAGTACGGTCTGCTCCTTGCCCTCCTTGTCCAGACCGTAGGCAAGAGCCGCAGCAGTGGGCTCATTGATGATGCGGAGCACCTCGAGGCCTGCTATCTGGCCTGCCTCCTTGGTCGCAGTCCGCTGAGCGTCGTCGAAATAGGCCGGCACCGTGATAACAGCCTGGGTGACGGTGTCTCCAAGATACGATTCCGCATCTCTCTTCAGCTTCTGCAGGATCCGGGCCGAGATCTCCTGAGCTGTGTACTTCTTCTTGTCGATCTCGATGGTCCAGCTCGTCCCCATGTGGCGCTTCACCGACCGGATGGTGCGATCCGGGTTCGTGATCGCCTGGCGCTTGGCAACTTCCCCTACAAGGACCTCGGCAGATTTCGAGAAGGCAACCACGGATGGCGTGGTCCGGTTCCCTTCGGCGTTTGGTATGACGACCGGCTCGCCGGCCTCCAGGACGCTCACCACCGAGTTGGTAGTGCCAAGATCTATTCCGACGGCCTTGGGCATTTGCTTCGCCTCCGATACTCCTCGCCGGCTATGACCGGCTGGACTTGGTGTTCTTGATACCTTCGTAGCTTCATCTGTGAGTATAGCAAAGTTGCGTGACTGATTATCAAGTCTGACACAGGGGGTTCGCCGGACAATCGCCGGATAACACTGCGCATCGCTCCGTGGCTATGCTCGGGCAGTGCCCAATCTGGTGCTGTTACGCCACGGCGAGTCGGAATGGAACGCCGCGAACCTCTTCACGGGCTGGACGGACGTCGACCTGACCCCGAGGGGAGAGGACGAGGCCAGGAGCGCTGGTCGGCTATTGGCTTCCCAGGAGACCCTCGACCTTCGGGCAGTCCACACATCCGTGCTCACCCGGGCGGTGCGCACCGCCAACCTGACCTTGGACGAGCTCGGCAGGTCATGGCTTCCTGTAAGACGCCACTGGAGACTGAACGAGCGGCACTACGGCGACCTCCAGGGCCGTGACAAACGTGAAATAGCCAAGCAGTACGGGCCAGACCAGCTCAAGGCATGGCGGCGCGGCTACAGGACCCCGCCCCCAGCCGTTGCGCGCGACGACGACCGGCATCCGGCAAACGACTCCCGCTACAGGGGTATCCCGGTTGCCGCCCTACCGGCGACAGAGTGCCTGGCCGACGTTCTCGCAAGGCTCGTTCCCTACTACGACGACGCTATAGCCCCGGACCTCCTAGCAGGCCTCGACGTGCTCGTAGTCGCCCACGGAAACTCGCTCAGGGCGCTCGTGAAGCATCTGGAGGGCATCTCCGACGAGGACATAGTGGGGTTGGACATCCCTACCGGTGTGCCTCGCGTCTACCGGATGGGCCCCGACCTCGAAATCTCCCAAGCGATCTACCTCGGCGATGCGGACGCGATCCGCAAAGCTGCAGAGGCTGTCGCCCACCAGGCAGGCTGACCAGACCCACGCTGGGAGCTGACGAAGCGCAGCCGCACGGCGCAACTGGCACGGCTGTTGTTCACCAGGCTGTAACAACGGCGTATCGAGCCTGAAACAGCCCACGCGTACGGTGCAGCCAACGGTATCCGGGCGGCTGCCGGTGCTCAATGCCCCACGCAGTCGTCAGCGTCGTGCCCCAGCCGGTGGCCGCTCGGCCCGTTGCCCTGTCCTACCGGACCGACGACACAGGAGGGAGAGACCATCCAGTGATCCCCTATCCAAGCTGGCTACACCCAGGTGACACGTCGTGGCAGCTGACGGCGGCCACCCTGGTCGGCCTGATGAGCCTGCCCGGCATCGCCGTGCTCTACAGCGGTCTCGTCCAGAAGAAGTGGGCGGTCAACACGATGCTGATGGCCTTCACCGGTTTCTCCCTCGTGCTCATCGTGTGGGTTCTCTGGGGCTTCAACATGAGCTTCGGACACCCTATCCACCTGGGACCCGGCATCCTCGGATCGTTCCTCGGCCGTCCCGGTCCCGTAACCCAGCACGCTGCTGAACAGGGCCGGGCACATATACCCTTGCTGAAGGGGCTGATGCCGCCATTCCGGTTCCCTCACTCCGCGCTGGTTTACTTCCAGTTCGTCTTCGCAGCCATCACGCCCCTGCTCTTCCTCGGCAGCGTCCTTGGCCGGATACGAATCAAGGTCTGGCTGATCTTCGTGCCGCTGTGGAGCACATTCGCCTATTCAGTCAACGCATTCCTGCTGTGGGGCGGAGGCTTCTGGGCGCAGAAGGGCGCCTTGGACTATTCGGGTGGCTATGTGATCCACCTCGCGGCCGGCACTACCGGTTTCGTAGCGGCCGCGATGATCGGTCCACGCCTGAAGCGCGACCGCGACCACGCGGTTCCCCACAACCTGCTGTTCGTCGCACTGGGGGCAGGTATCCTGTGGCTTGGCTGGAACGGCTTCAACGGCGGCGACCCGTACTTCGCGGGTTCCGACGCCGCATCGGCGGTGCTCAACACGAACCTAGCCGCAGCGGCCGCTCTCCTCGGCTGGGTAGTGATGGATATGCTCGGCAAGGAGAAGAAGCCGACCTTCCTCGGAGCGGTCAACGGCATGATCGTCGGTCTCGTCGGCATAACACCGGCAGCCGGGTTCGTGGATGGGACCGGAGCGATCATCATCGGGCTGGTCGAATCCGTCGTGATCTGGTTCGCATGGAACTACCTTCCGAAGATCCGGCCCTTCAACAAGGTCGACGATGCCCTCGGGGTCGTCTACACACACGGTATGGCAGGCCTCCTCGGTGGACTGCTCACCGGGATGCTCGCCGATCCGCGCATGATCGAGTACATCGGCCTGGGCAAGACACCGAGCTCATCTGGATCAGGGCTCTTGTACGGTCATCCCGGCGAGGTGGTGGTACAACTCCTTGCAGGACTCACGATCATCGCGTGGGATGCGCTCGTCACCTTCGTCATACTGAGGGTAATCAAGATCTTCATGCCGCTCAGGATGACCGACGCCGAGCTCGAGATCGGAGACCTCGCTGTCCACGGCGAGGAGGCTTACCCACGAGAAACGCTGCTCGAACGGGTATCGTCCTCCGCTATGACCCACCATGACAGTGACGTGCTGCCTGAGCCGATGGGAGGAGAGGCGTGAAGCTGGTAACGGCAATAGTGAAGCCATTCAAGCTGGATGACGTGAAGGAGGCACTGAAGACTCTGGGGGTCCAAGGCATGACGGTCACCGAGGTACAAGGATTCGGCCGGCAGCGTGGGCATACCGAGGTGTACCGCGGAGCAGAATACGAAGTCGACTTCGTACCGAAGATACGCATCGAGACGCTCGTCTCCGACGCTCAAGTCGACGACACCGTCGAGGCCATCCGGAGAACTGCGCGAACCGACAAGATCGGAGACGGCAAGATCTGGGTGGTTGATATAGCCGAAGCTGTGCGCATCAGGACCGGGGAACGGGGTAACGACGCCCTCTAGCCTGCTTCGAGGGTTCACCGCCCGGCTCGAGCCAAGGGGCCGCCATCGCGAGGTGGCGGCCCCTTGGACATCGAAGCGTGCGAACCCGGATGCGCTGCCCCACCGGCGACCAGGACCGCGTCGGCAACCAGGATCCCGCACCCGGGCCGCGGCCATGGCTAGCCTCGTTGCATGGCAACCAATTCCCGCGAGGTAGACCTCGGCAACATCTGGCTGTTCTCGGCATGCTCACGCACCCAGCTCCGGACAATACGCAAAGCTGTCGAGGAGATAACGGTGCCACCCGGCAGGGTCCTGTGCGAGGAGGGGACCGTCGGGCGCGAGTTCTTCTTCATCATCGAGGGCACAGCCGTCGTCAGGCGTGCCGGCCGCAAGATCGCCACGCTCGGACCGGGACAATACTTCGGCGAGCTCGCTCTGCTCGATCGACGGCCTCGCTCGGCAACCGTCACCTCTGCCAGTGAAATGGTTCTGCTCGTGTTGGAGCAGCGCAGGTTCAACGGACTGCTGGACGCGATGCCGGGGCTGTCGCACAAGCTTCTCGTAGCGATGGCGGGCCGCCTACGGCAGGCTGACGCGAAGGCCTATCCCTGAGCAGCTCCACAGTCGCCCTGGCGTGGTCGCGTCTCGGTCGGGCTCACCCTCGCGTCTCGGTCGGGCTCACCCGTGCACCTATAGACTCGTCGAGCACCTGAGCCAGATCGAGAACTCGCACGTCATCCTCGCGTCCAGCGGCCTTGACAGCATCGTCGATCATGACGTAGCAGTACGGACAAGCCGTGGACACGACATCGGCACCTGTCCCCAGCGCCTCGTCCGTCCGTGCCACATTGACTCGCGTCCCGATGTTCTCCTCCATCCACATACGCGCACCTCCCGCGCCGCAGCAGAAGCTCTTCTCGCGATGGCGATGCATCTCGATCTGGCTCACCCCGGGGATCGCCGACAAGACAGCCCGCGGCTCGTCGAACACGCGGTTATGACGACCTAGATAGCAGGGGTCGTGATAAGTGACGCTCCCGGCGAACCCGTTGCCCGGGGAGAGCTTCCCCTCCGCCACCAACCGGCTGAGCAGCTGGCTGTGATGGAGGACCTCGAAATTGCCCCCAAGCGCCGGATATTCGCGAGCTATGGAGTTGAAGCAGTGCGGACAGGAGGCGACGATCTTGCGGACCCCGGCTTCCTGCATGGTGGCAATATTCGCCTTCGCCTGCTCCTGATAGAGATATTCGTTGCCTATGCGCCGGGCCGGATCACCCGTGCACGATTCCTTCGGGCCCAGGATTGCGAAGGTAACCCCTGCGTCGTGCAGCATACGAGCGGTCGCCTGGGTAGCCTTGCGAGCCCGTTCATCGAGCGCACCCGCACAGCCCACCCAGTAGAGGTACTCGATGTCGTCAGGAATCGCTCCGGTTACCACGGGAATCTCGAAGTCGAGCCCGGCAGTCCACTCCGTTCGCTTTGCCCCCCCGAGTCCCCAGGGATCCCCTTGGTTCTCGATGTTGCGAAGCATCAGCCCCGCCTCGCTCGGGAAGCGCGACTCCATGAGCACCTCGTACCGGCGCATGTCGACGATCGTGTCTACATGCTCGATATCCACCGGGCACTGCTCCACGCAAGCCCCACATGTCAGGCACGACCACAGGACATCGGGGGTGATCGTTTCAGGCACCAGGGTCGGAGCGTTGTTGCCGTCACCGTCGGCGTTGCTGCCATTGGCGCCCTTGGCACCGAGCAGGCGAGGCCCGGCGGAGAAGAGATTGTCGCGAAGTGACATGATGACAAGCTTCGGCGACAACGGCTTCCCCGTGTTCCATGCAGGACACGCATCCTGGCAGCGGCCACACTCTGTGCATGTAGCCAGGTCGAGAAGCTGCTTCCAGCTCAGGTCCTCTATGTGGCCTGCCCCGAACACCGTGTTCTCGTCTACGTTCTCCATGTCCATGTTCGGAGTGGAATAGAGCGGGCCAAGGGCCCTCGGACGCCGGCTCGTCGCGACGTTGATCGGGGCAGCGATGATGTGAAGGTGCTTCGAGTGCACCACGAAGACCAAGAAGCCCATAATGACGGCGATGTTGGCAAGCAATAGAACTGTCTCGAGAACTGAATTGACGCCCGTGCCGAGCGGGTGAAGCGCCCTCCCGACGAGATGAGAGGCGAAAGCCCACCAGCCATAGGGAAAGTCGCCCGTGTTCGTCTGGGCTCCCCGGTAGCCGAGCAGGGTGACGATGACGAGCGCGATCATAAGGAGAGTGAGCCAGGCCGCTCCCGTGTGAGATCCATAGAACCGCGAGCGGCGCTCCCGGCGGGCGGGGGAGCTCACCAGCCGGATCACCGTGAAGACGATCAGTGCAACCAGAACCGCTACGGCGAAGAAGTCCTCCAGGAAACCCAGAACCGCCGTGTGCCCGATCAGAGGCACTGCGAAATGCTTGTCGAACAGGTCTCCGTACGCCTCGAGGATCGTGAACATGAGCAAGGTAAAGCCCCAGAAGGTGAAGGCATGGGCAATCCCGGGGACGGTACGCTTGAACAGCTTCCGCTGCCCTATGACCTCCGCCAGCTCTGCCCAGGCCCGCTGCGGAATGTCGCGGAAACGACCTGCATCAGGCCTACCCGAGCGGATGAGCCGGAACAGGTACCACAGCCGCCTGCCGGCGATTGCAAAGGCGGCTACCGTGAGCAGACCACCGATGACGATCCTTACAAGCACTGCTCCTCCTGGGGGTGAGGCGGACTCGGGCGAGTCTAGTTTTGAGCCCGGAAGTTCTCGGAATACCGGCTGGGAGTCGGACCCCACTGGCCTTGGTACTTGGACCCGAGGCCTTGAGAGCCGTACGGTCGCTCCGCTGGTGTCGACATCTGCAGAAAGCTGATCTGCCCAACCTTCATTCCCGGGTAGACGGTAATCGGTAGATTGGCCACATTCGAGAGCTCCAGGGTCAGATGTCCATCCCATCCGGCGTCGACAAAGCCAGCCGTGGAGTGTATCAGCAAGCCGAGCCGGCCAAGTGAGGATTTTCCTTCCAGACGGGCAACCAGGTCAGCGGGTAGGGTAACCCGCTCGAGGGTGGACCCGAGGACGAATTCGCCAGGATGCAGGATCAGCGCCTGACCGTCGGCGATATCGACGAGCTCGGTCAGGTCCTCCTGGTCCTCACGCACGTCTATAACCTTCATGGTGTGGTTCCGAAACAGCCTGAAGTAACGGTCTACGTGCAGATCAACCGATGAGGGCTGGATGCAGCCATCACCGAGAGGCTCGATGACTATACGACCAGCGGCGATCTCTTCACGGATGGAACGATCGGATAGGACCACGCCAAGGACGATAGTGTATGAACGTAGCTCTGGGTGTAGTCCAGGCCAAGCTGCGGGCGTAGTTCAGAGGCAGAACATCAGCTTCCCAAGCTGAGAACGCGGGTTCGATTCCCGTCGCCCGCTCTCGATCCTCTGTCGCGTGCACGGCGCCACGCCAGGTTAGACAGCCTGGACCAGCTACAGCCTCAAGCGAGCCGACCGCTTACAACCACCCGCAGGGCCATGAACAACCTGTCCCCCTCGACAGGCTCGAGGCCCGCGGTGCGGAATTCCAGTGAACAGACCTGGGACGCCCTAGGCGAGGACACTCAGGTCCGCCCCACCCAGTCTGGGAGTACGCTCGCAGCAGGGAAGGGGGTTGACATGACCGACAAATCTCCCCGCAAAGCCGCCACGAAGAAGTCTGGTAAGTCGCTCAAAGAGAAGCGCCAGGCCAAGAAGGACAAGGAGCAGACCCGCAAAGGGTTGGTCCGCTGACAGCGAGCACCGAACCGACCTGCGCCCGATCCCCGTCAGGACTCCCGACGAGACCCGAGCGCGAACTCGGCTTCCCCGGCGGGCTGACACTGGGCACCCAACCACCCAGATTATCTATTGCGCCTTTCACACTGCCGTAACATAAGGGATACCTCGTTTTAACACCGCATATCTCAATTCGAAACAATGGCTGCGTAAGATCACGTCATCGGGACTCGTACTAGTCGTACATTGGCTTCGTCGTTCCCGTATGTAGGCTCGATGATCATGAAGTTACGAGGAGGCCATTGCTTTGACTCAGCTCGTAGAAACGCCAGCTCATGATGACGCTAACACTCATTCCACGCGGTCCAAAGCATGGCGCCATTTTAGCAAACTCGTAGATAATGAGGTAATGGAGGACTACTCGTTACGATACGCTCCACGCTCTTTCAGAAAGTGGACAGAGTACATGGTCGCGTCGACGGCCCTGGGCGGCATCGCGTATCTCGCTGATTACGCTATTGGAGGCTCTATATTCGTCACACACGGCTTCGCGAGTGGCATATGGGCTATCGCCGCAGCTGCACTAATCATCTTCCTTACTGGAATACCGATCGCCTACTATGCCGCACGATACTCAATCGATATGGACCTACTCACTCGGGGCGCCGGCTTTGGCTATCTTGGATCTACTATAACGTCACTTATCTACGCGAGCTTTACATTTATCTTCTTTTCCCTAGAAGGCTCGATTATGGCACAGGCATTAAATATCTCGCTCGGAATACCTCTAGCGATCGGCTATCTAATTGTCGCCTTGCTCATTATTCCATTGGTCGTATATGGAATGACATTGCTTTCAAAGCTCCAGGCATGGACCCAGCCTGTCTGGTTAATTCTTATGGCGGCACCGCTCATCGGAGTAATAGTTACCCATGCCAAGGCATTCGGCTCTTGGAGTCATTTTGCCGGTATATCTACGCATGGCTCCTCATTCAACCTCATAGGGTTCGGCCTAGGAGCTGGAGTCGCCCTATCCCTCATCGGCCAAATTGGCGAACAGGTGGATTACCTGCGGTTCATGCCGACCAAGACCACTGGGAACAGCAGGAAGTGGTGGGCTGCAGTTATCTCTGCCGGTCCAGGATGGGTGATCCTGGGTGCGTTGAAGCAGATGATCGGCGGATTTCTTGCGTTCTATGTTTTCTCTACAGTTGGATCAGGAAAAGCTGTTGAACCGATACAGCAGGTCTTAGGAGGGTTTAGAACATTCTTGTCTCCAGGTCTAGCTCTCACGGTCGCCACGATTTTCGTCGTGCTCTCCCAGGTGAAGATAAATGTTACGAATGCCTATTCTGGATCGCTGTCCTGGTCTAACTTCTTCTCACGAGTATTTCATTCACACCCAGGAAGGGTGGTCTGGATCTTCTTCAACGTCGGTGTCGCGCTCCTGCTAATGGAACTCGGGGTGTTCGGATTCTTGAATACCGTACTCGGATTCTATTCGAATGTAGGTATAGCTTGGATAGGAGCTGTAGTAGCTGATCTGGTAATCAACAAGCCCTTGCTCAAGATTAGCCCATCGTATATAGAGTTCAAGCGAGCCTATCTCTACAAGATAAACCCCGTTGGCTTCGGATCAATGGCAGTTGCATCGGTAATCTCAATCTGTGCCTTTTTCGGCCTCATGGGCTCGTATTTGCAGGCATTCTCTCCCTTCTTGGCCTTGGCAATCGCAATGCTCCTCTCGCCTACTATTGCTCTGATCACTAAGGGCAAGTACTACATCGCAAGAGAGAATCCCTACGCGAAAGCGATAGCTAGTGGCAAAGATTTATCGAGTGATACGTGCGTGGCGTGCAACCAAGTGTACGAGGAGCCTGATCTAGCTCATTGCCCAGTTGTCCACCAGGGGGTTATTTGCTCACTTTGTTGCACCCTAGAGAAGTCCTGCCATGACAGCTGCAAGGTGGCAGTGTCCGGTGCGATCCATTAACCATCGGAGCGGTCTCGAGCCATTAACTCGGCAGCCCGCTTGATGGCCTCACGAATACGGAAGTAGGTCCCGCAGCGACAGACGTTGCGAATCTGATCTATCTGGTCGTCGGTAGGCTCGGGCACCTGGGCAAGTAGCGCTGCCGTCATCATGATCTGGCCTGGCTGGCAGAACCCGCACTGAGGAACATCGTGCTCCAGCCACGCCTGCTGAACCGGATGGAGGGTGCCCGGACCAGCACCCGGGACGGTCGCAGCCAAGCCCTCGATCGTGGTGATGTCGTGGCCATCGATCTCGGACACCGGGGTTGAGCATGTCGCGAATGCGCGGCCGTCGACATGACACGTACAGGCCCGGCACTCGTCCAGTCCGCATCCGTATTTCGGACCGTTCACACCCAACAGGTCGCGTAGTACCCAGAGGACGCGAAGGTCGGATGGGCTGTCGATGGTCACCGGCGATCCGTTCAAGGTAAAACGGTACGTTGGCATAGTCAGCGCTCCTTGTGTATGCGAGGACGGCAGGCAAGCATCAGTAGTTGTAAAGCTCGCCAAGTGCTGGTAGCGGCTGGAGCGGCGACTTCGGAACCGGTCCAGGTGGCGGTGGCGTCCAGTCGATCGTGAAGCTGATGGGAAATGATGTCGGTATGCTCCCAGTCGCACGCGCGTATGCGTTGCCTATGGCGCCCACGGCGGCAGGGACACCGAGCTCTCCGGCCCCACCAGGCCGATCGCCGACGGGTGGCATAACGATGACGGTCACCTCCGGTGGCGTATCACCCTGCCGGGCGTAACGGAAGTGTGCCCAGCCCGATTCGATAGGTAAACCCTCTTCTATGTGGTTGCCCATGGTAAGCACCAGAGAGATCGCGTCAGTGAGCCCGCCGAGCATCTGGCCTTCGAGGGAGCTCGGGTTGATGGGCAGCCCAACGTCGATCGCAACGACAGCCTTGGTCACGCGGGGCTCGGCCCGAGCAGTAACGTCCATCTCTACCAGGCACGCCGTATAGGACCTGAACTCCTGATGGAATCCGACCCCCTGGGCTGTCCCTGCAGGCATCACGCGCCCCCAGTTGCCTACATCTGCGACCTTCTCGAGCACGGCACGCTGCCGGTCGTCTGACAGATGGGCCAGGCGAAACTCGACCGGATCGCGTCCCATCGACGCAGCAACCTTATCTATGAAGATCTCCTCGGCACCCCTCGTATTGTACGAGAACACCGATCTCCAGCTGTCGGTATTGAAGGCAAGCGGTACCTCGGTGAGCAGCTGGCTCACCACTCCGAAGTTATAGGGACACGTAATGGTGGTCTCGAAGAGAGTCTGGCCGAAGGTGAGCTTCCCGGGCGGAAGCTTGTCAGCCTCGGCTGTTAGCGCCTCGCCAAGACCCGCGGAGACGTTGGTGATGACGCTCGTCACCCGGTGCTCGAAGCTCAGAACCTCACCAGCCAGGTGGACGGCCTGGAGGCGGTGATGCGCCTGGGGATGCCCCCTGCCGTGGCGCATGTCGTTGGTCCTGTGCCACATGAGCTTGACCGGGCGACCCACGGCCTTGGAGATCATGGCTGATTCCAAGGCCGCGTCGAAAAACAGCGTACGGCCGAAGGAACCGCCCCCTCTCAGGACGTTGACTGTCACCCGGTCTTCACTCATGCCAAGAGCCCCAGCAATCGCCTGCAGGGCTGCTATCGGGGTCTGCAGCGGGGCCCATACGGTCGCTCTGTCGGTGCGCACATCGGCCACTGCCACATTCGTTTCCATAGGGGCATGGTTCACCGGTGCCCAATCGAACGTCGCTTGGACGGCCGTGCCAAGCAGCGGGGGAACGAGAAATGGGACAGTCGGAGCAGCGACGAGCTGAGCCCGTACCGTCCCGTCATTCTCGCCGGCCACCGGACCCGGAGCCCAGGTAGCCTCCACCATGTCTATGGCATCGATCACCTGGCCGAATGTCTTGCCGACCACGGCCACCCCGAAGGCAAAGACCGCTACGTCAACAATACCGGGCATGGCCCGAACAGCATCCGGATTGTCGAACGAGACCAATGTGCCTTTGATCGTAGGAGCGCGGCGGACCATCGCCGGCAGTGCGCCCGGAACATCGATATCCATGGCATAGCGCTGGCGACCCGTCACGATGTCCAGGTTCGCCAGTTGCGGCTGAGGTGTGCCGATAATCCGGTACTGCGACGGATCCTTCGGCGTGGCTTGCACCGCGATGCTCTGCGAGACCGCGGCCATGCTGGTGAGCTGGCCGTAGGTGATGCTCTTGCCGCTCGGCGCCGACACGACGCCGTCGAGCACCGTAAGCGAGCCGATCGGTTCGTCCAACAGATCGGCGGCCGCGGACAGGAGCCTCCCGCGGGCTGCGGCCGCCGCCGTCCGCACGGGATCCCACAGGGAACGCACCGAGTTGGAGCTGCCGGTCAGCTGGTTGAACAGGAGCTTCGGCTCAGCGGGTGCCAGTGTAACGACCACATCGGACAACGCCACTTCCATCTCGTCGGCTATCACCATGGCCATGGCTGTGACGAGACCCTGACCGTTCTCAGCTCGAGGTAGGACAAAGTTGACAGTCCCGTCCGACGCAACCTGCAGGTACAAGAGGTTGGCAGTGGGCAGGCCTGCCAGGATCAGCAGATCCCCGAGATCGAGAATGTCCGCTGGTTGGGGCAGCGACGGGAAGCCAGCGGGAGCCGGCAACGCTACCGCTGCCTCCAGCGCCTGGCTGCTGCCGGCCACAGCAGATCCGGATCCAACAGCGTCAGCCGCCACCACCAGGAACGGGGCTGCAATCGCGTATCCGAGAAACTGGCGCCGTGTCGTTGCGCCGGTGCCCGCATTGCGAGAGCCGCCAGGGTCGGGCTCGCCAGCAGCGGTGTGCTCAGGCTGATGGGCAGGAGACTCCTGAAGCACCTCCCTGCCCGGTCCACCCGGCGTCGGTTGCGTCCATCGTCGCACTACGGGGCTCCTCTCGTCGCCCCCCGGCGTACGCATGACCTGTAAAGCAGCTACCCGGAGCCCCGCTAGGCGCGAGAAGCGCCGTACTTCCTACCGGACCTTCACCACATCGGTATTGGCAATCTTATCGTGGAAGCCGCGCCGCTCGGGATCCCACAACGGCGAGAGAGCAGCCACAATCGTGTAAAGGTCGGCGAGCATCGCCAATATCGGGATCCACGACAGAAGAATCCCCGGGGCCAGCACGACAATGCGCAAACCGGCCCTTTTCGGTTCCACTGCCCCGCCGGTAGTCGCATCCCGCACGGCAATGCCCAGGAGGATCTGGCCCAGCGTCTGACCACTCGAGCTACCATTCATGAGCGCAAAGTAGCCAATGTCTACAACCACGAAAACGATGCCGAGGACGACAAACGATACCCCGAAGGTAGTCACGTAGAAGCCACCGCTCATGGCAGCTCCCATCACCAGCGCCATCAAGATGAGCTTCGGCACATCGAGAATGACTATGTCGATGATTATCGCCACCAGCCGCTGCCACCACTCCGCCAACGGGATACCCTGCCGGCTGAGCGGCCCGGCAGCCGCTCCCGCCGGCATGCTTGGCCAGGACCATGGCGGCGGTGGCGGCATCTCGCCACCGGGAATCCCAGCTCCAGGGCCACCGTATTGTCCCTGCTCACCTAGATCGGGAGCGGGACCCGATGGGCTCCTGGGTGGCTGGTTCCCCGCTGGTGACTGGTCATCTGCGTCCACAGGCCAAGGCTATTACCTATTCATGCCAGATGCTCGCCCTGCCGGGAGCGGGCACCTTGTCGTTTCGCCCATCGTCCCGAGTACCCGGGCACCAGTAAGCTGCCACCATGCTGGCTCGCGGCCAACACGGGCACGGGCACGGGCACGACCACGGGCACGACCACGACCACGGGCACGGGCACGACCACGGGCACGACCACGACCACGGGCACGACCACGACCACGGGCACGGGCACCGGGCGGGGATGCGAGCGCTGGCCCTGAGGCTAGTGAGTCCGCATAGCCACGACCATGCGGACTCCATCGACGACTCGCTCATGGCGAGCCGGGCGGGGATGCGAGCGCTGGCTATCAGCTTGTCCGGCTTGCTTATAACCGCTGTGGTTCAGCTCGTCATCTTCTCTTTCAGCGGATCGATCGGGCTGCTGGCTGATACCATTCACAACTTCGCCGACGCTTTCACAGCCCTCCCGATCGGCGTGGCGCTCCTGGTCGCCAGAAGGGCACCGACGAAGCGCTACACCTATGGCTTCGGGCGGGCCGAGGACCTGTCAGGCCTTGCCGTGGTCCTAGTCGTCGCAGGCTCTGCGGTGATCGCCGGGTGGGAAGCCTTGGCACGCATCGTCCATCCCGAGAACGTGACTCACCTCGGCTGGGTCGCGACCGCCGGAGTGATCGGCTTCATCGGCAACGAGCTCGCCGCCCGGTACCGCATCAGAGTCGGCAGGCGAATCGGCTCGGCTGCGCTGGTCGCCGACGGGTACCATGCCCGGACGGACGGGTTCACCAGTCTCGCTGTGGTGATCGGCGCTGCGGGTGTAGGACTGGGGTGGCGGCTGGCCGATCCGGTCGTGGGTCTGGTGATCACAGCGGCCATTCTCGTAGTCCTGCGCAGCGCGGCCCGCGATGTCTACCGCCGCCTCATGGACGCAGTCGACCCAACGCTGAGCGACCAGGTGGAACGCTCTGCGAGAAGCATCGACGGGGTTCTCCGGGTCGACAACGTGCGTATCCGTTGGGTCGGCCACGAACTAAGGGCGGAGCTCAACGTCACCGTCGATCGGAGCATCCCCGTCCACGAGGCTCACGACATAGCCGAGCTGGTACGCCATGAGCTGCTCCACCACGTCCACCGCCTCACCGACGCCACCATCCACACCGATCCAGGGCTCGGTGCCACGCCCGATCCCCATACGCTCACCGCCCACCACTACAACCCGTGAGACCGGGATGAAGGGTTCAGCGGAGCCACCCACCGGATCGGCCTGACAAGCGCGTGGATACGTGCCAAGCTGAAATATCGCTAGCGCCTCACCAGGCAACCCTGAGGGAAGGGGGATCTGATGCCTTCGGTCGAAACCGTCCGTGGCCCGATCGATACAGGTCGGCTAGGTACGACGCTCATGCACGAGCACGTCTTCGTGCTCACTCCCGACATGCTCGCCAACTACCCCGCCGGGTGGGATGAGGAGGTCCGGGTAGCCGATGCTGTCGAGAAGCTCCGGCGTCTAAAGGGCCTGGGCATCGACACCATAGTCGACCCGACCGTTGTCGGGCTCGGCCGCTACATCCCGCGTATCGAGACGGTGAACGAGCAGGTCGACATCAATATCGTGGCGGCAACCGGGATGTACACGTACAACGACGTCCCGTTCCCTTTCCACTTCGTCGGCCCGGGAACCTTGCTGGACGGCGACGAGCCCATGATCGAGCTGTTTGTCAAGGACATCACCGAGGGCATCGCGGGTACCTCTGTACGCGCTGCATTCTTGAAATGCGCAATAGACGCACCAGGCATGACCCCTGGCGTCGAGCGCATAATGCGTGCAGTGGCCAAGGCGCACCGGCTGACCGGCGTGCCCATCACGGTGCACACCGACGTTCACAACGAGGGCGGCAGGCAGGCCCAGCGTGTCCTGCTCGAAGAGGGCGTGGACCTATCAAGGGTGGTGATAGGACACTGCGGTGATTCGACCGACCTCGGCTATCTCCGAGACATCGCCGACGCCGGGTCCTACATCGGTATGGACCGCTTCGGCATAGATGTGCTCCTGCCTTTCGACCAGCGGGTCGACACCGTTGCAAGGCTCTGTGGAGAAGGCTACGCCGACAAGATGGTGCTCTCCCAAGACGCTTCGTGCTACATCGACTGGTTCCCGCCAGGGCTGATGACCACAGTCACACCCAACTGGCACTACGAGCACATCTCGCGCGACGTCGTGCCTGCCCTCGGAGAACGCGGTGTCACCGAGGAACAGATACACACGATGCTCGTAGACAATCCCAGACGGTACTTCGAGCACCAAGGGGCCTACTGATGCCGGCTCCCTTCGACATGTCGGGCATTGCCACCGACGCTGACGGCATACGCCACTACGAGGGGATGCCGCCCAACCTTGTCCAGATGCTGAGGCGAAGCGTCGACCTCGTCCCCGACCGCGTGGCCGTCGCCGAGCTCGGCGGTGACCGCATGACATACGACCGGTTCTGGCAGCGAGCGGCCCGGGTCGCGGGTGGGCTACGCGACGCCGGCGTCCGGCCCGGGGAGAGGGTGGCAATACGCCTCGGCAATGGTATCGACTGGACTCTCGCCTTCTTCGGAGCGCAGCTGGCCCAGGCGGTCGTGGTCCCCGTCAACACCCGCTTCACCGAAGACGAGGTGGACTATGTGATCGGTGACTCCGGGGCGGTATTCACCTTCATGCCCGGGGCTCCCCTGCCGGAAGGATCCCCCGTTGCGCTCGACGACGCTGGCACGGACGACCTTGCGGCAATCTTCTATACGAGTGGCACGACGGGATTCCCGAAAGGGGCGATGACCACCCACGAGAACTTCGTCTCGAATGCCGAATCGGCCCGCCGCGTGATCGGGATGCCCCGCGGGGAGGCCACCCGCACGCTGGTGTCCGTTCCACTGTTCCACGTGACCGGGTGCAACAGCCAGTTCCTGGCTCTCACCCAAATGGCCGGAACAACGGTAGTCATGCCCCAATTCGAGGTCCAAGCCTTCCTCCGGGCGATACAGGAAGAGCGCATTGACAATCTTGTGAGCGTCCCCGCCATCTACTGGCTCGCGATCAACCAGCCCAACTTCGCCGACTTCGACCTCTCGTCGGTTCGCTACCTGTCCTACGGAGGGGCTCCGATCGCCCCCGACCTGGTACGCGCGATCATGGAGCGCTTCCCTGAGGCCCGTGTCGGGAACGGGTTCGGCCTCACCGAAACCTCCTCGATAGCCACCTACCTGCCCCACGACTGGGCGGCTGAGCACGCCGACAGCGTAGGGTTCCCTGCCCCGGTAGTCGACGTCAGCCTGGTCGATGTAGATCCCCGTACCGGAGTGGGCGAGTTGCTGGTAAGGGGCCCCAACGTCGTAAAGGGCTACTGGAACAAGCCCGAGGCAACCAGGGCCGCCTTCACCGAGGGATGGCTCCACACCGGAGACCTGGCCCGCATAGACGAAGAAGGCCTCGTCTACATAGTCGACCGCGCCAAGGACATGATCAACAGGGGTGGAGAGAATGTCTACTGCGTAGAGGTCGAGAACGTGATGGCCGGCGCGCCTGGAGTCTTCGAGGTTGCCGTGGTCGCAGTACCAGACACCATGATGGGCGAGAAGGTGGGCGCTGTGATCGTCCCGTCGCCTGGTCAGAACATCGACGTCGAAGCTGTCATCGCCTACACGCGCAGGCATCTTGCCGAGTTCAAGGTTCCACAGTATGTCACCGTGCGCGCAGAAGCCTTACCACGCAATCCCGGCGGCAAGGTGCTGAAGCCCGTCCTTCGCACAACCACACAGTGGGGTGACCCGTTGCGCTGAGCACGAAGAACCTCGGATCAGTGAGAGGGCTCAGCTCTGAACCATCCCCTGGATCTGCTCTACTATCTCCGGGTTGGCCAAGCTCGTGACATCGCCGATATCGCCACGGTTGGAGATAGAGGCAAGTACTCGACGCATGATCTTTCCCGAACGCGTCTTGGGCAGATCGGGTACCAGCCAGACCTTGCGCGGCCTTGCAATCGGACCTATCTCACGCACAACCGAGTCCACCACCTGGGTACCGAACTCCTCTGATGGGACCACGCCTGGCAAGAGCGTCACGAACACCTCGGGGACCACACCCTTCACCTCGTCGTGTGCTGCGACAACGGCTGCCTCGGCGACTCCGGCCACCTTAAGCGCAGCGGCCTCGATCTCCTTGGTACCGAGCCTATGGCCGGCAACGTTGATGACGTCATCGATGCGGCCGAGAATCCGGAAGTATCCATCCTTGGCCAGCATTGCCCCGTCACCGGCGAAGTACGGCCAGTCCCTCCAAGCCTTAGAACCCGGGTCTTTGCAATAGCGCGCATAATAGGTGGCCACATAGCGATCAGGGTCCCCCCATATGCCGAGCATGGAGCCAGGCCATGGATTGCGGATGCAGATGTTCCCGCCCTTGCCGGTACCTGCTGGGACCTCGTTGCCGTCCTCGTCGTATATCACTGGGTGGATGCCGGGCACACCTGGACCGGCACTCCCTGGCTTCATAGGCTTCAGAGCCGGCACCGTGCTGCAGAGGAACCCTCCATTCTCGGTCTGCCACCAGGTATCCACCACCGCCGCATTCCTTCTCCCCACGACGTTGTAATACCAGCGCCAGACGTCAGGCTCGATCGGCTCGCCGACGGTGACCATGAGCTTGAAGTTGTAATGGTACTTCGTCGGCTCCTCCGCTCCCACCTTGCGCAGGGCGCGGATGGCTGTAGGCGAGGTATGGAAAATGTTCACGTCCAGCCGCTCCGCCAGACGCCATGGCCGTCCCGGATCCGGATAGGTCGGGGAGCCCTCGTAGATGATGGAGGACGCTCCAAGGGCGAGAGGCCCGTACACGATGAAGGAATGACCTGTGATCCACCCTATGTCCGCCATGCACCAATACACATCCGTCGGCTTGATATCCAATATCAGCTTGGACATCGCCGTCACGTAGGAGAGATAGCCTCCCGTCGAGTGCTGCGCCGCCTTCGGCTTCCCGGTGGATCCGCTGGTGTACATCAGGAAGAGAGTGTCCTCGCTGCGCATCGCCTCGGGCTCGACCCGCTGCCCGCGATACTGGCCGATCACGTCGTCGACCACCACGTCACGGCCCTCTACGAGCCCGAAAGAGCTCCCGTAGGAGCCCCTGTTGCGCCGCCAGATCAGCACTGAGCTGATCGCACGCCCGTCCTGGCGCGCCATCTCTACGGCCTGGTCGGCCTTCTCCTTGTGGTCGATCCACTTCCCATCGCGCCAGTAGCCGTCCATTGTGATGAGCACAGAGCTGCCCGAGTCGACTATGCGATCAGCACAGGCGCGCGCGCTGAAGCCACCGAAAACCACGGAATGGATGACCCCGAGGCGAGCGCACGCCAGCATTGTGACAGCGAGCTGCGAGACCATCGGCATGTGAACCGTCACCCGGTCACCTCGCTGCATCCCAATCCCGTCACGGAGGTAGGCCGCGAACTCGTTGACTCTCACGAAGAGCTCCTGGTACGTAATCGCTTCGATTGGCTCGTCCTCGGGCTCTGGGACAAAGTACAGGGCTGTCTTGTTCTTAGCCTGTTCAAGGTGTCGATCGATGCAGTTGTAGGAGGCGTTCAGCTCGCCACCGACAAACCAGCGCCAAAATGGTGGATTGCTCGAGTCGAGAACGGTGTCCCACCGCTTCGACCAGTCGAGCAGGTCGGCAAACTCCGTGTAGTAGTCCGGAAAATGCTCGAGTGAGAACCGCTCGTATACCTGAGGATCGGTCAGGTTAGCTTGCGCGACAAAGCTGGCCGGTGGCTCGTAGTACTCCTCTTCTTGCCAATGAACGGCTATCTCGGTCTCGGATACCCCGCCACCGGCATCCCCCACCGCTGAGCTCCCTGTGCCTGGAACCTCGTCTCGCTCGTCCGGCATCGAATGCTCCCTCCTATCTCCTCTTCCAAGTCAACAAGCACAGCCTGCGTGCCACTGCGGGCAACCCCGCTCGCATGACCCGGCCAATTCCACCCGTGTGCTCAGCCTAAGCACGTCGACCACCCGGCGCATCAGCGCCCCAGCGGCATCACGGGGACCACGGCCTTCTTGAATGTCTCATTCACCACGCCAGCAAACGAGGCATACCACGCCGCGGCCGCCGTAGCGATGCCAACCCACCCCCCCGCTTTCGTCCAACCGTCGGCCGACTGGAACGCACCTACCGTGAGAAGCAGGAACGTGATCGTAAGCAGGACGAACACGGTGAGCACGGCACCACTTACCCGCAATGACGCGATGGTCATATAGAAGGTGAATATCGTCCACCCGAGCAGGAACACGCCTACTGTCACCGGAAGCTCGGAGGACGAGAGCCCCGGGGCTATGAACTTGACCAGCACATAGTAGGCAATCCAGAACGCCCCGAAAGACGAGAACGCCGTCGCTCCGAAGGTATTCTTCCGCACGAACTCCCACATGCCCGCCAAGAGCTGGGCAAGACCCCCGTATGCTATTGCGAGAGCCAGCGCGGCCGAGGCCCCTGGGCCCCAGACCTTGGCATTGGAAACACTCAGGGCAAAGGTGGTCATGGCAAATCCGGCCAGCCCTAAGGGTGCTGGATCAGCGCAGCGCGCCAATACCGGAGCATTGCCACCTCCACCCTGCTCACCTGAAGCCACAATCGGGGAATCGCTGGACATAGTCAAACCCCCTCCCGACCACATGGCCGCGAATAGCCCCGCCAGAGCACTTCACCAGTGACTGGCGTATCCCTCCCATAATGAGACAAAAGTCACTGCACACTCACCTGAATAATGGTTCTAGCACTCATATGGCATTTTGTAAACAGGCAAGTTCAGCGATTTGTCAAGCGCGCGCGATCACCGGATGCCATACCCCCACATCCCTAATGGGATACCCCAGACTTCGGCACAATTGGCCTGGCAGGTTACGACAGCGGGATCGAGGTCACGCAGGGACCGCTACCACAGACGTTGTCGACCTGACCCGTTCTCAGGAACTCGACAAGCTGCTGCTGGGCGGCGGGCACCGACCTCGGGACGAAGTCGTGAGGGTCAGGACCCGTGGTCGGTGGGACATCGCCCGTCGGTGGCGGCGACACATTCGTGTCATACCACAGGAACAGCGTCGCCGGGCCACTGTAAGGATAAGACGGCACCGACGGAATCCCGTAGAACGGGTTGCCGCTCACAAGCCCCGGGGGGCTCGACGGGAGCACTGGGGTGTGCATGACAGCGCCGATAGTCCGCGCCTCGATCTCCGTTGTCACATTAGCCACCTGGTGATCACCGTAGGCCATCTGAAGGAGCACCTGATGTGGTGGCGTACCGGGAAGCGGACTCGTCGTGAGCTGCTCGACATAGCCGTCGGTCTCTCCACGATCCCACAGCATCTGCATCAGGCCGAAGCACAACTGCTGCTGCGACGGGGAAGGATATGCCTTGTCCATGATGGTGAAGAACGGCGCGAAGTCGACGCTACGCGGCAGCAGGATGCTGTAGTTCATGCTAGGAACGCCGAGCACGGCTCGCTGGATCTGGGTGGACAGCGCCGTGATGACCCCACCCATCAGGCTGCCTTCGCTGTTGCCGTAATATGTCAACTGATCGGAAGTGTTGATCAGCGAGGGTCCCGACCCGCCATCCGCGCGGAATGACGGGTTGCTCGCCAGCCCCACGGGACTGGTCATCAGCCGCTCGAGGAACAGATTGTCGAGCACGGCTTGCTGAAGCCGATCTGGAACCGTAGCAAAGCTCGAGAGGTTCTGGATGATCCCCGCGTCGTAGATAACATCGTTGCCGTCCAAGCCGAGGGAGTTAGTCGAGCACTGCACGAGGTGGTACGCGTTCGCCGAGGCCAGCACCCCGGAGATGTCCATCTCGGTTGCCACGCTGAACAGTCCCTTGCCGTACAACACCGGACGCCCTGGCAGAACCGGCTGACCCCCTGCCCCGGGGTCCGGATCCACCGACCTCGGAATCAGGCATGCGAACACCGCCGTCTGGATGTTGCCCGGAATCTGCTTCGGCAATCCACCTGCCCCTAGATTCAGGGTCGAGCCCATGGGACCACCCGGCTCGTTCAGGAAGCTCGGCACCTCGAAGGTTCCGATCACCTGACGAGAGATGTCGGCATTCTGCGCCGTTGTGAAGTTCTTGACGGTGGTCACCCGGAACGACGGCGTGCCTGTACCAAGCGAGGCAAACGCCTGGTCACGCATCGCCACCAGGCGTCCGGTGAGGTTCTGCTCGCTTATGACAGTAAAGTCCCACGCCAGGTAAAGCCCATTTGTCGTCACGCCATCTTGCCCAAGCGTGCGGAGCAGCCCCTCCACATGAGCAGTCACTGCCGAGCCCGACAACCCGGGCAGCACCTGGCCGGCCATGATCGCTGCGAATCCCGGTGGCGACTGCGGGGAAGTACCTGCCGTGGTCACCAGGTTGCGCAGCGCAACGATGATCCGCTGACCTTCGGGCAGGTTGGCTGCGGGATGGATCAGGAGCAGCCGGCTCGCTGGGTTCGGATCCCTGATGTCGGGCTCGGCCCAGTAGGCCAGCCGGGTCATCGTCGTGGCATCCAGCAGGACGATCGGCGCGTTCGGCTGTAGCGACGCTGCAATGTCCCCGCTGTCAGGAATGCCTGATGCAGCCGGATCGAGGTTCGGAACGCTGACCAAGATAACCGACCCAGGGCTGAATCCGTCATTGCCAAGCCATGACCGCGGATCTATGTGAGCTCCACTCACATTGGCGGGCATCGCGTCGAGGGGAAAGTCCACCCGGTTGCCCGTCGGCATGGAAGCATCCGGCACCGTGTAGTAGTTGCTCGGAAACGGGAGCATGCACTGCTGGCCGCCCAGAGGGTTACACCTCGTTGCTCCCGGCACGGCCACTCCCCAACCAGCATCTCCCCGCGGTATTGCCATCCCGACCACCGGCGCGACCAGGCGCCTGCCGGCCATCGAGCCGTAGAACCGAGCGCAGATCGGAA
>JAJZJN010000161.1 GCA_021851165.1 Actinomycetes bacterium
GGGGCGGGGGCGAGGGGCGAGGGGCGAGGGCGGTATGGCAGTGCGGGCTGGCAGCAGTTGTCGATGTGGTAGCAGCGCTCCTAGGCCGGATTCTGGCTTTTGCCCCGTTTGGTTGTGTGCAGATCGGGGGCCGGGTGGGGCCAGATGGGCGGCCTTCCCGCGGATCCCCCAGGGTCGTGGAAGATTATGGGTATGTCATCCGGTGTTCACCCATCCGGCCTCGCCGCCGACCTCGAGTTTCGCGGCCTCATCCATCAAGTTACGGATCCCGGGCTTCCCGGCCGTCTGGATGCAGAGAGGTTCACGGCTTACATAGGTTTCGATCCGACGGCTGACAGTCTTCACGTAGGGCACCTGGTGCAGGTGCTCATGCTGCGAAGGCTTCGGGCCGCGGGGCATCGTGTGATAGCACTGGCCGGAGGAGCTACGGGCCTTATCGGCGATCCGGGCGGCAAGTCGGCAGAGAGGCAGCTTCTTGACCCCGAGGTCCTGAGGTCGAACGTCGAGGCCCTGCGGGCCCAACTTGGTCGATTCGTCGATATTGACGGCACCGGGGCGGTGCTTCTCGACAACAGTGAATGGCTGTCACGGATATCGCTCATCGAGTTCCTACGCGATGTGGGAAAATATTTCACAGTCAATCAGATGGTGTCCAAGGAATCGGTCCGCTCTCGTCTGGACCGCCCTGACCAGGGAATATCGTTTACTGAGTTCAGTTATATGCTCTTGCAGGCATATGACTTCCTGCACCTTTTCGATTCCCATGGATGCCGCCTGCAACTTGGTGCGAGCGATCAGTGGGGAAACATCACCATGGGGATCGAGCTGATCAAGAAAGTGCGTTCGGCCGAGGCATGGGGGCTCACTACTCCGTTGCTGCTGAAGCCCGACGGGACGAAGTTCGGCAAGAGCGAGTTCGGCACGGTATGGCTGGACCCAGCCCGTACCAGCCCGTACCAGCTCTACCAGTTCCTCGTGCGGTCGGAGGATTCTGCGGTGGGGTCCTACCTCCGCTTGCTCACATTCCTGGACCATGACGCCATACGTGCTCTGGACGCGGCGACGGAGGAGCATCCAGAGCGGCGAGAAGCGCAGCGGGCCCTTGCACGAGAGGTCTGCACCCTGGTCCACGGAGCAGCCGAGGCGACCAAGGCCGAAGCCGCTGCCGCAGCGCTTTACGATGTAGCGATAGCGAATCTCGACGAAGCCACGCTTCTAGATGTATGTGCGGAGGCCCCGGCTGCCACTCTTCAGCTCACAATGCTTGACGGGGATGGTTTCCCGCTGGCTGACCTGGCTGTGGCGAGCGGCCTGCTGGCCTCCAAGAGCCAGGCGCGTGCCGCCATAGCCCAGGGCGGGATGTACGTGAACAACAGGCGTCGAGGCGAGGCAGAAGCCCTGGTGACGCGTGATGATCTACTCTGGAGTCGTTACGTGGTGCTCCGGCATGGCCGGCGTAATTATCACCTGGTCAGATTCGAATGACCAGGTGCCTCGCTCACCGGAAAGGCTTTTGCGCGTGATCCCCCTTGTCTCGTTGGGTCTCCTGGTGCTGATACTGGCCGGTGCCTGGCTCGGCCTGTTCCATGGTGGGCATGGACGGGAGCGATCGAAGGGGCATTGGGGTCCACCCCCGGATGTCCACAGCAGGCCGTCGACGGCAGTCGCCCCGCCTTCACCGAGCGGCCCCCTGCGTATATGGGTCGACAAGGGCGACGGTGAGAGGCAGTATCTGCGCGGCAGGGCCTCGAAGGGTGGTGACGACTAGGGTGCAGCATACGAAGCTACGTGCGACCAGGCTGGCGGGTGTCGTGCTAACGGGCCTACTTACAGGAACTTCGCTGGCTGCTTGCGCTGGACTGGACGGGACGGGAACCATCTCCCAGCGCGTGAATGCCTGGGCGTCCTCCACGGGGGTCCGCTCCCAGATAGCTACGCTCCAGGCTGACTCGACACGCATAGCGATCATACAGAGGCGTCACAATCCAGGTGCGCTGCGGGCCGTGTGCGAGGTTCTCGGAAGCGATGTGAACTCTGCCCACCAGGATCTGCCAACTCCCTCTCCGCGGCTGACAGGCGAACTCGATGCCGCATATCGGCTTGACCTGGTTGCGGCCGATGACTGCTACAGGGGCGCGTCAGGTTCGCTGTCTGGATCGCTCATAGTGACATCGGCGGCTGACAGGGCGGCAGCCGGCAATGACCTGAAGAAGGCGCTCATCAGCCTGCAGGCCCTCTCGGGATCATGATGCTTTGCGCTCGCCAAGGCATCTGAGCCATGGCCGACGGAGTCCGACGCACCAGTGCGGCGACAAGATCTCCTACAGACGACTATGACCGCCTGCGCCGCCGGGTGCTACGGGCGATGCCGAGCGGCATCTATGTCCTGGGAACGACGTCGGGCTCGCGGATGAACCTGATGACCATGAACTGGGCTACCCAAGTCGCCACAGAGCCGAAGCTTGTCGGCATCTCGGTAGCAAACGATGCCCTGAGCCATGAGCTGCTGAGAGAGGGTCACGTGTTCGCACTGAGCATGGTGGATCGACAGGATAGAACGATCGTGAGACGGTTCGTTAAACCCGTTGTCGATGTTGTGCTCGATTCGACCGGACGGGCTGGCGAGATGAACGGCGTTGGCATCACGATCAAGACAACCGGAGCACCCATCTTGGATCGGGCTCCGTACTGGCTGGACTGCGAGCTCCGCCATCAGTCGAACCTGGGCAGCCATACGTGGTTCGTAGGCGAGGTGGTCCTTGCAGGCACCCGCGAGACTGGTGCCCGCAGTCCTGAAGCGGATGCGGCCCTATTGCGGATGGAGGACACCCGTATGAGCTACGGGGGCTGAACGTTGGCTGGCGACAGTGCCCGTTCGGCTCGTAGGTGTCCTCAGGATGCGGCGGTCTTGGCCGGTTTGGAGTTCGCCGCCTTCTCGCCGGCAGCGGGCTTGCCTGTTGCCGGGGCCGACGTGTGAGCGTCAGCGGAAGCGCCCGCGGCGGAATGTTCCGATCCGCTCGAGCCCGAAGACGTAGACGTGGAGGAGGAAGCCTTCGATCCTGAGGAGCTACGGCTGTCGGTCTTGTAGAAGCCACTTCCTTTGAACACGATGCCGATGTTGCCGAACACCTTGCGCAGGTCGCCGCCACATACCGGGCACTCAGTGAGCGGGTCGTCGCGGAAAGACTGGACTACCTCCAGGTGCTCTCCACATGCTGAGCACACGTACTCGTAGGTCGGCATCTTGCCTGTCTCCTCTCCATAGCTCTCAATACCTGGCCTGACCCGGCCATGTCCTGCGGAACCTTCCGCTGCGTGATGCTCGCCACACCACCTGCACGTCAGGATCCAGAGATGCACTCGAAACCGACTGTGGTGCCAACCGGCATCGTGAGCACCTTGAAACAGGAGTCTAACGGTGCGGTCGTACTTGGCCTTGCGCCGCGGCTCGGTAGACTTGCATTGTGCCTGACCGCAGCTTGACCCATGTGGACCCACTCGGAGCCGCTCGAATGGTGGACGTTACCCCCAAAGAGCCAACTCACCGGCGCGCTCTGGCCCGCTGCCGGGTGATGATGCAGTCGGAAACGACGGCGAAGGTGGCGAATAATGCCATCAACAAGGGGGACGTGCTCGGAACTGCGCGAATTGCCGGAATACAGGCTGCCAAGCGCACCCCGGACCTGGTCCCACTCTGTCACCCGTTGCTGGTTGGGGCAGTGCAGGTGAACTTCACCATAGGCGATGACCATGTAGAGGTGGAGGCGCAGGTTGAAACTGTCGATCGCACGGGCGTTGAGATGGAAGCTCTGACAGCCTGCGCGGTGGCGGCGCTGACGATCTACGACATGTGCAAGTCGGCAGATCGGTCGATGGTGATAGGCGAGCTTGCCCTGTGGGAGAAGACGGGCGGAAGCTCAGGAACATGGCGACGAGCGGGGCTTGACGGGTCGCTTGTCGTGTGAGGGCACACCTCGCTTCTGCCAACCACACTGGCACCGAGCTACGACAGAGCGGTGCGTTCAGCGCCGCAGCCGGAAGCGGAATCCTCTGTTCTTGCCGAGGATAGTCACATCCTCTGCCATGGGCGACTGGCTGGATTCAGTTGACTCCCCCGACGCAACGTTCGGCGCTGCCGCGAGTATCTCGGTCGCCATAGCGGCAGAAGACGATGTGAATGGGCCTGGCGGTGGGGGGACGGGCACTCCCTGAGGCAGGGGCATTTCAGCCTGCAGCGGTGGCGGAGAGGGAGGCTGGGGGACCGGCGTACGAGCCGGTGGCATTGGAGGTGCAGGTGGTGAGCCGAGGACTGCCTCAGCACTTACCTGGAAGCCCAGCGGAGAGCCGATCCGTCCTCCTCCAACGGCCGGCATGGGTGGGTAGTTGCTGCCACCGCCAGGTGGCACGACCGGTGGTGCCTGGCGTCCCGGGGGGGACTCCGGGAATACGGGGGCGAACTCGCTCCCCAGCAGCTGGTCGAGTACGTCACCGGTCGGGCTGGGCACCGATCCCTGTATGACGGGAGCAGGTTGCCCAGGCGGTACTGCGGGTGGTGATGCGGGTCGAACCTCCGACGAGGCCGCTCCGGGCACGCTGCCCGATCCTGTCACGGCCGATTGGCCGAATTCAGATGCGAAGAACTCGTCCACGTCCTGGGGCGCAAAGCTAACAGCAGCCGGTACCGGAGGAGCCGGAGGAGCCGGGGGTGCCGGAGGAGCCGGAGGAGCCGGGGGTGCCGGAGGAGCTGGAGGAGCTGGGGGTGCCGGAGGAGCTGAGGCCTGAGGTGCCGCGGGTGGCGCGGCCGGAGGAGTCGGGGGTGCCGGAGGAGTCGGCGCCTGAGGTGCGCCTCCCTCCATCAGGGGTGGCACGTAGAACAGAGGTTCAGGCACGTCTGGGGGTATCCCCGGAACTTGGCGAATCCCGGGAGAATTTGCCGCGGGTGGCGCGGCCGGAGGAGTCGGGGGTGCCG
>JAJZJN010000162.1 GCA_021851165.1 Actinomycetes bacterium
CTGGACGAGTCCGGTGGATGCCATCAGCCTCGCCTGAAGCCCGACTGGTCGCCGGATCTGCTCATGTCCTGTCCCTATATCGGCCGGATGATGCTCGTCGACGGAGACCTCCTTGCCGAGTCGGGCGGAGTCATCCCCGACGCCGGCGATGCGTGGGAATACGACATGATGCTCAGGGTGACGGCGCTGGCCATGCAGCGGGGTTCGTGGCATGGACCCCCGCGAGACGTCGGCAGCCCGATCGCACACGTCCCGGAGGTTCTCTACCATCGGCGAGCGCCCTGGCTCTCCATAACCGCTCTTAGGTACGATGCTGCGCGACTTCGCTACACATGGGATGCCGTGGCGCCGGTAGGTAACACGCCGCTCGACCGCGAGGCCTTGGACGCCGGCGGCAGCGCCGATGTCGCTGGCGGCAGCGCCGACGTCGCCGACCGCGATGCGATAGCTGTGCTCGGTGCTGCGCTCAAGCGCCGGGGGGACCTCGCCACTGTCCTCCCGGGCCCGTTGCCCAGGACCTTCAAACTGCAGCGAAGGGTGATCGACTCCGTGACGGTGAGCATCATCGTTCCCTTCCGCGACAATTCACGTCTGCTGCGCGCATGCGTGGACTCGCTCATCGCAACCGTGAGCGGGCAGGACATCGAGCTTCTGTTGGTAGACAACGGCAGCATCGAACCCGAGACCAAGGCCATGGTCGAGCACCTGTCCGGCTACCCGGGCGTCCGGCTGCTGAGCGATGCCAGGCCATTCAACTGGGCCGCCATCAACAACGCAGCCGTACGGCAGGCAAGCGGTTCGGTACTGCTGTTCATGAACGACGACGTGGAGGCTCTCCGACCCGGTTGGCTTCCGAGCATGCTCGCACAGGCCGAGCGGCCCGAGATAGGAGCGGTAGGAGCCCGCCTGCTCTATCCAGACGGCACGCTCCAGCATGCCGGAGTCGTGCTCGGTCTAGGCGGTGCTGCGGGTCACCTCCTCAGGGGACTGCCCGGCGACAGCGCAGGCTACCTGGGTCAGGCCGTGCTCACCCACGACTGTGCCGCCACCACAGGTGCCTGCATGATGACGAGGCGGGCGGTCTTCGATGAGGTCGGGGGCTTCGACGAAACCATGGCACTGGACCTGAACGACATCGATTTCTGTATGAGAATACGTGAAAAGGGGTACAGGATCGTATATGAGCCTTCCGCCGAGCTTGTCCATCACGAGTCCCCAAGCAGGGGAGCATCGGGCAGCGTGGCCGACATCCTGCGGTTCCTCGAGCGGTGGGAACCCGCTGTCAGAGCCGGGGACCCCTTCCTGAATCGCAATCTCACCCGGATAGACTTCTCATGCTCTCCATGGCGCTCGATTGAAGAGGAAGAAGGATGGTGGGACCAGTGGCTATCGATCCTCGAGAGCTCGCCCGCCGGGTGAGCAGCCGTGCCCGGGGTATGAGCACCGTGCCTGATGCTCCTCGCACCCTCGGTCGCCTCACGGCTCCCCCCCCGCGCTCGGCACCGGTACGGGAATCCCCCGACCTGGTCGCCTTGCACCACGGGTGGGCACGGATCCACGACCCCGCGCGCCTTGCGGGGGAGTCCTCCGGCGGTACGGGCCTCCTGATCCGTATTCGCAGGCGGATGCACCTCGCAGCACCTGCGACCCAGGCAAGGGCAATTCAAGACGACAGGAACCTCATAGGGCATCTCATCCGGACCGCTGACTCTCTAGCGACTCGGTGCGACGAGCTGTCGCTACGCTTGGACGATCTCCACGGGATGCTCGAGGAAGTCGTCGCCGTGGTGAGCGAGGATCTGACACGCGCCGCAGCGAGACTGGCGACCCGTCCGGACAAGGGCACCTCGGCCAGCGACCAATCGCTCGGCAGTGGCGAAGCCGATGGCTGACACGACAGCCTGCGATGCTGCCGTGGTCCTGCTCGCAACGCATTGGTCGGGTGCCGGGGAGGCTCCTTACGTCACGCGCAGCCTCGCCGGTGCACTTGCAACGCGTGCCCGGCTGACAGTCGCTACGCCTGGCGCGGTGCCTGCTCCCCCGAGATCCGATGGAGCCTTCGACGTCCACACCATCAGCCTCGACAGACCCCCTCCACTGCTCCGCCACGCCGCGATAGTCGTGCTGGCCACACCGTTGCCTGCCGCACTCGCCGACCTGGCGCGCCGCAATGCTCCCGAGACACGACTAATCCTTGCGCCGCTTGGCGATGGCGGTGGAAGCAAGCTGAACCCCGAGCTCGTGGACGCGGTGATAGTACCCACCCGCTACGGCCTCGAACAGGCGGTTGGCAGGGGATTTGCCCTTGAGGTCGTACACGATACCGGTATGTTCGTCGCGACCAACCCGGTTGCCGCGCGCGATCCCCTCGTCGGGGCCCACTGCAACGACTACCTCCTGGTGCTAAGCGACAGGCAGGCGCCAGGCGGCCGATCGAGCCCTGCCGTAGAACCCGTGGCCCGTAGCATCTGGCCGGCCCGGATGGACCCTGTGGACACTGCGAGGTGGATCATCGCCGCCTTTCCCCGCCGCCAGGTGGCAGTTGTCGATTCCGGGGTAGTCACCATCTGGCGCAACAGGCGGTACGCCGGCCATGCCCCCGTAGGAACGAGAACGGACCTGTGGAGGCTGATGGCGCGAGCCTGGGTGACCATCGACCTGAGCCCCGGCCACGTCATGGCGCGCGAGTGCATAGAGTCGCTGATGTTCGGCACACCCATAGTGGTGCCCACGGGCAGCGTGGCAGCCGAGCATGCCCGGGGCCAGAGCATGGGCGCGAGTGGGACAGGCTGGGTCGGTGAAGCCTGCACCGCAGGCCGGTCGTACTCGGACCTTGCCGAGCTGATCGACCATCTCGCCGACCTGGAAGATCCCGATCTGCGCGACAGCCTCGGGGGAGGCGGCCGGCGTTACGCCACCGACCGCTACGGTTCACCCGCGAGATTTGCAGCAGCCCTCGCGAAGCTGCTCGACGAGACCTCCGGCTCCACGCGCGGAGAGGACAATGCTCCCACCCCAGCACTTGGCAGCGCGGCCACATGACCAGCCACGGGGCACGCCCCCCTGCCTACAGCATCTACGCAAGCCCGCTCGGCAACCTGTTCATGACGGAGCTTGCCCAGATCCTCCAGTCCGTGCTCATGGATCTTGGCCGGGAAGTCTCACTGGTGCGTTCGGGACTACCCGGCGGTGACCCGACCAGGGTCCACGTGGTGGTAGCCCCTCATGAGTACTTCGGCCTGCTGGAGGGTTTCAGCCCGAGCCAACTCGGGGAGGCCTCTGCCCGCTCGGTCTGCGTCACTACGGAGCAATTCGGGACCAGGTGGTTCGAAGAGTGCGCCTACTGGTGTGCGGCGAGCCCCCTGGTGCTCGATATCAACCGCACCTCGGCTCAGGCGTTGCGCGAACGCGGCCTGCCAGTGGCCGGCTTGCCTCTGGGGTACCACCAGAGCCTCGATCATTGGGGTGGCCACGATACGGTAAGCCGGCCCCGTGATGCCGTATTTCTGGGTGGAGCTACCGAACGGCGCCAACGATTCCTCGCCCACGGCGCGCACCTCCTGTGGGATCGTGAATGCGAGATGCGAATGTTCACCTTCGAGCGGCCCATAACCGATCCCTACCCCGGCTTCCTGGCCGGTACGCAGAAGCTGGACTACCTGGCAGGCACCAAGCTCATCCTGAATGTCCATCGCGGCGAGCTCAGGTATTTCGAGTGGCTGCGGGCGATCGAGGCGATGGCAAACGGCTGCCTGGTGGTGACCGAGGAGTCCACCGCCTACGAGCCACTCGTGGCTTTCGAGCACTTCGTCCAGGCGCCGCTGGACCTCCTCGGCGAATACGCGTCGGCAATCCTCGCCGACGAGCCATGGCGACAGCAGCTCGCCTCCGCTGCGTACGACATGATCAGGACCGACCTCGACATGACACGAACCGTCGGCGACCTGATCGATCGTCTGGACGCCTGCACAGCCGGCTCGCAATCAACCTCCACGGCTCCCACTCGCTGTGTGCAAGGTGCGCTCGATGCTGTCGCGGAATCTGCGGCTGCGGCTCCACTTGAAGCTGCTTCACCTGTCGCACCGCCCCAGCCATCCCCGAACACGACCGCCCGAGCGCTGCTGGGCTCCCTCTCCGCTCACGAGCGTGCCGCCATGGCTGCAACCAAGCGCCTGCTGCTGTCCGAGAGAAGCCTGAGCCGCTCGATCGAGTCGGTCCAGTCCGCCCTCAGGCACGGCTCGGATTCTTTCGTCACGCTCGACGAAACGCCGGCGTACGAGCAGTCCACCCCTGACGTGAGCGTCGTTCTCACTCTGTACAACTACGACAGGGTGGTCGAGGACGCCATCAACTCAGTCGTGGCGAGCACCGGGGTTACGGCCGAGCTGATCGTGGTTGACGACCACTCACGAGACGGCTCGGTGTCGACCGTGCGCCGGCTCATGGGTGAGATGGACTGGTTCCCCATGCTTCTCGTCTCCAAGCATGCCAACCAGGGGCTCTCGGCCGCACGCAATTCCGGGTTCGAGCGGGCGCGAAGCGACTGCGTGTTCGTTCTGGATGCCGACAACGTCCTCTATCCGACCGGACTCCGAAGGCTCCGTGACGCGTTGACGGGAAGCGGCAACGCCATGGCATATGGCATAGTCGACCTTTTCGGGGAGTGCGAGAACCTCGTCAGCCACCTCCCATGGGATCCCGCACGCCTGGTCTATGGCAACTATATAGATGCCATGACCATGGTCTCCAAGAGATGCTGGGAGGCCGCCGGCGGCTATGACCGATCCATGGACGAGCTCTACGGCGGGTGGGAGGACTTTGACCTGTGGCTCCGATTCGCCTCCCTTGGATACGAGGCGTCCTTCGTTCCCACTCCGGTGGCCCGCTACCGCGTTCACAGCTCGTCGATGCTCTCGGCATTCAACATCGAGTTCTCCGATGTCCTCATCAGCCTCAGGGCGAAGTATCC
>JAJZJN010000026.1 GCA_021851165.1 Actinomycetes bacterium
CGCGTAGCGCCGCTGTGATGCTCGTTGTCTGCTCCAGGGTGGAGGGGTCGTCCTTGACTGCCAGCACGACGACTTGGATGGGCGAGATCTTCGGCGGAAGGCGAAGTCCGGCGTCGTCCCCATGGGACATTACAAGTGCTCCCATCAGGCGCGTCGAGGTGCCCCACGAGCTCTGCCATACGTATGCCTGGGCACCGGTGTCGTCGATGAAGCTGATGTCGAACGCACGTGAGAAGTTCTGCCCCAGCTCGTGGCTTGTTGCCATCTGGAGTGCCTTGCCATCTCGCATCATGGCCTCGCATGTCCATGTCGTGGTGGCTCCGGCGAACCGCTCACGCTCGGTCTTGTAGCCTGCGAGGACCGGGATCCCGAGTACGTTGACCATGAAGTCGATGTAAACCTCGCGCAGGATCTTGAGAGCGTAGGCACGCGCTTCGGCTTCAGAGGCATGAGCGGTATGACCTTCCTGCCAGAGGAACTCGGTGGTGCGGAGGAACAGCCGCGGCCTCATCTCCCAGCGAACGACGTTCGCCCACTGGTTGACGAGCAGGGGAAGGTCGCGGTGGCTCTGGATCCATTTGGAGAGGTAGGAGTTGATGATGGTCTCGCTCGTAGGTCGGACGACCACCGGCTCCTCTAGCTGCTTGCCACCTCCGTAGGTGACCACGGCAAGCTCGGGACTGAACCCCTCGACGTGCTCGGCTTCACGACGGAGATAGCTCTCGGGGATGAAGAGGGGGAAATATGCATTAGAGGCCCCTGCAGCCTTGATCCGGCTGTCGAGCTCGGCCTGCATCCGCTCCCAGATCGCATATCCGTAAGGGCGGATGACCATGGTCCCGCGTACCGGGCCGTTGTCGGCCAGCTCGGCCTTGGCCACTACCTGCTGGTACCACCTGGGGAAGTCGTCGCTCTGGGGCGTGAGCACCGAGGACCTGGTTGGGTCACGCTTTGCGGTCTGATCGTGCCCGAGGTCCTTCTGCGGGGTAGTTGTCATATCCAGACGATGCTACGACGTTCAGAGTGGGTCCGGCGCAGGCAAGAAGCGCAGCACTGTGCAGTGGCCTGCCTGAAGGCGGCCAGGCACAACTGCTATAATCTCTCCGCCGTTCGAAAATGGTGTGAAGTGACGTGTAAAAGCGTGGGCGGACGGCCCACGCTTTCTGTTTTGACCAGGCGCTTCACCTGAGGATCATACCGTCCGCATAGGTGGGTTGCCCTATGGGGTCGTACAGGGAATCGAGCATCTACAGACCTAGAGGAGGTGAGTGTGACCGTGGCTGATGAGCTTTTCGAGCTGCTGGCGCGCTCTGTGGCCCCTCTCGGTGTCGAGGTAGTGGACGTGGAGATGGTCGCGGGAATGCTCAGGCTGACCGTAGACCGCCCGGGTGGGATCGATGTGGACGGCCTCGCCGAGGTGGCGCGCATCGTGTCGCCACTGCTCGACGAGCATGACCCGTTCCCATCCAGTAAGTACACCCTCGAGGTGTCGAGCCCGGGGCTCGAGCGGCCTTTGCGCACAGCGGCGCATTACGCGCGGGCCGTCGGGGAGATGGTGATGGTACGCACCGTCCCTGGTAGCGAGGGTGATCGGCGGGTCAAGGGTCGTTTGACCAGTGTTGACGAGGAGGGTTTCGTGCTGGAGGGCGCAGGGCTTGACGAGGGTGGTCGCCGAATCGCCTACTCACAAGTCGAGAGGGCCAGGACGCTGTTCGTCTGGGGTGGCTCATCGCAGGGACGAGACGGCGGCAAGGCCAAACGGCGCTCATCGGCGGCCAAGGTGGGCTCCCAGGCGGGAGTGAAGAGGGAGAGGATCACTACGCTATGAGCAAGACCAACTTCGAGTTCCTCGATGCACTGGGTCAGGTAGCCCGTGACAAGGGGATCTCCGTGGACACCCTGCTGGATGCTCTTGCGAATGCCCTGGTTGCTGCCTACAAACGTCGGCCAGGTGCAGCAGAGGAGGCAGTGGTTACCATCGACCCCGAATCGGGAGAGATCCGCGTCTACGGCCAGGAGCTCGATGAGGACGGCAATGTGGTGCGTGAGTGGGACGACACGCCGGCGGATTTTGGTCGCATAGCCGCACAGACCGCCAAGCAGGTGATACTCCAGCGCATCAGGGAGGCGGAGCGCGATCTCAAGTACGAGGAGTATGCAGGGCGGGAAGGCGACATCGTCACGGGCATAGTCCAGCAGACAGACAATCGCTACACGCTGCTGGACCTGGGCAAGGTAGAGGCGCTCCTGCCCCAGGCAGAGCAGGTCCCCTACGAGCGCTATGAGCACGGTGCACGGTTGAAGGCCTACATAGTGGAGGTCCGTAAGACCACGAAGGGTCCGCAGATCGTGGTCAGCCGCAGCCATCCAGGTTTGGTGAAACGATTGTTCGAGCTCGAGGTTCCCGAGATCTCCTCCGGGGTGGTCGAGATCAAGGCGGCAGCGCGCGAACCCGGGCACCGCACGAAGGTGGCAGTGTGGTCCAACGACCCGAACGTCGATCCGGTTGGTGCATGCGTTGGGGCGCGGGGTGCTCGGGTGCGCATGGTCACCAACGAGCTCCGTGGCGAGCGGGTGGACGTGGTGCCCTTCTCGACCGATCCCGTGGAGCTTATACAGGCTGCGCTCCAGCCGGCGCGCGTACGTGAGGTACGTCTTGACGAGGATACCGGCACCGCGACGGTGATCGTGGGCGACTACCAGCTCTCCCTGGCAATCGGGAAGGAAGGTCAGAATGCTCGGCTGGCAGCGCGCCTGACCGGATGGCGGGTGGACATCAAGAGTGAGTCCCAGCTCGCAGCGGAGGAAGAGGGCTACGGCGAAGATTGGGCGGAGGGCGAGTGGGTGGAAGACGAGACCGGGCAGATGGTGTGGCAGCCGGCTGAAGGCGGGCAGGCCGTGTCCGCCGAAGAGTGGTCGCGCGCGAGCACCGGCGAGGCAGGTGCCGGCGAGGCGAGCACCGGCGAGGCAGGTGCCGGCGAGGCAGGTGCCCTGGATGCCGACGAATCCGCTGGAGGTGTTGGAGAACCTGTCGGAGCACCAGCCGATGGAGGCGATTCCGCCGGGATGACAGGAGATGCGGAGGAAGCCCGATAGGCCCGCTCAGGACTTGCATAGGGTGCCGCCGGGTGCTGCCGGTGACAGTCTTGACGCGGGTTGCTGCGCTTGATGGCGGTCGTCTCGCGGTTGGCCGGCTGATTCCAGGGCGCGGAGCGTGGTTATGCACCGGCTCTGAGGAATGCGTGAACACGGCTGTGCGGCGCAAGGCGTTCCCCCGGGCGTTGAGGCGACCTGTTAGCGCCGGGGACCTGTGTAGCCTGAGATCGGAGTTGAAGAGCACCGAAGGCCAGGTGGTCGGGGGACTGGTCGAGGTGTGGGAGGATGGTGATCCGGAACTACCGGCTATCACCGGTGTCGATAACTAAGCAAGGACCCTAGGAGCAGGTGGCCAAGAAGATCCGCGTCTACGAGTTGGCCCGCGAACTCGGTCTTTCCAATAAGGAAGCACTTGACTTGTGTGTTTCCCTGGGGATCGGGGTGAAGAGCCACTCATCCTCTATCGAGGATGCCCAAGCCGATCGCGCCCGCCGGAAGGCGGAGAGGGAGGGCCTGCGTCGGGAGCGTCCCCCAGAGCCCCTCGAGCCTCAGGTCGTAGAGGCGTCGCAAGGCCAAGCGACCGCCGTGGACCAGATGCGTCCTCCAATCACTTCGCGAGGGCAGTCCCCGGGAGCAGAGGTCTCCTCAGTTGCCGCAGCCTCGACGGGAGCCGTGTCGGGGACTGCTGGAGCCACCGAGAGGCCAGGTTCGCCGGAGGCTCCGTCAGGACGCCCGGATTCAGCCCGTCTTGTCACCAGCAGGCCCTCGGGAGATACAGCCGTACATCCCCGAGCATCTCAGCCGGTGCGCTCTGCGGGGCCGTCGCGACCCGTGCAGCCCCCCGCTGCCATGCAGGCCCAAGGTGCTGCTCCTCGTGCCGGCGCGGTCGGCTCGGCTGCAGCTTCCCAAGGCACCACCCAGGCTCCGTCTCCTACAGGACCGCCAGCTTCTCGGACGCGTGCCCAAGTCCACGCGGCGCCTGCTGCTCCACGTCCAGGCGCACAGGCCCCAGCCGCACCGGCCCAGGCTCCACAGGCCCCAGCCGCACAGGCCCCAGCCGCACAGGCACAGGCCCCAGCCGCACCGGCCCAGGCTCCACAGGCCCCAGCTGCACCGGCACAGGCTCCACAGGCACCAGCCGCCCAGGCCCAGGCAGCACCACCCCTGAGCATGTCGGGCCGTCCTATCCCACCGCCACCCGCGCCACCTCGGTCACTGTCGGGCCGTCCTATCCCACCGCCACCGGGTCGCAGGATTGCGGGAGGCTCGCGTCCGCCATCGACCGGCCAGCCTTCAAGAGCCCCTTCGAGCACAGGCCGTCCGGCCGGGCCTGCATACGGCGGGCGATCATCGAGTGGCGGCACCAGCTCCGGGGGAGGCGGTTTTCCTGGTCGCAGCCCTTCCACGGGCTTCGCGTCACGCTCGGGAGGCACGCCGCCACCAGGGCTGCGTAGCGGGCCAGGTGGCCGCGGACGAGCCCCATCTCGCCGGCCGCGTCGCCGCCGGCGGAATCTCGAAGAGCTCGAGCCTACCCAGCTGACCACATACACGCCTTCGACGGCTCCGGTTCCAGATCATGAGGTGATCGTCGAGAGGGGCAGCACTCCGAGAGAGCTCGGGCCCAAGTTGAACCGCTCCGCAGGTGACGTGATCCGATTCCTGTTCCTACAGGGAGAAGTGGTTAGTGCCACCCAGTCACTGTCGGACGAGATGATCGAGCTGTTCGCGGCCGAGATCGGCGCTCAGGTGCGCTTGGTGGACCCTGGCGAGGAGGACGAGGCGGAGCTGCAGGCCCGGTACTTCGACGAGGAAGAGGAGGAGGATGAGGAAGGCAGCGAGCCGCGACCTCCGGTGGTGACCGTGATGGGCCATGTGGACCATGGCAAGACGCTGCTGCTCGACCGGATCCGCTCGGCGAACGTCGTGGCGGGCGAGGCAGGCGGGATCACACAGCACATAGGCGCTTACCAAGTCGAGTCACGGGGCCAGCGCTTCACGTTCATCGATACTCCCGGCCATGCTGCGTTTACGGCCATGCGAGCGCGAGGGGCACGTGTAACGGACATCGTCATCCTGGTCGTGGCGGCCGATGACGGGGTGATGCCACAGACCATCGAGGCTATAGATCATGCACGTGCTGCGGGGGTGCCGATCGTGGTCGCCGTCAATAAGATCGACCGGCCCGATGCTGACGTGAACCGGGTTCTCCAGCAGCTCTCCGAGCACGGCCTGCTACCGGAGGCATGGGGAGGAGATACGGTTACGTGCGAGGTGTCGGCCCTCGAGGGAACCGGCATCGAGGAGCTCCTGGAGCATGTGGCCCTGGTGGCCGAGGTGGAGGAGCTCAGGGCTGTGCCGGATGGTCCGGCCCGCGGGACGGTGCTGGAGGCCAATCTAGAGGTCGGCAGAGGGCCGGTTGCTACCGTCATCGTCCAGCGAGGAACCTTGAGGATTGGTGACACCGTTGTCGCTGGTGCGGCATGGGGGAAGGTGAAGGCGCTCGTGGATGATCACGGGGCGCAGGTGAAAGAGGCGTCGCCCTCGACGCCGGTTCAGGTGCTCGGGTTCTCCGAGCCCCCGAGTGCCGGCGACGAGTTCCGGGTGACCGCCGACCTGTCCACCGCTCGTACGATCGGCGAGGCACGCGAGAGGCGCTACAGGGTGGCGGGGCATGCGCCGGCCCCAACGGCGCAGGGTGCGAAGCTCGAGGATATCTTCGAGCAGATCCAGCGTGGGGAGACCTCCACGTTGAACTTGATCGTGAAGGCGGACGTCCAGGGAACTCTCGAGGCGATAACTGACAGTCTCCGCAAGCTCGAGCGTGATGACGTCAAGCTCAGTTTCGTCCACCGCGGGGTCGGGGGGATAACCGAGAACGACGTCCAGCTCGCGGCGGCAGCTAACGGGACGATCATCGGCTTCAATGTGCGGCCTGACCGTAGGGCACGCGAGATGGCCGAGGAGCGTGATGTCGAGATCCGCACCTATGACATCATCTATAAGCTCCTGGAGGACATCGAGGCGGCGATGGTCGGGATGCTGGCCCCCGAGATCGAGGAAGTGGTCACTGGCGAGGCGGAGGTCCGAGAGGTGTTCCGAGTGCCGCGGATTGGGCCGGTTGCGGGCTGCTACGTGCGTGACGGTGTGATCACTCGGGGTTCGAAGGTGCGTTTCCTGCGCGACGGTGTGGTCATCTGGAAGGGCACTGTCAGCTCGCTTAGGCGTTTCAAAGATGACGTTCGTGAAGTTGCCGCCGGGTTCGAATGTGGGGTTGGGCTGTCGGATTATCAGGATCTCAAAGAGGGCGACGTCATCGAGACCTACGAGGAGCGTGAGATCCCGCGAACCTGAGGCGGGGGACCTTGCCGGTAGCCCGTAGGGCCTCTGGCGATCTTCAACCGGGAGGCATGAACCGTGAGTCGCCACCACGACAGCCGGAGCAGTGGTCGGTATCCGAGGACCCTGCGGGTCAACCAGGTGCTGAGGGAGGTGCTCGCCGACGAGCTGGAGCGTCTGGTCGACGTAGACGAGCGCATAGGTATGGCAACGGTCACCTCCGTATCCTCCTCCCCCGACTTTCGCCACGCTACGGTGTTTCTGAGCTCGATCACCGACGATATGGCCGTGGTGCTCGAAGAGCACAGGGCGGAGCTCCAGAGGGCCATTGGCCGTCAGGTGCGTTTGAAGCGGACGCCGTACCTCTCGTTTGCAGCAGATCCAGGCGTCCTGAGCGGCCAGCGTGTGGATGAGGTCCTGAGGCGCCTCAGAGACGCTGGTGAGCCGGTCTCGAGCAGTGGAAGCGCTGCCGGCGAGGCAGGCGCCGTCATGCACGGCCTAGGCGGCGAGCCTGGCGGCGAGGCAGTCTCTGGCGGCTCGGATGCCGGGGCTGTCGGGTAGCGGCGGCGCACGCCTGGTGCCGCCTGGCCATGATGGTCCCATGGGCGTGGTCGTCGTGGACAAGGAACCTGGCTGGACTTCCCATGATGTCGTGGCGCGATGCCGGCGGTTGTTCGGCCAGCGTCGTGTAGGCCATGCCGGCACGCTTGATCCCGATGCCACCGGCGTTCTCATCATCGGGCTCGGCAGGGCAACCCGGCTCCTCAGGTACATAACCGGGCTTCCGAAGACGTATGTGGGAGAGGTGGCGCTCGGAACGGCCACCTCCACCCTGGACTCCTCGGGAGCGATCACCGGGGCGTGGGACATGTCATCGGTCACCTACGACGCCGTGTGTGCCGCGGCGGCGGGATTGACCGGCGACATAGAACAGATACCCCCTATGGTGTCGGCTCTGAAGGTGGGAGGTCGCAGGCTCCACGCCATGGCACGAGAGGGAATCGAGATCGACAGGCCGGCACGATCTGTCAAGGTGCACCGCTTCGAGGTCGGGCCGCAGGTCCCTGGCGAGGAAGGCGTCTATCCGATCGAGGTGGACTGCTCGACCGGCACCTACATCAGGTCACTCGCAGACGATCTTGGCAGGGCTCTGGGTGGTGGCGCTCACCTTCGGAACCTGCGCCGCACTCGGATCGGCTCGTTCGGGGTTGCCGAGGCGCACACGATAGCGGAACTGGGCACGGCTCATGTGCTGACGCCCGCTCAAGCGCTCCGTGACATGGAGCAGGTGGAGGTGGGCAGCGAACTGGCGCGTCTGGTTGTGCACGGCCTCGCGCTCGACAAGGTTGCCATCGGGGCCTCGGGTGGCGGCCCGTGGGCACTTGTCGACGCAGGGGGGCGGCTTCTGGCCGTGTACGAGGCCACGCCCACCGAGCGGGTAACCGCTGCCGTGGTCATAGAGAGATCCTGAGAATCGCCGGATCGTCGGCGCCTGACCAACAACGGTAACGTGCATCGGGTGGAGGTTGTGTTCGATCCTGACAGCTGCACTCCCCCGGACGTTGGGTCCGCGGTCACCATTGGCGCCTATGACGGTGTCCATCTTGGCCACCAGCGGCTCCTGGCGGAGCTGCGCGCCATGGGAGAAGCCAGAGGGCTCGTCACTACGGTGGTCACCTTCGACAGGCATCCTGCCACTGTGGTGCGGCCTGGGTCGGCTCCGCTGCTGCTTACTGATCTTCCCCAGAAGCTGGAGCTTCTCGGCGCCGCTGGGGTGGGCAGGACGCTCGTTGTGCCTTTCGACGAGCAGAGGGCAGCGGAGAGCGCAGAGGACTTCGTCAGGGAGGTGCTCGTGGGTCGCCTCCGTGCGCGCCTGGTGGTCGTTGGCGAGAATTTCCACTTCGGGCACCGACGGCGCGGTGACGTGGGCCTGCTCGAGCAGATGGGCGGGGAGTATGGCTTTGACGTCGTGGGGCTTCGCCTCGAAGCCGACCGGGAACAGGAGGAGACGGTCTCTTCCACCCGGATCCGTGCATTGGTGGCCAGTGGCGATGTGGTCGGTGCCAGGCGGCTTCTGGGGCGACCCCACACCGTGAGGGGCCGCGTGGCACGTGGAGATGGGAGAGGCGGGGCGAAGCTGGGCTTTCCCACGGCCAATCTGCAGGTACCGTCAGGCATGGCCATTCCGGCGGATGGTATCTACGCGTGCAGGTACGAGCGCTCGGACGGTTCTATCCTCGCTGCAGCGGTGTCGATCGGTCGCCGTCCTACGTTCTACGAAGCTGGAGACCGAGTGCTGGAGGCCCACATCCTTGACTTCGACGGTGATCTGTACGGAGAGCAGGCACGGCTGTGGTTCGTGGAGCGGCTCCGCGATGACAGGCGGTTCGAGTCGAGCGAGGCGCTGGTTGCCCAGATGGAAGCAGATGTGACACAGGCACGTGAGATCCTCGCAGCCGACGGATCTTGAGCATGAAAGCATCGTGCGCCAAGCGGTGCTAGCATCGCTGTTCGGTCGGGACTTCCCCGGCCGTACCGGAGCAGGAATGGTTGCCTCGCCGAGGCGGCTCTCTCCGGGGACACGTTTCCGAGGTTCTCCCAGAACATGCCCGACAAGCAAGCGACGATCGCCGAGCACCGGCTTCACGAGACCGACACGGGTTCGCCCGAGGTTCAAATAGCGCTCCTCACGGAACGGATCGCCCATCTAACCGAGCATCTCAAGCTTCACAAGGGTGACCATCACACGCGACGCGGTTTGATGAAGCTCATCGGCCGTCGCCGTCGCCTTCTGGACTACGTTCGCGACAACGATGTCGAGCGGTACCGGTCGATTATCGGCCGGCTGGGTATACGCCGCTAGGCGAGAATATCGCTCATGAGGCGGCTTGTGCTGCCAAATGAGCCAGCCAGGAGGGGTGACCCCCCTGGATACACAGGCGTGTCGCACGCCTGACCACAGTGGAAAACGGGCAGAAGGTCAGCAGTCAGCTGCCAGTGGCCGGTTACCTGCTTATACGGGTGCGAACTCGTGCCCGCCGGCCTGTCGAAGTGACGGCTGAGCGGTGAGCGACCGAGTAGGTGATCGACCACTGGGAACTGGCCTGGCCCGCGCCCTCGACTCAAGCGAGGTGACCTATGGCGGACGCCATCACCGTGTCGGCCCCTGTTAGCGGGACCGACCACACCCTCTCATTCGAGGCAGGCAAGCTTGCCATGCAGGCCGACGGCGCTGTCGTCGGACGTCTCGGCGACACCATGGTGCTGGTGACAGCAGTGGCTTCGAGGAGCGTACGTGAGGGGGCCGACTTCTTCCCTCTGACCGTGGACATAGAGGAGCGGATGTACGCAGCCGGGAAGATCCCAGGTTCGTTCTTCCGCCGCGAGGGGCGGGCTACCGACCAGGCGATCCTCACCTGCCGTCTCATAGACAGGCCGTTGCGCCCGTCTTTCCCGAAGGGATTCCGCAACGAGGTTCATGTGGTGGGGACGATCCTAGGTGCAGACCAGGTGAACCCCCACGACGTCCTGGCGATCAATACAGCGTCGGCGGCACTCATGATCTCCGGGATCCCCTTCGACGGCCCGGTGGGCGCCGTGCGCCTCGCATGGTCGACGGAGGGAACATGGATCCCCCACGCGACATACCAGCAGGGAGACGCGTCGTGCTTCGAACTGGTGGTGGCGGGTCGGGCGCTGTCGGAGGAACCGGGTGCCGACGTGGCCATCATGATGGTGGAGGCTGGTGGTACCGAGGATTCCTGGCGCTTCTACGAGCAGGGTGCCCCGAAGGTGACCGAGGACGTGATCGCTGGCGGGCTCGAGGCAGCGAAGGTATGGATACGTGAGTCGATAGAGCTGCAGCGTGAGCTGGTGGCAAAGGCTGGGGTCAAGCCGCCGGTGCCCGTCGAGCTGTTCTCCGACTATGGCGACGAGGTGTTCTCCAGGGTCGAGGCGCTCGGCAGGGATGCCCTCTCGCAGGCCAACGCGATCACAGTGAAGGCCGATCGGAACAATGCGCTTGAGGCAGCCACCCAGTCGGTGCTGGCAGCACTCGCCGACGAGTTCCCAGATCGCGAGCGCGAGATCAAGGCCGCCGTGCGCTCCCTTACCAAGCAGCTGGTGAGGCAGCGCATTCTCGACGATGGAATTAGGATCGACGGGCGCGGGACTGCCGAGCTTCGCCCTCTGTCGGCTGAAGTTGGCATCATTCCTACAGCCCATGGCTCGGGGCTCTTCCAGCGTGGCGAGACCCAGGTATTGAACGTCACCACCCTGGGAATGCCACGGATGAACCAGATGCTGGACACCATCGGCATCGATGAGTTCAAGCGGTACATGCACCATTACAACTTCCCGCCGTTCTCCACCGGCGAGACCGGCTTCATGAGAGGTCCCAAGCGTCGGGAGATCGGTCATGGACTGCTGGCGGAGAGGGCCCTTCTTCCAGTCGTGCCTCCCGCCGACGAGTTCCCCTACACCTTGAGGCTGGTGTCGGAGGTCCTGTCGTCGAACGGCTCGACCTCGATGGCTTCGGTGTGTGGCTCGACGCTGTCGATGATGGATGCAGGGGTCCCTCTGAAGGCCCCAGTTGCCGGTATAGCGATGGGCCTTGTGAACGAGGGTGACCGCTACGTGACTCTCACCGACATTCTCGGGGCGGAGGACGCCTTCGGTGACATGGACTTCAAGGTCGCCGGTACTGCCGAGATCGTGACTGCACTACAGCTCGATACGAAGATCGATGGCCTGCCGGCCGATGTGCTCTCCCAGGCGCTGCTCCAGGCGCGTGACGCGCGCCTGGCCATCCTCGAGGTCATGGCATCAGCCATCTCCGCTCCACGCCCCACGGTGAGCGTGAACGCGCCGAAGATAGTCAGCTTCCGGATACCGGTCGACAAGATCGGAGAAGTGATCGGTCCCAAGGGCAAGGTGATCAACACCATGCAGGCTGAGACCGGCGCCGACATCACCGTGGACGACGATGGAATGTTCGGGCTTGTCACCATCGGTTCGAAGGACTCCGCTGCAGTCGAGGAAGCACGGCGACGCATCTCGCTCATCATCGACCCTCCAGAGGCGGAGGTGGGGGCGATCTACCCGGGCAAGGTGGTCAACATCACCAAGTTCGGGGCATTCGTCAACATCCTGCCCGGGCGTGACGGCCTGCTGCACATATCCAAGGTGGGTGGCGGCAAGCGGGTGGATAGGGTGGAGGACGTTCTCACCCTTGGCCAGGACGTAGAGGTGAAGGTCGACGACATCGATCCCCAGGGCAAGGTCTCTCTGTCGCTCGCGGGCGCGCCGGCAGCTGCTGGCCATGTCCAGGAGCCGGCTGGCGAGGCTTCCGGCAATGCGAGGAGCGAAGGGGCCGGCTCCGGTGAAAGCCAGGTGGCCTCGTTCGAGGCGGTCTTCGAGGAAGAGCTCGTACGGGATCTCGGGGATCTTGGTCCCGGTCCTGCTCCGGGAGGGTTCGCCTCGCGCCCCGAGGGCGGGGGCAGCGACCGTTCTGGTCCCGGCCGTCGCCGCCGGCGCCGTTGACGGTCTGGATGCGTCACAACAGCGATGCCTCGGTGGCCGCCCGGTGATCTGCGCGGAGCATCTCGGCTGTGGTGTACGGCTCGTCACTGAGCGGATGCCCGAGTCGCGCTCGGTGAGTCTCGGGGTGTGGGTGGGCACCGGCTCACGCGACGAGACGGACGCGATGGCCGGCACGTCGCATTTCCTCGAGCACCTGCTGTTCAAGGGGACTCCGGGGTGGAGCGCGGCAGCGATCGCCGAGGCAGTCGACGAAGTCGGCGGTGACATGAACGCGTTCACTACGAAGGAGTACACAGCGTTCTATGTGAGGCTGCTGGCAGAGGACATGAAGCTCGGGTTGGATGTCCTCGGCGCCATCATGACCGATCCTGCCCTGCGTGCCGAGGAGATCGAGGCGGAGCGCCAGGTCATCATGGAGGAGATCCTGATGCATGGCGACGAGCCTGGCGATCTCGCGACGGAGTTGTTCTCCGCGGCGATGTTCCCGGGCCACCCGCTCGGTCGTGAGGTTCTCGGAAGTTCCGAGACCGTCGTGAGGCTGAGCCGCGAGGAGATCCGGGGCTTCTTCGACGAGCATTACCTGGCAGGCAACCTGGTGGTGGCTGCGGCCGGGGATTTGGACCACGACCACCTGCGTGAGGCCGTGGAGAGCGTGTTCGCGAGCCGTAGCGGGGGTGGCCCCCCGGCGAGGACGGCGCCCGGGACACCTCCCGCGGCGGGTCCCGCGGTGGACCGCAGACCTATCGAGCAGGTTCATCTGGTCCTGGGTATGGCAGGTCCAGGCCGGCATTCAGAGGATCGCTGGGCGCTGGCATTGGCAAATCACGTGCTAGGCGGTGGCATCTCGAGCAGGCTGTTCCAGGAAGTGCGCGAACGCCGTGGACTGGCATATTCCATATGGTCGGAGCGCACGCACTACGAGGAGGTGGGCTCGCTCTCGGTTGGTGTCAGCACGGCTGTCGAACATGCCGAGGAGGTGCTCGGGCTGGTCAACGTCGAGATCGACCGCATGGGGGAGGCCGGGATCACAGATCGCGAGCTCTCGGTCGCAAAGGGGCATCTCAGGGCTGACACGGTGCTATCGCTGGAGGACTCTGGAGCACGTATGAGCAGGATCGGGTCGAGCCTCCTGTTGCACGGGGAGGTTCTAGACGTAGACGATCTGCTTGCCAGGATAGACGCGGTGACGCTCGCCGACGTGGCTCGCGTATGCGGTGAGATGGCCTCCCAGCCGAGGGTGCTTGCCGTGGTGGGACCTGTGTCCGAGGAAGAGGTCGGCAGTTGGCGGGCTAACCGCACCGGATCGGGCCGCTAGGGTTCGCTCATGTTACGCGTGGGAGTTCTCGGTGCTGGTGGTCGGATGGGACGCGAGGTGTGCAGGGCGGTCATCGCGGATCCAGAACTGGATCTGGCGGCGGCGGTCGACCCCGCTCTTGCTGGCATCGACCTGCGCCAGGTGACCGGAACGGACAGTGGGGGCTTGCAGGTAGGGTCGGACATCGGGGATCTGGAGCGCGCAAGTGCCGACGTGGCCGTCGATTTCACCGTGGCCGAAGCGGCGCTCGAGAATCTTCAGTGGTGCGCGGCCCATTCGGTGCATGCTGTAGTGGGAACGACCGGGCTGGTCGAGGGTGACGTCTCCAGGCTGGACGGGCTGTTCAGCCGCTCGCCAGCCAACTGCGTGCTAGCGCCGAACTTCGCCATAGGCGCTGCGCTCATGATCCGCTTTGCGGAGCTGGCGGCCCCGTTCATGGACGGCGCCGAGATCATAGAGCTGCATCATGCCGGTAAGGTGGACGCGCCATCGGGAACGGCCATGAGCACCGCCGAGCGCATCGATGTTGCCCGCGTCGAGTCGGGTTCGGCCCCGTGGCCGGCAGACCGGACGGCGCGAACTGTGCTGGACGGGGTCAGAGGCGGTGCTGCGGCCGGTGGGGTACGTGTGCATTCGGTGCGCCTGAACGGCCTGGTTGCCCATCAAGAAGTCATATTCGGGGCTGTTGGGCAGTCGCTGACGATCCGCCATGACGCGTATGACAGGACATCGTTCATGCCTGGTGTGCTCTTGGCTGTGAAAGCCGTGCCGGGGCGGCCAGGCCTGACGTTGGGGCTCGGGCCGCTGCTCGGCTTCTGAGTGGATGAACGGTTCAGTTGCCTCCAGGAACGAGGGTCGAGGGTGCGGCCAGCGCCGGGGCTCCCGGCGGACCGGCGTCGCAGCGTCTGCACATCGTCCGATCGGCATATGCCTGTGTGGCACGGTGGGGGCTGGCCAAGACGACCCTCGATGACGTGGCACATGAGGCCCGCCTGTCGCGCTCGACATTGTACCGATGCTTTCCCGGAGGGCGCGACGAGCTCATGGACGCCGCGGTCTCCTGGGAGTACCGCAGGTTCTTCGGGCGTCTTTACGAGGAGATCCGGGGGGCGGCGTCCCTCGAGGAGCTCATGGAGCGGGGCATTGTGTTTGCTCGGCGGTGCCTGAGGGAGCACCTAGTACTCCAAAAAGTGCTCGCCACGGAGCCAGAGGTGCTCCTCCCGAAGCTGACGGTGGAGGCCGGCCGGACGTTGGACTCTATAGCGGACTTCCTGGTTCCATATATAGAGCAGCACGGCTTGGCTCCGGGTGTAGACGTTGACGAGGCAGCGGACTTCCTCGCTCGGATGGCACTGTCTCTCATCTCTTCCCCGGGTCGATGGGACATGGAAGATCCTGCCCAGGTGCATGAGGTGGTTGGCGTGGAGCTATTGACGATGAGACAGGATTAGTCATAGTGTTTCACCATGAACGTTGGGCCGCTTCGCCTCGTGCCGGAAGGCGCGCCGCCTGGATCGCCTGCACCAGCCGGATCGCCGCCTGGATCGCGGGTTGTCGTGCAGCCCTCTATTAGGGGCGTGAGCGAGGCGACACCGAGCAGGCCGGGTAGCTCTGGCAAGCCTCCGCAGCGTCTGCGGATCATCGAAGCGCTGCTCGATTGCGTAGCCTCCTATGGACTGGCCAAGACGACGGTGGACGATATCGCGCGCGCTGCTGGGTGCAGCAGGGCGACTGTCTATCGTGTGTTCCCCGAGGGTAAGGACTCGATCATGCGCGCAGCGGTGGACACGGAAGTGTCCAGGCTGTTCGCATCCCTGGCGCTCGTGATCGGCCAGGCCGACAGCCTGGAGGAAGTGTTGGTCTCGGGGATGGTCGAGGCCGCGCGGCTGATCGGGGACAACCGTGTCGTCACGTACCTGCTCGAGCACGAGCCTGGTGTGGTGCTGCCATATCTCGCATTCGACGAGATGGACCGGCTCCTGGAGCGCGCGTCCAGCTTCGCTGCCCCATTCCTCGGGCAGTGGCTGGGCTTGGATGATTCGGTGCGCGTAGCCGAGTGGGTGACACGGATCATGCTCTCCTACCTGGTTTGCCCTGCCGAATACTTGCGTTTGTCCGACAGGCGCTCAGTGGAGCGGTTCGTCCGCACATTCGTCCTTCCGGGCATTCGTGCCCTACAGCCAGATCTGCATCTACAACCGACAATGTGAAGTTGGAGAGGAGCGTCATGAGCGAGGGGATGAGGGAGACGTCGGAGATCATCGACCGTAACGAGGTGAACGATCTCGAGGCGATACTCTCGGTGGTGAACACCGACCAGGATGAGCTCATCCACACGGTGCATTCGAACTACGACACGATATTTACCTGGGATTACGAGAAGGGGGCTCGGCCGAGGCTTGCGAAGCTCTATGAGAAGGCCAAGTCCGCGCAGTGGAATGCCGAGACCGATCTTCCGTGGAGCACCCTGGTGGACCAAGAGCAGCTCGTTGTGGCCAACGCGGTCGCCAACGGAGGGTTCGGATCAGGAGCCGACTTGTCCGGCACCCCATTTGCGAAGTGGGGTGACAAGGAATGGGTCAGGCTGGGAGTGGAGAGCCAGAACTGGACGTTGTCCCAGTTCATGCATGGCGAGCAGGGCGCACTGGTCTGCACTGCGAAGATAGTCGAATCGGTCCCGTGGATAGACGCGAAGTACTATGCCGCCACCCAGGTTATGGACGAGGCGAGGCATGTCGAGGTGTTCTCCAAGTATCTCGACGACAAGCTCTCCGGGCATTATCCGATCAATGCACATCTGAGGCTGCTGCTCGACGACATCATCGCGGATAGTCGCTGGGACATGACTTACCTTGGCATGCAGATCATGGTGGAAGGGCTCGCACTCGCGGCATTCGGGTTCATGTACCAGATGACCACTGAGCCGCTTCTGAAGCAGCTTCTCCGTTACGTGATGTCCGACGAGGCCCGTCATGTGGCCTTTGGAGTCATCAGTCTCCAGGAGTACTACCAGCAGCTTTCCACCGCGGAGTTGCGCGAGCGTCAGGAGTTCGCGTTCGAGGCTGCTGTTCGGATGCGTGACCGCTTCCTCCAGCAGGAGGTGTGGGAGCGCCTGGGCATGGACGCCAAGGACGTGGTACCGGTGCTGATGCAGGTTCCGGAACGTCAGATGTTCCAGACCATGCTGTTTTCGAAGATCGTCCCTAACTGCAAGAAGCTGGGGCTGCTCGACGCTGCCGATGGATGGCTTCGCCAGCGGTTCACAGAGCTTGGTGTGATCACGTTCGAGGATTGGGCCGACACAGGCGAGGAGTACGACAGCCTGCAGGCAGTCGGCTGAGCGCGGACCTGTGCGATAGGCGCTGGTCGGGGGCAGTCAGAACCCGGCCGGACGCCCGTGGCCGGCTGTAGGCACTAGCCTGGGTAGCCATGGCACGCTCAGCCCCAGCTCGTTTCGGCGCGGTGATCACGGCGATGGTGACGCCGTTCGACAGCGAGGGACGGCTGGATGTGGACGGGGCGGTTGCCCTGGCGAGGTGGCTGGGCGACCATGGCAGTGACGGACTGGTGATCGCCGGGACTACCGGCGAAGCATCGGTCCTACGAGACTCCGAGCGCATGGAGCTATTCGCCGCGGTGGCCTCTGCCGTCACGATCCCGGTCCTCGCCGGAACGGGGACGGCCGATACGGCGCACTCGATAGAGCTGACCCAGGAAGCGGAGCGAGCAGGCGTCGACGGGATCCTTCTGGTCACTCCCTATTACAACCGCCCGCCGCAGGCCGGGCTGGTCCAGCACTTCACGGCCGTGGCGTCTGCCACACGACTGCCGGTGATCCTCTACGACATCCCGGTCCGCACCGGCCGGAAGATCGCTCATGAGACCCTCGTGCACCTGGCGCGCAGCGTTTCGAACATCGTGGGGGTGAAGGATGCCGCAGGCGACGTACCGGCCTCGGCCAGGCTTGTCGCCGAGTTGCCGGATGGCTTCGAGCTGTACAGCGGCGATGACAAGCTGACCCTACCGCTTCTTGCGGTAGGTGCCGTTGGTGTGGTCAGTGTCGCAAGTCACTGGGCTGGGCTCGAGCTGAGGGAGATGGTGAGCGCATTCCTGGATGGGCGCTACGACTCGGCCCGGTCGATCAATGCCCGCCTTACCGAAGTGGTCGGGTTCCAGTCGTCGGATGCCTACCCCAATCCGCTGCCGGCCAAGGCGGCCTGCCGGGCGCTTGGCCTGCCGGTCGGGCAGTGCCGCCTTCCAATGGGTCCCGCTCCGAGCGAGTTGGACGATCAGGCAAGGAAGATGCTGGCTGGGCTCGCGCGCTTGGAGATTGCCGCTCCTTCCGGGGACAGCGCTGCTGGTGCCGCTCATGGGGACTGGAGTCCCTGACTTGGCCGATGCCGTGCGCGTCAGCTTCCTCGGAGGCCTGGGCGAGATAGGTCGAAACTGCGCGTGCATCGAGATCGCCGGGCGTGTGGTGGTGCTGGACTGCGGCGTGATGTTCCCTGATCCTGATATGCCGGGCATCGATCTGGTACTCCCGGATCTGTCGTACCTCAGGGAGCGGGCTGGTCAGGTGGAGGCGGTCATCCTGACCCATGGACACGAGGACCACACGGGAGGGCTCGCCTACCTGCTACGTGATCTAGCTGTGCCCGTCTACGGCTCGCAGCTCACACTGGGTCTGGCCCGCAACCGGGTCGAAGAGGCCGGGCTGGCCGATCGGGCTGACTTCATCACCGTGACAGACGGCCAGCGAGTGACGATCGGTCCGTTCGACGTAGAGTTCATACCCGTCACCCATTCGGTGCCTCATGGCTTTGCGACGGCCTTCCACACTCCCCAGGGTGTGATCCTCCACTCTGGGGATTTCAAGATAGATCTTGCCCCTGTCGACGGACGCATGACGGATCTTGCGCGCATAGGTGCCCTGGCGGACGGGCCTGGAGTCCGGCTGCTGCTGTCGGATTCCACCAATGCCGAGGAGCCGGGTTTCACCGATTCGGAGAGCACGGTCGGACCTGTTCTCGCCCGGCTCTTCGCGGAGCGAGCCGGGCGGCGGATTGTCGTCGCCTGCTTTGCAAGCCATATCCACCGGATTCAACAGGTGATCGACGCCGCGGCTCGGGCCGGGAGGAAAGTTGCCACTCTGGGCAGGTCGATGGCGAAGAACGTCGCTCTGGCTCAGAGCCTCGGCCTGCTCCATGTACCCGACGGCATGTTGGTGGACGTCGAGGATGTGGAACGTCTGGACCCGGGATCCGTGTGTGTGGTCTCGACTGGCTCGCAGGGGGAGCCCTTGTCGGCGCTGTCTCTCATGGCCGCAGGCGAGAGCAAGTGGATCCGGATCCACCCCGGCGACGTGGTCATTATCAGCGCCCATCCGATACCGGGCAACGAGTGGGCCGTTGGCCGCGTGATAGACGAGCTGTTCCACCGTGGCGCCGAGGTGGTCCACACCGGGGTGGAGCCGGTGCACGTGAGCGGCCATGCACGCCAGGGAGAGCTGCGCACGCTGCTGTCCATAGCGCGCCCGGAGTGGTTTGTGCCGGTCCATGGTGAGTACCGCCATCTAGTGAATCATGCAGGACTCGCGGCACGTAGCGGGGTTGGCGCGGATCACGTGATGTTGTGCGAGGACGGAGACTCCGTGGTGCTCGACGCAAGCGGGCTTCGGCGTGATCGCAACGTGCCGGCTGGATACGTCTACGTGGACGGCACGGTGGGCGACGTCGGTCATGGCGTACTACGAGACCGCCGGGCACTGGCCGAAGAGGGCGTCGTGGTGGTGGTGGCCACTCTCGACCTGCACAAGCGCGAGATCGTGACGAAGCCGGAGATCATCACTCGTGGATGGGTGCATGCGCCTGAGGCTGAGGAGCTGCTGGGCGAAGCTGCTGCCGTTGTGATGGCGGCACTCGAGCAGGCCCTAGCGGATGGGGCGACCGACCACGAGGTCCTGCGCCGCCATGCCCGGAAGGCGCTTGGACGTCTCGTAGGGGAGCGCACCAGGCGCCGGCCGATGATAGTGCCGGTGGTAGTCACCGTCTGAACGAGACCCTGCTGGCCGTACTGCTCGGATCGGATCGGTGTTTGCGGTGAGCCTGGACCACCCAGGCGTATTACAGCAGTGTTAGCATCAGTTCCATTGTGGTGACCACGAAGCGCCGCTCGACCAGCGCTCGCCCTGCGGGTCGCAGCCAGCCACGTCCCGCAGGCCGTTCTGGCTCAGGCGGCTCTGGTCGCCGCCCTGGGACCGGCCCCGCATCCACGTCCAAGGCGTCCGGGTCAAGGTCGTCTAGGTCCAAGGCCTCCAGGTCCAGGGCCTCGACGCCCGCCCGTGACCATCCCGGGATGGCTGAGCAGCTGTGGGGCGTGCTGGCAGAGCATTCCGATGATGTCTGGGGAATCCTGCTCGTGACCGGCTCGGTACTGGGCGCGCTTGCTATATACGCCGGATCGCTCGGGCCGATGGGCGCCGGGATAGATCACGGCCTCGGTGTGGCATTCGGGGTGGGCCGGTTTGTGGTTCCGGTGGCACTCGCGGTCGCCGCTGTCCGCCTGATGGCCGGCCACGAGAGCCGCGAGCCGGCGAGGGCTACGCTCGGCTCGTCGTTGCTCTTGCTGGCTGTGTCGGGGCTCTCCGACCTGGCCGGAGGGTCGGCACGTCTAAGCGCGTCGAGCGCGGCACTGCGGGCATCCGGTGGCTGGCTCGGCGCGATCACCGGAGCGCCGTTGTCAGGGGCGATCGGGGCTGCAGGGGCGTACGTGGTGATGTTAGCGGTAGCCGTACTCGCTCTGGTGGTACTCACGGGTACCACGCTGCGGGCTGCCGGCGGTGCTGTGGCAGGCGGAGCGAGGCAGGGGTGGGCCCGCTTCAGCGAAGGCCGCGAGACCAGGGGCCGGACCAGCCGGGGCGACTCCACCGGGAGCCAGCCCGTTGGGGGGCAATCCGCCGCGAGCCAGCTACCGCGGTCTCTGGAAGGTGGCGGAGATGCCGAGGTCGGTGCCGAAGAAGGCCGGACCATGGCCGGTGAAGCGAAGGTTGCTGAAGACGGCATGGCCTTAGTGGGGCCGGATCATGCCGGGCCGGATCACACCGGTGCCAGTCCAGTCTCCCCGGTCGGGGACGTGTCCGCTGACGTGTCGGGATCGGAGACCGCTGCGGCTTCAGGCGGTACTGCCCTCAGCCAGAATCGTATCGCCAGCCCCAGGCGTCCGCGGCCGACGACGGTGGTGTCGGCACCGGAGCTCGACCTCGGGGTTGCAGCGGGCCAGTGGCGCCTCCCTCCCGCCAAGCTGCTCAACAGGGCTGAAGCTCATCAGCGCAACGAAGCCGAGGTCATTGCAACGGGCCGGACGCTGGTATCTGCGCTTGCCGCCCACGGGGTTGACACGCGCCTTGTCGGCCATACCGTCGGCCCGACCGTCACCCGCTTCGAGCTGGAGCTCGGAGCTGGGGTGAAGGTCGCCCGGGTCACCACACTTGCGAAGGACATCGCGTACGCGATGGCATCGCCCGATGTGAGGATCCTGGCGCCTATACCAGGGCGTTCTGCAATAGGTGTAGAGGTGCCGAACGTGAAGCGTGATCTGGTCGCCCTGGGCGATATCCTCACCTCGCCAGAGGCGAAGATGGCGAAGCATCCCCTCGAAGTGGGGCTCGGCCGTGACATAGCCGGGCGACCCGTGATGGCGAACCTGGCTGACATGCCCCACCTGCTCATCTCAGGTGCCACAGGTGCCGGTAAGTCGTCCTGCATCAACTCGCTGCTTACGTCGGTGCTGATGAGGGCCACCCCTGAGCAGGTACGGCTGATCCTGATCGACCCGAAGCGGGTGGAGTTGGGTCAGTACAACGGCCTGCCCCATCTGCTCACGCAGGTCGTGGTCGACCCGAAGAAGGCAGCTAATGCGCTGTCATGGGCTGTCACGGAGATGGAGCGCCGCTACGACGTGCTGGCGGAGCTGGGTATGAGAGACATCACCGGCTACAACCTGGCAGTCGCGAGTGGCGAGCTCGAAGAGCCGGTAGGGGATCTCGACGAGGACTACGGTCGTGCTCGCCAGGATGATCGTGATGCCGAGGACAGCCGGGATGCAGCAGCCGAGGCCATTGCGCCTACGGTGGCTCGGGACCAGGCAGCCGGCATTGACGATGGAGAGGTCCATCGAGGGGGGGTTGGGACGGGGGGGGTTGATCCAGGCAGGCAACGCGCCGATGCAGATGTTGCCGGCTCGCGTAGGCACCAACCGTTGCCTTTCGTGTTGGTGGTCGTAGACGAGCTCAACGACTTGATGATGGTAGCGGCTCGCGACGTCGAGGAGTCCGTCTGTCGCATCGCCCAGATGGCTCGGGCCGTCGGGATACATCTGGTCCTGGCCACGCAGCGTCCATCGGTCGACGTGATCACAGGTGTGATCAAGGCAAACATTCCCTCCCGGCTCGCCTTCTCCGTGTCTTCGTTGGCCGATAGCCGCGTCATACTCGATCAACCGGGAGCGGAGCGGCTCGTGGGCAAAGGGGACATGCTCTTGCTCACGGCGTCGTCGTCGGTGCCGAGAAGGATCCAGGGGCCTTGGGTGAGCGAGGACGAGGTGCGGGCGGTGGTCGCCTACTGGCGTCGCCAGCGCGAGCCGGAGTACCTGGAGGGCGTGGCCGGTGACGTGGCCGGTCCCAGCGCATCCTCCGCAGGTGATGAAGGCGACGAGCTGTTCCAGGCCGCCATGGAGATGGTCGTGCGCTCTCAGCTAGGGTCCACCTCCATGCTGCAGCGTAAGTTGAGAGTCGGGTTTGCCCGAGCCGGGCGGCTGATGGATCTTCTGGAGAGGCGCGGCATAGTGGGACCGTCGGAGGGTTCCAAGGCCAGGTCCGTGCTGATGACTCCCGAGGAGCTGGAGCAGCTCCTCGACAAGTAGGCGACTCGGCGGTGCCCTCGTATTCACGAGGCATCTGGTGGCGCCGGCCGGTGGCACGCCGGCTGGTGGTGTTGCCCGTGCTGCTTCTGGTGGCGGTAGTAGTCGGTACGCGTCTTGCCGGCGCCGTGCCGGCTCCGGTGGTGAGCCGGCTTGTCGGTACAGGATTCGTCGTCCCTGGGGCGCCGCCAGTCCTTCCGTGGCCAGCCATCGGCCAGGCGGCACTTGACGTGCCTTCGGCCGGAGTGATGATGGAGTCGCCAGGCCGGGAGACCCCTGTCCCAGTTGCCAGCCTTGCCAAGATCATGACGGCCTATGTGGTGCTGCATGACCACCCGCTCTCTGCGTACCAGGCAGGGCCCAAGCTGACGATGAACCCGTTGGACGTGGCCGATGCCGCGAAGGACGAGCGCTATGACGAGACCTCGGTTCCTGTCACCGCCGGCGAGGTTCTAAGCGAACGCCAGCTTCTGGACGGCCTGCTCGTCCATTCTGCCAACAATCTGGCGGATACCCTGGCTCGTTGGGATGCGGGCTCAGTGGCCGGCTTCGTAGCGAAGATGAACGCCACAGCGCGTGCGATGGGCTTGACTCAGACCCATTACGCTGACGCAAGCGGCTTCGATCCCGCTACGCGCAGCACTGCAGGGGACCAGCTCAGGCTTGCCCAGGCGGCGATGCGACTTCCGGCATTTGCATCGATTGTCGATCAGCCGGTTATCACCTTGCCTGGTGCTGGGGCGCTTGCCAACTACGTGCAGGCGGTAGGTAGGCATGGCGTGGTTGGGGTGAAGTCAGGGTTCACCGCTGCCGCTGGGGGTTGCGTGGTGCTTGCGGCCCGCCGTCCGGTAGGCCGCCGTGAGGTGCTCGTCATGGCTGCAGTCACTGGGCAGGAGGGCTATGCCGTGCTTGCCAGGGCAGACCGCATTGCCTTGGGACTCATCGATGCCGCCGCCGGCAGGCTGCGCAGCGTCCGAGTTCTCTCCGAAGGGGAGCCGGTTGAGGCTCTCCAGCTGCCCTGGAGGCCGGAGAGCCCGGTTCCGGTTGTGACAATGAGCGATATCGGAGTCGTAGGGTGGCCAGGCACGGTTGTGAGGGTGGCGATTGCCACCAAGAGGCCTTTGGGGCTACTCGGTGCGCACAGCATCATAGGGACCGCGACGATCGTGGCAGGCGACCGGAGGCTGGCGTGCCATCTTGAATTGCTCTACGGGCTCCGGGGCCCACCACTGGGATGGCGTCTGCTCCACGACTGATGCCTAGGTGGCGCCATCCTACATTCGAGCGGACCTGGCTCGCCGGCACTACCCTGGCTCCATGCGTGCAAGGGCACCGGCATCGACGGCCAACCTGGGTCCTGGCTTCGACGTGCTTGCGCTCGCGCTCGCTCTGTATGTCGAGGTCGAGGTCGAGCCTGCCGACAGGCTGATCGTCAGGAGCGAGGGAGAGGGCGCGGGCACAGCGGACGATGCGTCACACCTGGCAGCGCGAGTTGCGATCGACGTGGCAGGTCATGATCATCTTGCCATTACCGTGAGATCGGAGATCCCGGTGGCGCGTGGTCTCGGATCGTCGGCCGCCCTGGCGGCTGCAGCCGCCGCTGCGGCCGGCTCGCGCGATCCGTTGGCAATCGCGGCACGGGTGGATGGCCATCCGGAGAACGCCGCGGCGTCCGTGGTAGGCGGCCTGGTCGCTGCGACGATGGCGAGGGGGAGCGTCCGAGCGGTGAAGCTCCCGCTTGACGCGAGCCTCGTGTTCGTCGTGCTCGTGCCCGACCGGCCCCTACCGACGGTGAGAGCACGTCAGGCTCTTCCAAGCATGGTGAGCCGGTCTGACGCGACATTCAACCTTGGTCGTATGGCGCTACTGCTCACAGGCCTGGCAGACAGCAGCCTGCTCGTTCGTGAAGCGACCGAGGATAGGCTCCATCAGGACTACCGGAGCCCGCTGTTCCCCGAGGCGCCCCAGCTCCTGGCCCGCTTGGTGGCGCTGGGCGCACGTGCTGCCTGCTGGTCGGGCGCAGGGCCAAGCCTTCTCGCCATCTGTGACGCTGGCGAGGGGGAGAGGCTTCGCTCAGCGGGGCAGGAGGCGATGGACGACCTTGGCGTGGCTGGACGGGCGATGCTCCTGGAGGCTGACCGGGAGGGGATCATCGTCGCTGGTGAGCCCGCAGCCGGTGGTCCTCACCGGGCCAGGTAGTGCTTCGCCGTGCCGATAGCGGCTCGCGTCTGGATGGCCGGCGTCTGGATGGCCGGCGTCCTGGCGGGGACTGTGACTGCAGGGTTCGGCGTGGCGGGGATGGCGGGCGCGCCATGGGCTTCCGCAGTTCCGGTCAGTCTCACTACAGGCGCTCATGGTATGGGCGGCTACGTAGCCCTCGGGCCACTCGACTCGGTCAGTTGTCCCGATGCCCTGCGCTGCGTAGCGGTCGGAAGCTCATCCCTGCCGGGCATGTCCGGCGAGTCGCCAGCCGTTACGGAAGCAGCTGTGCTCGTGACCGGCGACGGGGGGGCGACCTGGGGGGCCGTCCCCCCGCCTCCGGGAACGGCTGCTTTGCGTTCCGTATCGTGTGCAACGACAGCTAGCTGCACAGCGGCAGGGTCGGGTGACCCGATAGATCCCTACGGACTGCCCCCCGCCGCACTGGTGGCTACCCACGACGGAGGTGGATCATGGACTGCCGAGCCCCCGCCCCAGGGGACCCCTTTCCTCTCGGGGGTGGCATGCACCGATGGGGCGGGGTCGGGATGCTGGGCTACCGTGTCTTTCAACGGAGTGATCGCGAGCACCGACGGCGGGCTCGGCTGGGGCGTCCAGGGGATGCCGGTGCCTGGCAACCCGGTCAATCTGAATGGCATCGCCTGTGGCGGCGCGGACTCATGCTTGGCTGTCGGTAGCTACTACGACGCAGTGGAGTCGATGACTGAAGGACTGATCATAGGCAACGCCAATGCCTCGACCAACGGGGCAGGTTGGGCTGTCAGATCCTTGCCCGGAGGTATCAAGTCTCTCTATCAAGCGGCATGCCCCAGCGCCTCGACGTGCGTGGCTGTCGGGTCGGCCGGCAGCGCCTCGGCCAGCCAGGGAGCGGCAGTGGTCTCTACCGACGGCGGGCTGGCGTGGTCGGATGCTTCCCTGCCCGTAGGGATTGGGGTCCTACGAGGCGTCTCATGCCCGACGACCTCGACGTGCGTGGCTGTCGGGTCGGCCGGCAGCGCCTCGGCCAGCCAGGGAGCGGCAGTGGTCTCTACCGACGGCGGGCTGGAATTTCACGAGGCGCTGGTACCCGGCGTGATCCAGGCACCCGCCGTGCCACCAGGTGGCCTGGGACCCGGGGTGCCGGCGCTGACTGGTGTGGCCGGTTCGCTCGTCTCGCAGGGCGAGGCATCGAACGTGGGACAGAGCCCGTATTCGATCGTGCTGGACGGATCCTCTCTGTACGTGTCGGACTTCGAGCACGATGTCGTGCGCAGGGTGGATCTGCAGACCGGGTACGAGTCTGTCGTGGCCGGGGATGGCTCGGGCGTGGTGTGTGCGTCCGCGACAGATGCAGTGGGCGACGGCTGTCCGGCCACCCAGGCGCTCCTCGGGGCTCCGGCAGGCCTGGCGATCGACTCCGAGGGCGACCTGTTCATAGCCGACCAGAACACCCACCGAGTCCGTGAGGTCGCGGCCAGCGACCACACTCAGTTCGGTATCGCTATGAGAGCTGGGTACATATACACCGTGGCGGGTGATGGAACCAGCGGCTACAGTGGCAACGGCGGTCTGGCGACATCCGCCGAGCTGGACGATCCAAGCGGGATAGCTCTCGACTCCGAGGGCGACCTGTTCATAGCCGACCAGCAGAGCAACGTGGTGCGAGAGGTCGCGGTCAGCG
>JAJZJN010000163.1 GCA_021851165.1 Actinomycetes bacterium
AGCACAAATCCACAGCATATGAACGGCGGGTGATGCCATTTCGATCAGTTCCCTTCTTCGTCATGCATTTGCTCCCGCTGCTGGCCATCTGGACCGGTGTCACCTGGCGCACGCTTGCGCTGTTTGGCGTGCTCTACGTGGGAAGGATGTTCTTCGTCACAGCCGGGTATCACCGGTACTTTGCCCATCGCAGCTACCGGATGGGTCGTGTTGCCCAGCTCGTGATGGCATTCGGCGGGACCACGGCTATGCAGAAGGGGCCGCTGTGGTGGGCGGGTCATCATCGGCTCCACCACCGCTTTTCCGACACTGCACGCGATGTGCACTCGCCCCAGGACGGCTTCTGGTGGAGCCACGTGGGGTGGTTTCTCTCGGCGCGTTACAAGGCCACGGAGCCGGACACGATAAAGGACTTCGCCCGCTTTCCTGAGCTGCGCTTGCTCGACCGGTGGTGGTGGTTGGGTCCCCTTGCCCTGGTGGTCGCCTGCTACGGCTATGCCGGTTGGGGTGGGGTGATAGTGGGCTTTGTCTGGTCGACGGTAGCGCTCTGGCATGGCACGTTCATCGTGAACTCCCTGGCACATGTATACGGCCGCCGCCGTTACGCGACGAGCGACACGAGCCGGAACTCCTGGTTGATCGCCCTGGTCACGAATGGCGAAGGGTGGCACAACAACCACCATCACTACCCGGCGTCGGCGCGACAGGGCTTCTACTGGTGGGAGTGGGACCTGAGTTGGTACGGCTTACGGGCTCTTGGTGCGCTTCGCGTAGTTCGGGACTTGAAGCGGCCCCCTGCCTGGGCGCTCGAATCGGGACGGCTCGACGCAGGGCAGTTCGACGTCGGTATGTTCGGCACGCACTGGCGCAAGGCGAGTGAGGCTCTCGAGAATTTCGCCAGAAGCTCTGGCGAGCTGGCCCGGGCTGGGGGAGATCTCGTGGCGGGTGCTCGGGCATCCGCATCAGATGCCCGCGAGGCCCTCGACGCGCGCGTGGAGGCCGCCCGTAAGGCGCTCGAGGAGCTGGTCGACTCGTCCCGCCAGGGAGCTGAGGAGCTGGCCCGGGCTGCGCGCCAGCGGCAACGTCAGGGTCTCGCAGGAGGCCGGGCCGGAGCAGGTTGAGAGATGCTTGCCCTCCATGTGAGCACGCCGGCGGGCTGGTTCTGAGCAGTCCTAGACGGCGCTACCGGACTTGGACGACACACGATCCGACGAGCTTGTCATGCCAGGCTTGCCGACGGGGATCCCATAGTGGCGACATGGCGTTCAGGATGCCTGGAACCAGGAAGACGAAGAAAAGCCCGTAGAAGACGAAGCGCCTGATCAGTGCGCGGCCCGCACCAAGGGGCGCTCCTGTGGCAAGGTCACGCGTAGCTATGCCGAGGGCCATCTTGCCGACAGTCTGGCCGCGCCCACTGCCATCCAGGAAGGAAAAATAGCCCAGTATTACGATGATGGTCAGCCCTATTGCCATGTCGCGCCCGCTCGTGGTCCCATTGACATCGACGATGCCCACGACGATCGCGCTGAGGACGTTCAGGATGAGCCAATCGATTATGAACGCGACGGCCCGCTTCCACCATGGAGCGAGCGGCCTGCCTAGCGGGTCGGTACGCCCGGCCGAGATTCCCTGGTGAGGCGGCTGCGGGCCCTGCCAGTAAGGCGGTGGGTAGCCGCCGGGCGGCGGCGATTGCCCGGAGCTGCCGGTCCCAGGGATATAACCTCGCGGGTCACCGGATGGCGGGAGCCATGGATCATTGTCGCTAGGCCCGGGGGTATCCGGCGGCGGCTCGACGTCGGACATGGCCCTTGCCTCCAGTGGATCGATGGTTCGGTTGCGGCTGCAGCGATGATGATCGCGCAATTTTGGCACGTGCCCTTCGCGCCAGGAGAGGATCTGGGTTCATGAACTGGGTCGATTTCGTGCTGCTGGCGTTGGCAGCGGTGGCGGCGGTCCATGGCATGCGCCTCGGCGCAGCGGTGCAGGTGCTGTCGTTCGGGGGGTTCTGGCTGGGTCTGTTTGTCGGCGCGTTGCTGACGCCTACCTTTGCTGGTCTCGTCTCGTCGAGAACGACTAAGGCGGTGGTGGCGGCTGTAGTCATGTTCGGCATGGCCGGCCTCGTCGGTGGTGCAGGCCGCTATCTAGGGGCGCGATCGGGGCATGCTTTGCGCAGGATACGCCTGGGTCCCGTCGATTCCATGCTCGGGGTGGCTGTGGCGGTAGTGGCGACGCTGGTTGCGGCATGGCTGGTGGCGAGCGTGCTCGCCAACAGCAGGTTCACGAACCTCGATGCAGCTATCGAGCATTCACGGGTCATAAGGGCCCTTGACCAGGTGATGCCGTTCCGGCCCTCACTGGTGTTCGCGAGGATAGAAGGATTCCTCGGCTCCGAAGGCTTCCCGGTAGTGTTCTCGGGCCTGCCGCCACAGACCGCTGGACCGGTAGCCTTGCCTGCAAATGCGACGATTCGGGCCGCGGTGCTGGATGCAGGCTCGTCCACGGTCCAGATAGTGGGTCAGGGCTGTGGCGTCATCCAGGAGGGATCCGGTTTCGTGGTCGCACCGGGCTACGTCGTGACCAACGCTCACGTCGTGGCGGGTATCCGGCATCCGATGGTGGTGGACCCCAACGGCCGGTATGCAACGGTGACGATGCTGTTCGATCCGAGGCTGGACGTGGCAGTGCTCAGGGTCCCCGGCTTGAACGAGCCGGTACTGCACCTCGATCCGAATCTCGTCGGGCGCGGCACGCAGGCGGTGTGGCTCGGATATCCCGGCGGAGGCCCGTTCGCGTACGGGCCGGCGGGGGTGATGGCGGCCTTCGATGCCACGGGACTCGATATCTACGGTAATGCCCAGGTCACGCGTGAGATATACGAGCTCGAAGCGATAATCAGGCCGGGCAACTCCGGCGGTCCGCTGGTCGAGCCCAACGGCACGGTGGTTGGTGTGGTGTTCGCCCGCTCGACCACCAACCCTGACGTCGGCTATGCCTTGGCCAGTCCTGCGGTGCTCCAGCACGTCCAGCAGGCGGAATCTGCCACAGCGCCCGTCGGCGACGGGGCCTGCACCGACGGATGACCCGAGAGGCGGTAAGAATGGCTGGAGTGGCACTTCGCATTGAGGATTACGGCGTCGTAGGAGATACTCACACAGCGGCCCTGGTGGGTCGCGACGGCTCGATCGACTGGCTGTGCCTACCGCGCTTCGACTCCGAGGCATGCTTCGCCAAGTTGCTCGGGGATGACTCCAATGGCTACTGGCGCTTGGCTCCCGCAAGCGGGGCGATGGCATCCTCTCGCCGTTATCGTGGAAATACCCTCGTGCTCGAAACGGAGTTCAGTACACCTGAGGGTGTGGCAAGGGTGATCGACTGCATGCCGATCCGGGAGAATCACGCCGAGGTGATCCGGATGGTCGAGGGCGTGAGTGGCCGGGTTCCCATGCGCATGGACCTGTCGATACGCTTCGGCTACGGCAGGGTCGTTCCCTGGGTGCGGAAGGTTGATGGCCTGCTCACTGCCATTGCCGGCCCGCACGGAATGGCCCTGTGGACACCGATAGAGACGCGGGGAGAGGATTACCGAACTGTTGCGGAGTTCACCGTCTCCGAAGGGCAGCACGTGCCATTCGTGATGTCGTGCTTCCCGTCTCACGAGGGTCCACCACGACCTACTGATGCCCGGTACGCGATCGAGGATACCGAGCTGTGGTGGGAGGAGTGGGCTTCGTGCTGCACGCTCGAAGGCGAGTGGCGCGACGCGGTCGTCAGGTCGCTCGTTACGCTGAAGGCGCTCACGTACCAGCCGACAGGCGGAATCGTGGCTGCGGTGACCACCTCGCTTCCCGAGGCTCTGGGCGGTGAGCGGAACTGGGACTACCGGTATTGCTGGCTGCGTGATGCCACGTTGACGCTCGAGGCACTCATGCGCGGTGGCTACCACGGCGAGGCCATGGAGTGGCGTGACTGGCTGCTTAGAGCTGTTGCCGGTGACCCATCGAAGCTCCAGATAATGTACGGCCCAGCTGGTGAGCGGCGCTTGCAGGAGTGGGAGGCCGAGTGGCTGCCCGGCTACGAAGAGTCCAGGCCGGTTCGCATAGGCAACGCGGCTGCAGGGCAGTATCAGCTTGACGTCTACGGGGAGGTCATGTCGGCGCTCTACGAGGCGTGCAAGGTGGGCGACACCCTGGGCGATCCGGCTTGGGGCCTCCAGCTAGCGCTCATGGAGTTCCTCGAGACGGGTTGGTCGCAGCCAGACGACGGGATATGGGAGGTCCGAGGGCCGAGGCGCCACTTCACCCATTCGAAGGTCATGGCATGGGTAGCGGTCGACCGTGCCGTGCGCACGGCCGAGGAGTGCGGGCTCGATGGTCCGCTCGACCGCTGGCGCGCACTGCGTGGCCAGATCCACGATGAGGTCTGCGCCAAGGGTTACAACAGCGATCTCGGTGCCTTCACCCAGTACTACGGATCGAGCACGCTCGATGCCAGCCTGCTCATGGTTCCGATTGTCGGTTTCCTCCCGGCCACGGATGAGCGCGTGCGCTCGACGGTCGAGGCAGTGGAGCGAGACCTGACGGAAGACGGCTTCGTCCTGCGCTATCGCGCCGGCGACCCCGGGGAGGCCGGGCAGGTGGATGGGCTTGCGGGTCGCGAGGGAGCCTTCCTGGCCTGCTCGTTCTGGCTTGCGGACTGCCTCCACATGATCGGACGTCCTGACGACGCTCGATTGCTGTTCGAGCGGCTGTTGGCGTTGCGCAACGACTTGGGCCTTCTGGCCGAGGAGTACGATGCCGCCGCCGGTCGCCAGGTGGGCAACTTCCCTCAGGCGTTCTCTCACGTTTCCCTGGTGAACGCCGTGTATAGCCTGAGCGGTCACCTGAAGACCGTGGAGCAGCAGGAGGGGATACATAT
>JAJZJN010000164.1 GCA_021851165.1 Actinomycetes bacterium
GGTCAGCTCGCCGCCAGCGCCGGCTTGGGCCGCATACTCGCACCTCTAGTGTCGTCGGGTCCACCGTTGCGTCGACGTAGCGGCCGGCGGTGATCTTCGGGAGCCACCGTGCCAAGGTCGCGGCGAGCAGTGGTGCTACGTCCCGTTGCACGCCTTCCTGCGCCTTGGCGAGGAACTCGCTCGCCGCCAGGAGGGTATCGTCGAGCTCGCGGACACGAGCCAGCTCGGCTTCGGCACGGGCGAGCGCCTCTTCCGCATCGGCGACGCTGGGCAACTTCCGGACCTGCTCTCCGAGAGCACCCTCCGCTGTTGCCACCTTCGTCCTCGCCGCCGTGGCCGTCTCCCGCAGCATCGGGAGCTTTGACGCGACATCCTCTCCGGCCAAGACGGTGATCTCGCCCAAGTCGAAGCGGGCCACACGGGCTTGTACATCCTTCTCGGCTACCGACAGGGCTCCAGCCAGCTCCTCCACGGTCCGGCCGGCGAGAAGCCTCTCGAGCTCGGCCCAGTCCTTCTGGCGGGTCTCGAGGTCGTGAAGCTCGCCCTGGCGGTGCTGCTCCCAGGCGTCGAGCGCGGCTGATGCTTCCTCGGGCGACCCAGGGGAAAGGCCGCATGCCCGTGCCGCTTCGAGGATCTGCTTGCCGGCCGCCTCCCGGGCCGCCGCGGCGCTCGCGGCCATCGCCTCGGATCTCTCGCGCTCGCGGAGCTGGGCCTCCAACCCGGGCCGTTGGCTGGCCTGTTGGGCAACGGCCGCACGCTCGCGACACCGTTCCTCGTGCTCGGCGAACGCCATCATCACGTCGTCGCCGACAGGATCGCCAGTACCGATCAGAGCATTCCGAAGCCGTTCTGCTGCGTCCTCGCGGGCAGCGACCAGCCCCGCTCGCCTCTGTCCCCAGGTGTCGATCTGCTCCTCATAGGTGTCATGGCGGGCAAGTTGACCGACGAGGGCCCGAAGGGATGCGGGATCAGGAGGGATCCCGAGCTCTCCACATCGCGCCTCGGCGCCCTGGCGGGTCTGCACGATCAGCGAAGCACCTTCACGAGCGCGGGCGTCTCGTGCCGAGAGCTCTGAAAGCTCGGCCTGCGCAGCAGCAAGGTGGCGACCTTTTCGGGTGAGAGCCCCCGCCGCGATGATGACGACGCCGATCAGCGCGACCGCTCCAGTGATCCGAGGGCCGAGGATGGCCCCGAGTGCGCCTGCTAGCACCAGGAGCAAGCCGACCCCGAGCAACACGGTGGAGCGGCGATTGGTGGCCTCGAGCGCGTGGACTCGCCTGGTGAGAACCTGTACCCGGTCTGCGACGCCGGGGTCGGCAGCCAGTGGGTGCTGCTCCAATGCCTGTGCCAGCTCGAGCGCCTCCGCCGCGTCGACCGCCGGCAGGGATGTCTCGGGGACGCTCGGCCTCGTGGCGTCGTGAGCCTCCAGCACCTGCTGGCGATGGTGGAGCTCCTCGTATGCCTGCTGGGCCTCTGGACCTAGCGCCAGCGGACCGGCAGGCGTGGCCGGCAGCCGGGCGATCTGTTCCTCCAGCTCAGCCGCCGAGGGCCCGTCGAGCTGGACTAGCTCCGGGCGGTTCCCCCAAGCTTCCAGCGCCCTCGCCACGTTGATGGAAAGCGCATCGGCATTCGCAGCTCGCGGTGGCGCGACGCCTGCAAAGTTCCGATCGAGCTCGACGACGCGCCCGTATCGCGCCCGAAGGTCGCTCGCCAGCTTGTAAGCGGTCGCTGCCTCGTAGAGAGCTAGCTGGCGTTCCTCCCCCTCGGCTGATCGCCGGAGCTGCTCGGCTTCCTCTAGGGCCTGCAGATATCCGACGTGGGCACCCTGGGCTTCCTCGAGGGCCCGGCGCGCCTGGTCGAGGCGGGCGGCCGCCTGACGCAAAGGGCGGGTGCTTCTTGCGTCGTCGCGGCCGACATGGTCGCGGCGAAACGCTTCGAGGCGATCGAGCGCCTCGGTGGCGGTGGCGTCGGCTCCGGCCGTCGCTGCGGCTCGTTCGAGATAGCTCTGCAATCCATCGGCTCCGTCGAGCACGCCGAGGAGCTGATCCTGATAGACACAGGCAGTGGCCACGAATGACCGGCGATCGAGCCCGAGCCAGCGTGCCGCGTCCGGCGTGCCCTCGTTCATCACCTCGCCCGATACATCCCGGCCAAGTGCCAAGTCCGTGGCATGGCAGTCCACCTTGCCGTCGAGGTCCTGCCAGAGCTCGATCCGGCGCCCGTCGTCGAGGCAGACCACGGCCGACACCAGCCACTCGCCGCCATCCCATGGCCGGTGCAGGTCCACGAAGCGCTGCTCGTCCTTCGGTGCCCGACCCTTGCCTCTCCGACGCCCGCAGAGGGCCGAGTAGATCGCCGCGTGCCAGCTCGACTTGGCTGACTCGTTGTCGCCGACGATGACCGTCATTCCCGGTGCTAGCTCTAGGGTCTTGCCCATCAGTGGACCGAAGGAATGGGCGGTGACGGACTCGATCCGCATCAGCGCACCTCAAGATCGTCACGGCCATCGAGGGCGCGCAGACCCGTCACGAGCACGCGGCGTCGGCGCTCCTCGGTGAGGTCCGTTGCACCCAGCACATCGCGGACGAACTGTCCGCGGATGGTGCGCTCCTCGGCCAGCGTGTCGAGGTCGTAGGCAATGCCGAGGGCACCGAGGCGTGCCACGACGCCCGCCAGATGGGGCGCTACGGTCTCGGGCCTGATGTCCTCGGGGCGCAGATCCACATCGGGGTCGATCTCGCCGGTGAGCGTCACGCGCACGAATCCCTCGCAGGAAGTGAGGGATTCACGAACCCGCTCGAGGATCTGGCCGGAGTGGGTAATACCATCCAGGTTCACGGTGACGTCGCTCACGATCGACGAGGCGACCCGGTGGCGCTCGCGGGTCACACTTCCATCAGCGGCGACGGTGAGCAGCACGGCTCCGCGTTCTCCATGCTCTCCGAACTCGAGGGGGTCGGGATTCCCGGGGTAAGTGTGCCACTGGCTGTCTGCCGGCATATGGAAGTGGCCTAGCAGCGCGTGGTGGAGGCCTGATGCGGGGATCTGCTCGGCTCTAAACGGGGCATGGGGTACCTTGCCCTGCTCCTGAAAGGCAAAGCCGGCTTGCTCTGAGCCATGGAAGATAGCGAGGTGGACACCACCTCGCTCCGTAGAGAAGCCATCGAGGAAGTTCCTGGTGCTCGCCGGTGCCAGGTGAGCTGCCCCCCACAGCGTCAGGCCGTCAGCGAGGGACAGCGGGGTGAGGCGGTCCTCGGAGAACACGTGGACATTGTCCGACCAGTCGACCTGCTGGTACAGGCTTGCCGGTCCGTACCAGTCGTGGTTGCCCGGGGCGATGAGCACGGGCAGGGGAGCGAGCTCCAAGAACGTCGCCCTGAGGAACGCCGCGGTATCGGCTGAGAAGCGCTCGTGCTCGTAGAGGTCCCCGGCGCAGCAGAGCGCGTCGGCGCCGAGCTCGCCTGCCAGCTGCGCGATCCGGTGAAGCGTGTTACGAAGCATCCGCCGACGCTCGCGCGCCGCCTCGGGGGTAGCCCAGCGGAAAGGGGTATCGAGATGCAGGTCCGAGAAGAGCAGCAGACGCATACCTGCCTCCGACGTTCTCATGGCCAGCATGGTACTCGGGGGGCTGCCAACTGCTCGCCGTTAGATCACTTATTCTCAGCGAACATCTGTTACGTGTGTCCACGTGAAGCTTTCCGAGTGGGCAGAGCAAGAAGGCATCCACTACCAGACCGCATGGCGCTGGTTCCAAGACGGAAAGATGCCCGTGCCTGCCTATAAGGCACCTTCTGGGGCGATTCTTGTGGACCTGTCCCACTCAGGAGCTCCAGCAGCGACCAGAGTCGCCCTCTATGTCCGAGTCTCGTCGCACGACCAGCGGGCAGGCTTGGACCGCCAGGTGGCAAGGCTCTCTGAGTGGGCAGCAAAGGCCGGGGTATCGGTTGTACGAGTCGAGGCCGAGGTCGGCTCGGGCATGAACGGTGCCCGTAGGAAGGTGCGACGCCTGCTGTCGGACCCCGCCGTCGGAACCTTGGTCGTGGAGCACCGAGCTTGTGGAAGCCGCACTGTCGGCTACCGGCAGGCGTCTTGTGGTGCTGGACGAGGGCGAAGTCGACGACGACCTCGTGCGGGACATGACAGAGGTGCTCACCAGCTTCTGTGCCCGGCTGTATGGGCGCAGAGGTGCTCGCAACCGGGCAGAGAAGGCCCTGAACTGCGCTAAGCACGAGATAGGCCCGATGACGCTGATACACCCTAGCGCGAGGATGGGTTCGTGAAGAAGGCGGTGTCACCACCGGGATGGACCCACCAGGCATATCGCTTCGAGGTGGACAGGCCAGCCAGGTATTCGGCCATCCCGTCGCACCTGGGAGCGAAACGTCGTGCCTGGAACCTGATGCTCGGGATCGTGGAGGAGCAGCTCCATTCACGAGAGGCGTTTCGCGTCCTAGCCCTGCGTCAGGGCGCCGGCATGGAAGATGCCCAGGCTTGGGCCGAGAAGGTGTGCGCTGTTCCCTACCTCGTAGAGCTGAACGAGAAGCGAAGGAAGGCCCACGAGGCGAAGATCGCTACCGGTGAACGCAAGCCGGCCAAGTACCAGGCAGTCTCTAAGTGGTGCCCCTGGGGCGCGGAGGCCATGCGCTTCATCTGGAACCGGGCGAAGGACGAAGTGGCACCCTGGTGGGCCGAGAACTCGAAGGAGTGCTACTCATCTGCCTTCGAGGCCCTGGCGGCAACGTTCCACGACCACTTCGCGTCTCGGGATGGGACCAGGAAAGGCCCACACGTAGGTTGGCCCAACCACAAACGCAGATCCGGTCGTCAGTCGGTAGCGTTCACCACCGGAGCCGTTGTCGTCTTGAACCGCCACCATGTGCAGCTTCCGG
>JAJZJN010000165.1 GCA_021851165.1 Actinomycetes bacterium
GTGTGCCCAGACTCCGTGTGCCCAGACTCCGTGTGCCCAGACTCCGTGTGCCCAGACTCCGTGTGCCCAGACTCCGTGTGCCCAGACTCCGTGTGCCCAGACTCCGTGTGCCCAGACTCCGTGAGACCCAGGCTCTCCGGGTGCCCGAAGCGCTCTCGGAGAATGGTCTTGAGCACCTTGCCGCTGGCATTGCGGGGCAGCTCGTCCACCACCACCACGTAGGCAGGCTTCTTGTACGACGCCAGATGGTCCTTGCAGTGGGAGATGATCTCTTCGTGGGTAGGGGGATCGTCCGGATCCGCCGGGGCAACCACGGCAAGGGGCGTCTCGCCCCACTGTGGATGGAACACCCCGATCAGGGCGACTTCGCGCACCTTGGCATGGCTGTCGATGACCGCTTCCACCTCGGCGCAGTATATGTTCTCGCCGCCCGAGATGATCATGTCCTTCTTCCGATCAACCACCGAGACGTACCCTTCGCCGTCCATGCGGCAGAGATCCCCCGAATGGAACCATCCACCGCTGAATGCGGCCCGCGTCTCCTCGGGCTTGCCCCAGTAGCCCTGCATGACGGTCGGCCCCCGGTACACGATCTCACCGACCTCCCCGGTGGGGACGTCCACCATCTCCTCGTCCACGATGCGAACCTCCAAGTTCATCACCGGCTTTCCGACCGAGTCGATCTTGCGCATGGCGTCCTCACCCCTCAGCACGCACGTGACAGAGCTCATCTCGGTCTGACCAAACCCGTTGTAGATCGGGACGCCAGGAAATGCACCCGCCATGGCGCGAATCACCGAAGGCGGAGCAATCGAGCCACCCGTCAGTATCCGCTTCAGCTCGAACGAGCGCTCGCTCACCCTGGGCACCGAGCAGATTGCCTGCCACTGGGCAGGAACGAACAGGCAGGCCGTTGCTCCCTCTCGTTCGAGTGAGTCCACGGCCGACACAGGATCGAACTGCCCCGAGGGCAGTATCACCGACTTGCCCCCCACCATCAGGTAGGGCAGGAATCCATCCAAGCAGCCGATATGGAACAGCGGCAGGCCCGAGAGCCATACATTGTCGTCGGGCTCCATGCTCATCGTGCTCATCATGTTGAAGGTGTTGATCATCAGGTTGTAGTGAGACAGCACGGCACCCTTCGGCCGCCCCGTGGTGCCAGAGGTGTACATGATGAATGCTGCAGCGCTCTCGGGAACATCCACCAGGAGCGGCTCGGACGACGAAGCTGCTATCACATCCTCGTAGCCCTCCACCTCCCCCCGTCTCCCGTGAGCGTCCCAGAACCACTCACCCGGATCGCCCACGACGACACAGCCCATCGGCACCCCGTCAGGCTCCGCCACGCGCGCTCGCGCCGCTGCGGCCACTCTCGCCATGTCCGCGTCGCAAAGCATGATCCTGGCTCCCGAGTCCTCCAGGACGTAGGCCATTTCCTCCGCCACGAGGCGGAAGTTGACCGGCACGGCAATAGCCCCGAGACGACACGCTGCCAGATAGGACTCGATGACCTCTATCCGGTTCAGCATCACGACAGCCACCCGGTCCCCGTAGCCGACACCGCGCTCCGACAGTGCCCTGGCGAGACGCGTGACGCGTTCGTCCTCCTCGGCGAAGGTGACCTCGTCGCCCTCGTAGCGGAATGCGACCTGCGATGGGGCCTTGCGAGCAGCTCGCGCCAGCTGCTCTCCGAGCGACATCCGCCGGGAAGCGCCCATCAGGAGTACCGGATCGACCTCACTTGACATCATTGGACCTCGATCATCCACACATCGGAACACCCAGAGCACCTGCACATCGCTTGCCGTGTGCCGGCCTACCTATGCCTCCACGCCTGCGGACCAGCACAACCTCTCGACCGTCGCATCATTCGTTGCGGAACACCGGTGTCCGCTTCTCCATGAACGCCGCCGGGCCCTCCCTCGCATCACGAGAGGCGAATACCTTCGCACCTATTGCCAATTCGACCTCGAAAGCCTGGGCATCGGGAAGGCCCATGCACTCCAGGACCGACTGCTTGATCCCCTGGACGGCAATGGGGCCGTTTGAGGCGATCAGATCAGCCGCCTCCCTCGCAGCATCGGCCAGTTCTCCGGGTGCCACGACCCTGCCGATCAGACCGCATTGAAGAGCCTCGTCGGCGGTCAGCATCCTCGCTGTGAGCAGGATGTCCATGGCACGCGTGAAGGGAATCTGCCTGGGAAGCCTCACGGTAGATCCGCCTACAGGGAACAGACCCCAGCGCGCCTCCTGCAAGGAGAAGCGGGCATCGGTAACCGCCAGGCGGATATCGGTCGCCTGGAGCAGCTCGAGCCCGCCGGCAACACAGTATCCGTTCACCGCTGCGACGATCGGTTTCGACAGTGGCTCTTTCAGAAAGGCCCTCTTGATGACATCGAGCGAGCCGAGCACCGCTCCCGGATCCTCCGCCGCGCCAGCCCGCCCCGTGATGAGCGGTATGAGGGAGCCGAGATCCGCGCCCGAGCAGAATGCACGCGGGCCTGCCCCGGTAACGATCACCACGTAGCACTCGGGGTCCTCCTCGACTGCCCGCCACGTGGAGGCCAGGCTCTCCAGGTCGTCTAGGGTCAGCGCGTTCAACGTCCCAGGCGAGTCAAGAGTCACCGTCGCCACATGGCCATCCATCTCGTAGTGGACGGCCATCAGAGCGCGCTCTCGGATCCCTCGCGCGGCGATCCCGCATCGCGCCCACCTGGAGCCTCGTGAGTGCCGGCCTCGTGCCCCGACGCCCCGTTGTCGAACAGGTCTGCGAACTGCTCGCGCAGCGCAGGCTTCAGGACCTTGCCCGTCGCACTGCGCGGGAGCTCGTCGACAAACACCACCGACCGCGGAAGCTTGTACGAGGCGATACGCGCTCGCAGGAAGCCGATCAGCCCATCGACATCGACATCGGCTCCTGAACGCTTGACGACGACAGCCAGGGGCACCTCGCCCCACTTCTTCTCCGGCACGCCGACCACGGCGACCTCCGAGATCGCCGGGTGGTCCTCCAGGATCCTCTCCAGCTCCGCGGGATAGATGTTCTCCCCCCCGCTTATGACCATGTCCTTCTTCCGGTCGACAAGGTAGTAGTAGCCTTCGTCGTCGCGATAGCCGATGTCACCGGTCCTGAACCATCCGTCGACGATGGCTGCGCTGGTGGCCTCGGGATTGTTCCAGTAGGCCTGGAATATGTGAGGCCCCCGGGTGAGCAGCTCCCCGCGCTCACCGTCGCCCAGATGCCGCCCGTCGTCTCCGGCAACGCAAACGTCCGAGTGGAACACCGGCAAGCCAACCGAACCGAGCTTCCGTACGGCATCCTCCATCGGGAGCAGGGTCACGAACGGACTCGTCTCGGTCAACCCGAAACCCTGGGCAAGCGCCACGCCGCGTGTGTTGTACGCCTCGATTACATTGAGCGGGCAGGGTGCCCCACCTGCGAACAGGAAGCGCAGCGACGACAGGTCCGCACTCTCCCAGTTGGGAGCCTCGAGCATCATCTGGAACATCGTCGGTGGTCCGAACATCGTGGTCACTCGATACTGCTCGATGATCTCCAATGTGGCCACCGGGTCGAAGGACCTACCGAGCAGCACCGTCCCGCCCGCCTGGATCGTCGGGGTCGTGAAGATGTTGAGCGCGCCCATATGGAACAGCGGGGCCACTACATACGTGATGTCGGTCGATAGGATCGGATAGGCCAGATGCCCGTTTACAGAGTTGAAATAGGTGTTCCCGTGGCTGATCACCGCGCCTTTCGGCCTACCTGTGGTTCCCGAGGTGTACATGATCAGCTGGTAGTCGTCCAGCGACACCTCACCTGAAGGCTCATCGGTCCGTCCTCTTGCGATCCAGGCCTCGTAGCTGTCTCTCGTAGACCCGAGCGCAGCTTCGCCATGGACGGCGTCGACGCCAGTGGTGCCTATCGTGATCGTGTGAAGACCAGGAACGGCGACCCGCATCGCCTCTACGGTCGTAGTGAGCTCCGAGTCGTAGAACAGCACGCGCGCTCCGCAGTCTCGTAGGATGAACACTGCCTCCGGTGGTGCCAGGCGGAAGTTGATCGGTACGAATATCGCTCCGATCTTGGCACAGGCGAAGAAGACCTCCAGGAACTCGTTACCGTTGAACAGCAACACCGCCACACGGTCTCCCGGGGCCACGCCGTCATCGATCAGCACCGAGGCAACCTGGTTCACCCTCTGATTCGCCTCGGCGTACGAGTAGCTCTCCCCCCCGGATATCCAAACAGCTCGATTAGGGCGTACTTCAGCCCACTTTCGGATCCATGAACCCGTACCAGGTATCAATTTCCTCCCCCTTCAACTCCCGAGTGTCATACAGCGAGGCCCAGCCGTCTTGCGATAACTTCCTTCTGGATCTGCGAGGTGCCTCCCCCAATGGTCATCACCCGCGCATCGCGGTAAAAGCGCTGCACGTCGCTTTCCATCATGAATCCGTAGCCACCATGGATCTGTATGGCGTCGCCTGTCACCCGGTTCACCATCTCTCCAGCGACATAGCGCGCCATCGAGGCCTCCAAGGTGCACCCCTCACCATGCTGGAGCTTCCACGCAGCGTCATAAGTCAACAGCTCTGCCGACCTCAGGGCTGATTCCATGTCGACGACCATGAACCGTATGTCTTGGAATGCCGCAATCGGCCGCCCGAACTGATTCCGGTCGAGAGCATATTGCTTCGCCTGGTCGATCGCTGCACGCGCTAGGCCAAGGCAGTCTGCCGCCATGACGATGCGCTCCAGGTTCAGGTTCTCCATCAGGTAGTAGAAACCGCGTCCAGGCTCGCCGATCAACGAGCTCGCCGGCACCACACAGTCCTCGAAGACCAGCTCCGCTGTGTCCGACGCT
>JAJZJN010000166.1 GCA_021851165.1 Actinomycetes bacterium
CGTCGCCTACATGCTCATAGCGCTGGTGGCTGCTCTTGCCATCACAGCCGGACTGCGTTGATGGTCGGCATCACGGCCCCAGGAGGTGGTTGAATGGCACAAGCTAGACCTGCGCCACGGGCAGCGCCCGACTTGAAGTCAACGGGCATAGAGAGGAGCGCTGTGTTCCACCGGATCATCGCCGGTTTCGACGGCTCGGAGGACTCTCGCAGAGCTCTGCGCGTGGCGCTGGAGCTAGCCGATCAGGTCGACGGCGAGGTGACGGTTATATCGGTGGTACGCCCGTTGCCCTATCTGGAAACCGACGACGAGTCCGACGAGGCCGCTGCAGCAGAACTCGCCAGCGCCAGGCTCGGACTGGACGATCTGCGTAGCGAGGCAGCACGTCTCGGCGTGACCATGACCGAGGCGGTGGTCACCAGTACGGACGTGGCCGCTGGGCTCGCGAACTACAGCGAGGAGCACGGGTTCGACCTGCTCGTGGTGGGTCGCCATGGCCGCGAGCAGGTAGCCCATGGAGGGGTAGGACGATCACTCGAGAAGCTCCTGCGCCAGCACCCCTGCCCCGTGCTCGTCGTTTGAGGCCACTTCGATCAAGCACGACTGTTCAAACTCGAGCAACGGTGTCGAACGACTGCTCCCAGCCACTCCAGGCTTCACGTGTGGCCGCCATCCCCGACCCACCGCTCTCATCGCTCCTCACGCCTAGAACCTGGTGCACCGAAGTGCGCCCTGCCTCGAAGTTGACCGCCGACGCCGCCATGTACAGCCGCCATACCCGAGCCCTGCCTGGCCCGACTATCGACACGGCTTCGTCGAAATGGTCTTCGAGATTGGCCACCCAGTGGCGAAGCGTCAACGCATAGTGCTCCCGCAGAGACTCGACGTCACGCACCTCGAACCCCTGGGACTGCATGGCCGACACAACGGTACCAACCTCGTGGAGCTCACCGTCAGGGAAGACGTAGCGCTCTATGAAAGACGTCGGCTGGAACCTCGACCGGCCGGGAGGACGCGAGATCGCATGATTGAGGAGCCGGCCTCGTGGGCGCAAGAGGCCGTAGAGCGAGCTGAAATAATTCGCCAGCCGATTCAAACCGACATGCTCGAACATGCCAATGCTGGATATGGCGTCGAAGCGCTCTTCGGCCAGGGATCGGTAGTCGAGGTACCGGATCTCCACCTGATCGGCCATTCCGGCCTCCGCCACCAACGCGTTCGCAAGCTCCGACTGCCGGCGTGACAGCGTGACCCCAAGGGCACGAGCACCGTGATGGCGCGCCGCGTGGATAGCCATCCCGCCCCATCCGCACCCCACGTCGAGCAGGCGATCGCCTGGATGCAGGTCCAGCTTCTTGCAGACCAGCTCGTACTTGGCCTCCTGCGCCTCGTCAAGGCTCCATCCAGGTCGCGCAAAATAGCCGCAGGAATAGGTCATGGTCTCCCCCAGGAACAGCCTGTAGAAATCGTTCGAGACGTCGTAGTGATGTGCAATCGCAGCAGCATCGCGACCTGGCGAGTGCCGGCGGCCCGACAGGCGTGCCTCCTCCGCAGGGACCGGGGGAGGAGGACCGATGGCCCCTAGGCTTCGAGCTGCCGCAGCAGCACTGAACCAGCCCCTCCAGCCAAGTCCCACACGCGCCTGTCCACCGCCATGGCGTATCTGGTCCTGCAAGGCGAGCACCGCGTAGATGTCACCTTCGATGTCGATCTCGCCTGCCACGTAAGCCCGGCCGAGTCCGAGCTCCCCCCGCCCGTAAAGGAGGTATCGCAGTGCCATGGGCGACCGGATGACAATCGTCGCCGGGGACGCGTCAGGTCCCAGCCGGCTGCCATCCCAGGCTCGTATCGACACCGGGAGGACGTCGCCGCCAACCACGGACTCGACCACCGGCCTCAACACGTCGGCTACAGCCACACCATCTCCTCCTTACGGGATCGTGGTTCTGCTATACAGCTGTTCTACCAGCGCCGGCACGGCTTGTCCCGCGTGGCCAGACCATCGGGACGGATTCCCTATGATTGCCATCATCATGGCTAGCGATGTGGGATCCGGTACCGCACCTGTCATCCTCGATCACGTCACCAAGCATTTCGGGGAAGTCCGGGCCGTGAACGACCTCTCGTTCAAGGTGGAGGCTGGCCACGTAGTAGGCCTGCTTGGCCCGAACGGCGCAGGCAAGACGACAGCCCTTCGGATGCTCGTGGGTCTAGTGCACCCGGATGCAGGGCATGTGACGCTCTTCGGCGAAGAAGTCCGGCCAGGCACTCCTGCTCTTGGCAAGGTAGGGGCGCTCATAGAGGGACCGGCTTTCGTTCCTCACTTGTCCGGGCGGAAGAACCTCGATCTCTACTGGAAAGCCGGCAGGAAGCCTCTGGGCGATCCGGCCATGGAGGACGCCTTGGAGGTGGCAGGCCTTGGTGATGCGATAGAGCGGAAGGTCGGCGGCTACTCGCTAGGCATGCGCCAGCGCCTCGGCCTTGCCCAGGCATTGCTAGGGCGCCCGCTGCTGGTGGTGCTGGACGAGCCGACCAACGGGCTTGATCCAGCGCAGATGCGTGAGGTCCGTGAGGTGGTCCGGGCCATTGCCGAGCGCGGTGCGACAGTCCTGCTGTCAAGCCATCTGCTCGCCGAGGTCGAGCAGATCTGCAGCCATGTGGTGGTCATGGACAAGGGCCACCTCGTCACCTCCGGCCTGGTCCGCGACATCGTCAACTCGAGCGGTCAGGCCTACGTGGAGGTGGACGACCGCGAGCACGCCCGCTCGGTCCTCCAGGCCCTCCCGACCGTGACGAGCGTGGAGACCGAGGGGGCCGGCCTCAGGGTGAGGACCACCGGAGCCCATCGAGGCCCGCTCGTGGCTGCCTTGGTGCAGGCTGGATTGAGCGTGGAGACGGTCACTACCAGCGAGCACCTGGAGGACGCCTTCATCCGCCTGGTCGACGGCCAGGCTGCCCTCGAGACCTCGGCCAAGGCGCGTCCTCAGGCTGCTCCTTCATGGACCCGGCCATCAGACGGGGATGGCGGGGCGGCGGCGTCACGCGGGAATGGCGGGGGCCAGCCGGGATGATCGGAGTCGAACTGCGCAAGCAGGTCCGCCGCCTACGTACCTACATCGCGCTTGGAGCCATGGTGGTCGTGCCCGCGATCATCACGACGGCGTTTGCTCTGGGCGGCCGTCCACATCACCATCCCGGAGATCCTGCAACCGCAGCGCTCGTGCTGTTCGCCACCCGCTCCGGGCTCAACATGCCTCTGGCAGCGCTCAGCACCATGAGCCCGTTCTTGCTCGTGGTGGTCGTGGCACTCTTCGGCGGGGAGACAGTGGCCGGCGAGGCAGGCTGGGGCACCCTCCGCTACCTACTGGTCCGCCCTGTCGGGCGCCAGCGCCTGCTCACGGCCAAGCTTGCCATCGCCGGACTGTTGACAGTCATCGCCACCGTCCTGATCGTAGCGGTTGGCCTGCTGGCGGGGACCCTGGCCTTCGGGTGGCACCCGGTGACCATCCCGGGCGGGATTGCGCTACCCGCATCCACAGCCCTCGTGCGCCTGGGCATATCCACCCTCTACGTCATCTGGGAGATGAGCGGCGTGCTGTCGTTCGCGTTCTTGCTCTCGGTCATGACCGACTCGCCTATCGGCGCCACCGCAGGGGGAATAGGCCTTGCCATCGTCTCGGAGATCCTCGACGGGATCTCGGCACTCGGTTCGGTCCGGATCGGCTTTCCGACACACGATTGGCAGGCATGGAATGGCCTGTTCGTCTCCCCGACCCAGACTTCCGAGATGCTCAGGGGAGCGCTGGTCCAGGTTCCCTATGTGGCCGTGTTCCTCGGAGTCGCCTGGTGGTGGTTCGGACGCAAGGACATCCTGAGCTGAGCGGCGTAGCCTGATAGGCGTGATCAAGCCCTTCGCCAAACACTTGTCACGCAGGCTTGGCTCACGGCCCAGGCCTGCAGCTCTTGCCCCTGTCCTGCTAACAGCTCTGGCCTTCGGTATGGCAGCGTGCTCCAGCGCGTCACACGGCACCACTAACCAGCACAGCCCGGTTGTGATCACCACGCGTGACACGAGCTACGGGCGGGTGCTGACCACCGGGTCCGGCACAGCTCTGTATTCATTCTCACTTGACGTCCGCAGCTCTACGAGCAATTGCCCTCGAGGTCCCTGCACAGACCTGTGGCCACCCCTGGTCGATAACGGGAAGGTCGTAGCCTCGGGCGGTGTCCAACGCTCCTTGATAGGGTCCATCCACCGGCCAGGTGGCACCGTGCAAATCACCTATGCCGGATGGCCCCTCTACACCTTCACGACGTTCAGCGGACCTGGGCAGGTTGGTGGCCAGCACATATCCCAGTTTGGCGGTTACTGGTACCTGATGCATGCCTCAGGTCATCGGGTGCTGGCCCCAGCTCCCTGAATCCGGCCGGTCGCCAGGACGGGGACGGAACGGTAAAGGAGCCTCAGAGCTTGCGGACACGTACTGCCGTGCCGTAAGCGCAGATCTCGGTCCAGTTACCGCCCATCTCCGACGTGTCAAAGCGCATGGCGAGAACAGCATCGCCTCCCCTGGCCTCAGCCTCGGAGACCATGCGCCCGATCACCTCTTCCCTGCTGGCGGTCAGGTTCTTCGTCATGCCTTTGAGCTCGCCACCTGCAAGGGCCTTGAAGGCCGAGCCGAACTGCGAGCCTACATTCCGGCTGCGCACTGTGAGCCCGAACACCTCGCCTAGAACCTCAGTCACCTCGTACCCGGGAATATCGTTCATCGTCGAGATCAACATGGCCTTCTCCTCGTTGACAGCTATCCTGACGCACTGCCTACGACCGGTGCACCGGTCGTAGGCATCACACTAGCTGTGACCAG
>JAJZJN010000167.1 GCA_021851165.1 Actinomycetes bacterium
CCTCTTTCTGGTCGGCGATGTGGATCAGCTGCCGCCGGTTGGCGCCGGGGCACCCTTTTCCGATCTGATCCGGAGCGGACTCGTGCCGACCACCCGACTGACCGCCCTCTACCGCCAGGATGCGGCCGGGCTCTTGCACGAGAATGCGCGCCGCATCCTGGCGGGATCGTTCCCGCAGGGCGGCGGCCCCGACTTCGTCTGGCACCGGGAGGACGATCCGCCAAAGATGCTGGCCACCGTCTTGCAGCTGGCCAGAGAGGAAGGCGAGCGCTTCGGGGCCGACGACGTGATCGTGCTCACGGCCGGAAACCGCGGCCTGCTCGGCGCCGAGGCCCTGAACGAGCGGCTGCAGGATGCGCTCAACGCCCGCCAGCCCAGACACAGCCTCGGCGACCTGCGGCTGGCCGTCGGCGACAAGGTGCTGCACCGGCGCAACGATTACAAGAAGGGCGTCTTCAACGGCGAGGTGGGCCGGGTGGTGGCGCTTTCGGACACCAGCGCCCAGGTGCGCTACCCGGCGCCGGAGGGCGAGATCACCGTCAGCTATGACAGCGCCGACAGCACAGACCTCAGCCTCGGCTATGCGCTGACCGTGCACAAGGCGCAGGGCTCCGAGTTCCCGGTGGTGGTGGTGGTGCTGTCGAGCCAGCACTACCCGCTCTTGCGGCGCAATCTGCTCTACACCGCCGTCACCCGGGCCAAGGTGCGGCTGCACTTGGTGGCCGGCGGGCGGGTGCTGGGGACAGCCATCCGCAACGATCAGGACCAAGTCCGGCGCGGCCGGCTCCTAGAGCGCCTCAGCGCCGAGATGGAAGATCTCTAGGGGTAGGACGGGCTGCTGCTGGTGCCGCCTGACTGCGTTTTGGCGGCCGACACCGTAGGCGCCGGCGCCTCGGGAATGGTGAAGGTGACCTGGACGGGTGATCCCGGCTTGAGCTTGGTGCCGGCGGCCGGTGTCTGGCCGACCGCCAGTCCGGCGCCGTGCGGCCAGAAGCCGGCGCGCCCGCAGTGAGAAGGTACGCGGCTCGGGAAAGCCTGCCGTGCACATCACCGCGAACTCGAGCACGTCAGGCCACGAGCGGAACTCTCCCAGACCAGGCACCCTGAAGGGATCTGGCTCCCGGTACAGATCCAGGCTCGGCACCGGAGTAAAACCGACCCCCTCGTCCAGCACCGGCCACGGCTGCCCGGCAAACACCTCGACACTGTGCCCGAGCTGGACGAGCTCACGTGTGAGGTGCCTGGTGTAGACACCCTGCCCGCCACAGCGCGGGTTGCCCCTGTAGACCAAGAACGCGATCCTGAGCCCGTCGGGTGATGGCCCCACGGGGGCAACGGCGGCAGGTATCTCACCCACCGGACACCTCTACGAACCTGTCACGGCCGGTCATGACCGATCAGCCTCCCCCGATACAGCACCCCAACGCAAACGGCGACGCTCACGTCGCGACAGGCGTATCGTGTAGCAGTGGTGACAACCCTCGTCCGTCTGTCGGCACTCGTGGGCAGCCGCCTGCTCGATCCCTCGGGAGAACCCATCGGCTCGGTTGATGACATGGTCGTCTGGCTTGCCGAGGGCACCTACCCACCGGTCACTGGGGCCCTGGTGAAGATGGGGGGTTCCGAGGTCTTCGTTCCCTCCGGTCACCTGGGTCGCCTCCACGAGGGATCCCTGGCACTGAGTGCCGAGCGCGATGGGTTCGACCCATTCCAGCGGCGTCCGGGCGAGGTGCTTCTACGCCGTGACGTGCTCGGGCACAAGCTAATCCACATCGGAGCACACAACAGGCCCCGGTTGGTAAGAGCAGCGGACATAGACCTCACCGACATCGACGGCACCTGGCGAGTGGCTGGAATCGACGCTGCGCGGAGAAGATGGACCCTTCACCGCCACTCAAGCGCCGACGAGCACCCCTTCTTCGTGGACTGGGCGGACCTTGAACCCTTCGTCGGTCACGTGCCCACTTCGAGGCTGAGACTCCGAACACGCAGGCTGGCCCAACTCTACCCGGCAGACATTGCCGATCTGGTAGAGGCCGCCTCACCCGCCGAAGGCGAGGAGATCCTGGAGGCGGTAGGCGAGAACGAGGCCCTCGAGGCCGATGTGTTCGAAGAGCTCGACCAGGAGCACCAGCTCGAGATGGTCGCCAAGCGCTCCGACAGCGAGGTGGCCTCCCTGCTGGACAACATGGCCCCTGATGACGCCGCGGATCTCCTGAGCGAGATCGACCAGGACAGGCGCGAGCCGATCCTCTCCCATATGGCTGCAGGCCGGCGCCAACGCCTCGCAAGCCTGCTCGGCTATAACCCCCAGACTGCAGGCGGTCTCATGATCCCTGATGGTGTGTGCGTCCCTACCGATGCCACGGTCAAAGAGGCGCTCGACCGCCTCCGCGCCGACACGGAGGGACCTGACACCCTCGACACGGTCTACCTGGTGTCGACAGACGGCAAGCTTGCCGGGGCAGTCCGCCTGAGAGAGCTGCTCAGGGCGGACGCCGGCGACTCCCTCGATGGAATTGCACACTCGGATCCACCACGGGTCAGGTCCAGTGCCGATGTAGCCGAGGTGACCCTCGCGATGACCGACTACAACCTCTCCACCCTGGCCGTCGTCGACGAAGGGGACCGCATCATAGGCGTGGTTACGGTCGATGACGTCCTCGAGCTGCTCGTCCCCGACGCCTGGCGACGGCGCGCCGAGGCCGACGCCGGCTGAGTGCCATCCTGGCCGCGCCCACCTGTCCCAGCCCCCGCCGCTCGATCACGCCGCCTGCGAAGTGGCCTGTAGCCGCTCGTAGCGATACGGTCCTGTCCGTGGACCTGAACTACCCCCCCGAAGCCGAGGCATTCCGCTCCGAGGTTGCCGCGTGGCTGGCAGACAACCTTCCTCCAGGCTGGGACGAGCCCGGGCACTCGATGACGCCGGAGGAGAAGAATCGATTCGACCGCGAGTGGGTCGACAGGCTCCGGCAGGGGCGCTGGATATGCGCGTCTTGGCCTGAGGCCTATGGGGGGCGGGGTCTGTCGATCATGGAGCAGGTCGTGCTGAACGAGGAGTTCGCCAGGCGCGATGCCCCGATGCGAGCTGATTTCTTCGGCGACACCCTGGTCGGCCCGACCATCCTGCAGTGGGGTACCGAAGATCAGAAGCGCGAGTTCCTCCCGCAGATACTGAACGGCACCATCTCGTGGTGCCAGGGATTCTCCGAGCCCGATGCCGGCAGCGACCTGGCATCACTGACGACCCGCGCCGAGCTCGACGGCGACGAGTGGGTCATACATGGCCAGAAGGTCTGGACCACCCAAGCGCAGTACGCCGATTACATATTCCTGCTTGCACGAACCGATCCGGACGCCCCCAAGCACAGGGGGATCTCCTACCTACTCGTCCCGATGCGCCAGGAAGGGATCGAGGTCAGGCCCATCCGCCAGATCGACTCCACCGCTGAGTTCAACGAGGTCTTCTTCACCGGCGCGCGCTGCCCAAGAGACAACGTCGTGGGCGGCATCAACAACGGCTGGCAGGTCGCTATGACCACCCTCGGCTTCGAGCGAGGTGCCTCGTCGACCACAGGGCACCGGCGCTTCGAGAAGGAGCTCGACGCGGTCATCGCCGAGGCGAGACGCACCGGGCGTGCGCAGGACCCCCTGGTGCGCCAGGAATTGGCTCGGGCATGGACAACCGTGAAGATCATGCAGATCAACGGCTACCGCACTCTTACCGACGCCTTGAACCAAACCAGCAATGCGGCCGCTCTCGGCGCGCTGCACAAGATGTTCTGGTCCGAATACCACCAGCGGATCATGGATCTGGCCATCGACGTCCTGGGCATGGAGGGGCAGGTTCTCACCGGCGGCAACGCCGAGGACGAGTTCGTAGCCGGGGCCAAGCGTGGCACCGAGGCATACCCGGTCAGCCCCCTGCAAGCATCGTTCTTCTTCTCACGGTCAGAGACTATTTGGGGCGGGACCGCCCAGATCCAGCGCAACATCGTCGGCGAACGGGTGCTCGGGCTTCCCAGGGAGCCTAAGGCGCTCCCCTGACCCGGCAGCAGCTTGCCGGTGCCTGAACCACATCCATCCAGCTGCGGCCATCGTGGCACCGGCGCCAACCAGCAACGAGGCACGCGGCCCGGCAACCTCGGCTATCCAACCGACGAGCGGGCCGCCGACCGGAGTAGTGCCGAGGAACGCCACGGCATACAGGGCCATTACCCGACCTCGCATCGAAGGCTCCGCTCGCAGCTGGAGTGTCGCATTGGCCGTAGCAATGAAAGCTATCGACAGCCCTCCCATGGGAACGATCAGCAGTGAGGCCCCGAGCAGGTCAGGGGCAACTGCGACCGCCGCCACGAGCACCCCGAAGGCCATGCCTATCATGGCAAGAACCCTCGTCGTCGGCTCTGCACGGTTCGCAACCACCAGGCCACCCAGCACCGCTCCCCCACCCATCAGCGAGGTGAGAAGTGCGTAGGTGCCGGCTCCCCCATGGAACGTGAACTTCGCGAACAACGCCAGGGTCACTTGGAAGTTGAATGCCAGCGTGCCCACCACTGCCATCATGAGCAATGGATCGCGTAGGCCGGGAGTGCGCCACACGTAACGGAAGCCGTCACGGAGCTGCCCCTTGGCCCGAACGACGGGATCTGTGCGATGCAGCTCGCCGTGGCGCATCATGGCGAGGGCAATGATGACCGCTATGTAGGACGCCGCGTTCGCATCGAAGCACACGGCCATGCCTGCCAGGCTGATGAGCAGGCCGGCAAGCGCGGGCCCGATCACCCTTGCAGCATTCATCACCACACTGTTCAGGCTCACGGCATTGGCAACATCGTCAGGCTCGACCATCTCCATC
>JAJZJN010000168.1 GCA_021851165.1 Actinomycetes bacterium
AGACGTGGCCGAGGTGCTGGGAGGAAATCCCACCCAGCCCTCGTACTTCTACCACCCTCCTGGTGCGCCGACTGAAGGAGGATCCCCGTCCCGCCCGAGCTCCAATCTGTCTAAGGGGTGGCACACCTTCGGGGTCGACTGGCGACCTGGATCGATCACCTGGTACACCGATGGCCATCGCGTGTACCAGTACAGGGGTCCGACACCCAGCACGCCCATGTACCTGCTGGCTGATCTGGCTGTGAGTTGGGGCATCAGCAGTTCGTCGCCCCCCCACGCAGCGCTCTACATCAAGAGCGTGAGAGTTTACCAGAGCTTAGCTGCATCGCCCGGCTCGCCTCGTTGAGCGAGCGGGGGCCGGGGACTTCGAGCGGCGTGACGGCCACAATGGCCGGCCCTGGAAAGGCGGCACGCTTCATACGGTGCCGACCCCTATGATCGGCCTCGCGCGCACATCGCCAGTATCCGTCTGGACGTCGCCAATCCGCCTGGCACTGCCCGGTGTGGGCAGCGTCGCCGTCACCGGCCTCGCTGTTCTGCCACTCCCCCATCAGGTACTCCTCTCACCGTCATTGGTCGGACACCCGATCTCGGCACCGCGACTTCTGTCATGGAAACGGTCAGCAGCCTCCAACCTTGCGGCCAGTAACCACTTCTCGCCGCGGCCTGCACACGGCCATCCACCATCATTGCCACGCCAGCATCAAAACACCCGAAAGCCGCACAATGTAGCAACAATACTGCTTTACGTGTTTCAGCCGCCACTTTTCGTGTCGATACCGTCACTATGCAGTTTCCCCATCACGACACGAGGCTGTTCGACAAATCACGTCTGGCGCGTAAAGGCCTGCCGGTCGGGTTGGCTCTGGGCATCGTGCTCTCTGCCCCAGCATCTCTTCTGCCGCTTCATGCCCAGCCCACCACCTCTGGCCCTGGCATGACTGGCCCTGGCATGACTGGCCATGCTCTCACCGGCACTGCTGCCAGCGCTGCAGGCTTGAGTGGCCCAGGGGGGCTCGCGCCGGCACCGTTCCTGACCTCTTCGCCTCAAGGCATCCAGGCTGCGGCCGCTTCCGGCAGACCAGTGCCGACCGGCACGGAGGCCTTCGCCAGCACCACAGTCGCCTCGGGCACCACGGCTTCGACATCGTCGGGTGACTCCTCCACCCCCTCCTCGAGCAGCGGCGCTCCGGCTGCTTCGAGCTCCAACCAAATCACCTCGAGTGCCACGCCTTCATCATCGGCATCGTCCTCGTCGGCATCGTCCTCGTCGGCATCGTCCTCGTCGGCATCGTCCTCGTCGGCATCGTCCTCGTCGGCATCGTCGTCCACCTCCTCCTCGAGCAGCGGCGCTCCGGCTGGAATGCACCTGGCGTTCAGTGACAACTTCACTGGCTCCTCGCTCAACACGGCCAAGTGGAGCACTTGCTATCCATGGCAGGACAGCGGCTCGGGCTGCACTAACTTCGGCAACTCCGAGCTGGAGTGGTACCTGCCGTCACAGAGCCAGGTCTCCGACGGAGCTCTCCATCTAGTGGCCTCCGAAACTCCCACTACAGGCACGAACAGGTCGGGCGCTCCCCAGAGCTATGCATGGCGCTCGGGGATGGTCACCACGCACCGTTCATTCGACTTCACCTATGGCTATGTCCAGGTAACGGCGCGGATTCCCCAGGGGGCTGGTTTCTGGCCTGCTCTGTGGCTGCTGCCCCAGAACGAGTCATGGCCTCCCGAGATCGACATCATGGAAAACCTCGGTGGCGACACCTCCAGCGTCTCGTGCACCATCCATCCCACTGGGGGAGGCCAGGATCAGCGGATCTACCAATCCCCGGTTAGCCTCTCCTCGGGCTGGCACACCTATGCGGTCAACTGGGAGCCCGGATCGATCACCTGGTACGTAGATGGCCATCAGGTGTTCAGGTACACCGGCACTGTGCCTAGCCAGGCCATGTACTTCCTGGCCGACCTGGCCGTATCCGGCTCTGGGGAGACCCCGAACGCCTCGACACCTACGAGCGCCTCATTCGACATCGCCAGCGTCCAGATCTTCCAGTCGTAGCCCGCAACCAACAGTTGGCAACCCTCCGAGGCACACGGCGGCAGCCGATCGAAGTCGTCCGGATCATGGCGTGGCTACGAAGAGCCTGTCAGCTCGAAGATCGTGACGTCGGAGTTCCGGTAGAACACCTGCCAGCTAGGCGAATGCGACAGGGCGTCCCCAAGGCGGCGAAACTCCGCCGGCGTCGCGAAGCCGTCAGCCTTCGCGTATGCCACCATGCTCCGGCTTATGACGACATAGCCTGTTCGATCCCCACCGTGTTCATCCCCGGCAACCAAGGCGGTAAGCGGCGGGACCTCTGCTGACCCAAGACTGCTGCCAGTTGCAAGACCGCTGTCGAGCAAGTCGATCGACGGCCTGAAGAGGTTGTAGCGGGCGCCAACGAGACTGGGGAAGTTTCCGTCGACGTAGACCACAGGACCCGGGCGGCCACGATCGTAGAGGTAACGGCTCGCAGTGACCTCGGACGGGGTCATGACGTTGTAACCATCGGCGCCGAAGAATGCCGGCAGGAACAGAGCTAGGGAAACTGCCAGCGCAACTGGTGGGACCATCGAGCCGACCAGCCCGAACCGCGATGTCGCCGGTGAGAGCGCGCAAGCCGCCAGGCAGGCAGACCACGGCAATGAGAACAGGTACGCCCGTAGCAGTACCTCTCCGCCATAGTGCTGGAAGACAACGGCAATCATCGGCGAGAACGCCAGCACTGCCAACGCGAGCGCTGGGCGCCCGCTCCGGTAGCGACGCCAGGCGCCCAGGGCGGCAAGGCCCCACATAGCGAGAGACAGCAGCCGTGCTGCCTCGGCCACCAGCAGAGCATCGTGACTCAGGTGGACAGCAGATGCCGAAGGTGGCTGCAGGTTGCCGAAGAAGGCCCCGAAGGAATTGAGAAGGCCGTATTTCTCGTTTACGAAGGTGAAACGTGGAGCCAGAAATCCTACGGCTATCGCGAGCATGAGGGGAGGTACCCATTTGCGCTTGAGCCTGCCTACCAAGGCAAGAACTCCCAGCTGGATCGCAACGACGTAGGGCGACAGCTCATGCACGACCACGAGCACCGAAAAGACGAAGAAGAGCAGCAACAGAGCTGTCCGATCAGCTGGCCCGGCGTCCTTCTCGTCGTAATCGGGCCGGCTGGTGCCACCAGCAGCTACCCCCACGTGAATACGGCCGAGAAAGCGCTCCAGGCCGGCAGACAGGCGCTCCAGCCATCGAGGTGACCGGCTGTCACTCAACCAGTGCAGGGCGATGGCGAGCACGCCCATGCTCAGCACATAGCCCAGCGCTTGCGGAGAAAGGTAGTCCTGGGCAATCCAGTTGGCCCCACCGAACAGAAGCACGGCAAGCCACTGCTCCCTCCAGGTGAGCCCGAGCGCTCGTGCACGCACGGCGTAGCCGATGACTGTGCAGAACAGTGCCTCGAAGAACAGCTGTGCCCATGCAGCGTAGGGCAATGGGCTACCAAGGCCGGCTACGTGATCGAACCACGCTGCCAAGGCGAAGTACCCCGGCCAGTTCTGATAGATGTCGATATGACGGTCCAACCGCCCGTGCAAGTTGATGTATTGAACCACACCCACCTGCTTGTAGAGCCACCCGTATCGGGGCTCCGCATATACCAGAGGAGCGGTGCCATACAAGATGACGAGCAGCACCGAGACGCACAGGGTCAGCCGCAGCGGCTGAGGGGCGGGAGCCGACAGAAGCAGCCCCGCAGCTACAACCACGCAAGCCAGGCTGAGGAAATACGCCACAGGGAGAGCCGGCACCAAGCCCAATCCGCCGATAGAGCCCGTATCGATCCGACTCACACCAACTGCCCACAGCGCCACAGCCGTAACCAGGAGGACATCGGGCAGGAAGCCCGCCCAGCCCCCTCCACCTCGCTGCAAGGTGCCGGCCCGAGAGCACCGGCCACCTTGCCGACCAGACGACGGCGTCGTGCCGTTAGATGACCTCTTGGCCTCAGCCTCTTGGGAACCTGACGTACCTACCGGCAGGCCGCTGGATGTGATGGATCTCACCGGTCCAGCCGGCCCTGTGCCAGCCAACCCTGTGCCAGCCAACCCTGTGCCAGCCGGCCCTGTGCCAGCCAACCCTGTGCCAGCCGGCCCTGTGCCAGCCGGCCCCGGGCAAAGGCAACAGGCCCTTCCACGAGACCTAGCGCCTCGAAGACGGCCATCCCGCCAGTCGATGCAGTGCCACGATCGCCGCCCCGCCATAGCCGTAGCATGTGCGCCGCCCCGCGTGGCGCTCCCCGCACGAGCGCTGAGCGAGAGCCGGATACCATCATCTGCTTTGTCAAGTAGGCTCCGAGCCCGATGCCGTAGCCATGCATCTGGCTGCGCAGGCTCGCCATGTCCACTCGATGAAAATGCCATACGATCGCTGAAGGCTCGTAGGCAAGCTTCGAACCCGCCTGAAGCACCCGGACGAACATGTCCAGGTCCTCACCACCCCGGGCCGGCGACCCAGCTCCCAGAGCTGGGTCAAATCCGCCCAGACGAACGGCCAGGTCACGCTCGATGCCGAAGTTGGCACCGGCACCAAGCCTGCCGGCATCGAAGGGGAAGAGAGGCGAGGCACCCCGCCGGGCTTCCAGGTCATAGATCCTGGGCTGTAGCGACGAGGACCATGCTACCCTCCGGTCGAAGTAGCGCTCCGCTGGAGTGTCCAGACGTGCGGAGGGCACCAGGCCCGTGACACATCCCACCCCTGGTTCCCTCCCGAATCCCCGCGCGATAC
>JAJZJN010000169.1 GCA_021851165.1 Actinomycetes bacterium
GCTCTTCCGATCTGCTGTGACGTGATGAAGGATCCGGTCCAGAACGCGTCGCCGCCTCATGAGGTCCTGAACGTCGAGGACATTGGCGTTTCGCTTGCCGGGAGGGAGATCCTGAGCCATGTGAGCTTCGTGGTCCGCTCAGGCGAGCTGACCGGTCTAATCGGGCCCAACGGGGCGGGCAAGACGACCTTGTTCCGGGTGATCCTTGGTCTTCAAGCTCCATCTATTGGTACAGTCCGAATCGAGGGCAGGCCCAGGGGGAGCGCCAACCGGTCGATCGGATACGTTCCCCAGAAGGTGTTCCTGGACCCTGACATGCCACTCAGGGCGCGCGATCTGGTTTCCCTAGGGCTCGACGGGTATCGCTTCGGCATCCCCCTCCCCTCGCGCAATCGTCACAGGCTGGTGGACGAGATGCTCGCTGCGGTAGATGCCGGCCGTCTCGCGGATCAGCGGGTGGGCGAGCTGTCCGGCGGCGAGCAGCAGCGGGTGCTGATCGCCCACGCTCTCATCGGACGTCCGAAGCTACTCCTCCTCGACGAGCCGCTCGCGAACCTGGACATCCGCAGCGAGCAGGAGGTCGTAACCCTTCTCTCCCGCATCGCGAAGGAGCAGCGAATATCGGTTCTCATCTCCGCACACGAGATGAATCCTCTGCTACCCGTCATGGACCGGATCGTCTACATAGCTGCTGGGCATGCTGCGAGCGGGACGACGAGCGAGGTCGTGCGGCCCGATGTGCTGAGCTCCCTCTACGGGCACCATGTGGATGTGCTGCACGTCCATGACCGCGTGGTGGTGGTGGCCGGGGCAACGGTAGGCGCTGGCCCGGTGGTCGCCGATCACCGTTCCGATCTGGGTGCGGGCACCGATGCAGGTGCTGGTGCAGGTGCGGGCACCGATGCAGGTGCTGGTGCAGGTGCGGGCACCGATGCAGGTGCGGGCGGCTGAACATGCATCACATAGCAGACCTGATCTTCGAGCCCGGGCTCTTCGGCTCTTCGGCTGTTCGCACGGCGGCAGTCGTCGGCGCGGTGGTGGCCATGGTGTCGGGGCCGATCGGGGTGTTCACGGTCGTACGCGGGCAGTCATTCGCCGGCCATGCCCTGTCCGACGTCGCGACGACAGGAGGGTCTGGAGCGTTCCTGGTGGGGGTCAGCCCGCTGCTCGGCTATGTGGCTCTCGGCGTGGTCGCCGCAGGGGCTATGGACCTCATAGGCATAGAGCGTGCTCGTGGCCGCGACGTAGCCACTGGCATCGTGCTCGGCGCGGGACTCGGTTTGTCGGCGCTGTTCTTGTATTTCGATACGACGCTTCACAGCACGACAGGTGCAACCATGACGATCCTGTTCGGCTCGATGTTCGCGATCGCAGGCTCGACGGTTCCGATGGTCGTGACCTTCAGCGCCATCGCCGTGGGGATCGTGGTCCTGCTGTACCGGCCTCTGCTGTTGAGCTCGGTGAGCATGGAGGTGGCTGCCGCTCGTGGGGTACCGGTGCGCCTCGTGGGGTTGCTCTACCTGCTCGGGCTCAGCATGGCAGTGGCCCTGTCTGCCGTGACGATAGGCGCGATTCTGAGCACGGGCTTGCTGATAGGCCCAGCTGCGACCGCATTGCGTGTGACGAAGAGACCGGGCTTGGCGATGCTCGGAGCCGGGCTGATCGGGGTGGCAGCCGTGTGGCTCGGCATCGTGCTCGCCTACGACAGCTTCTACTGGCCACCAAGGGGCCACGGTTGGCCTGTCAGCTTCTTCGTGGTAACGCTCATCTTCCTGTTCTACCTCCTGGGTCGGCTGCCCGGAAGGCGGACGCTTGCAGCGGGACCGGGAGTGGCGTGATGTTCTCGAGCTTCATGGTCAACACATGGTTGGTGGCCAGCATCGTCGCGGTGGTCGCAGGAGTGGTTGGTTTCTTCACGGTGCTGCGGGGCTCCTCGTTCGTAGCCCACGCGATACCGCAGGGCGCCTTTGCCGGGGCGGCTGCAGCCAGCCTGCTCGGGGTCAACACGATCCTGGGTCTAGGCGTGTTCGCCCTACTGGCGGCTCTTGGGATCGGTGGCCTCGGGCGACGTGGCCGTCACGACGTGGTGACGGCCCTTGCTCTGGTGATGATGCTCGGTCTGGGTGCATTGTTCCTGAGCAGCAGTGTGGAGTACGCGCCGGAAATCTACTCCCTGCTGTTCGGGGAGGTCCTAGGGGTCAGCAGGAACGAGATCCTGCCGACGTTGGGGATCGCGATCGTAAGCGTGGCAGGTGTGCTGCTTCTGTATCGCCCGTTGATGCTGTCGTCGGTGGTCCCCGAGATCGGCGAGGCGCAGGGAGTGCGGGCCTATCGGATGGAGATGGCGTTCCTGGTGCTGATGGCGTTGGCGACGAGCATGACGGTACCTGTGGTCGGCGCTCTGCTGATATTCAGCCTGATGATCGGTCCGCCGGCCGCGGCCCGCTCTTTCACGAGCAAGCCGCTCCACGCTATGGCTCTGTCGGTTGTCATCGCTCTTGGTACCGTCTGGATATCCATCGCTGGCTCTTACCTGTCGAATTGGCCGGTCGGGTTCTTCGTGGGAGCGATGGGCGCGGTGTCGTACGCGTTGGGGCGTGGGTGGGTGCTCGGACGGCGCCGGCATATCAGCGGTGGCGCCGCTCGCGCCCTTCCCGCATCGAACGTCGCCGGTGTCGCGGTTGTCGAGGAGGGTGTGCGGTGATGTGGGCTCGGTGGGCTTCTGGCTTGGGACTCGCAGGATGCGTCAGCTAAGGAAAGAGGAGCTCCACGAGCTCGTCACGGAGCGCCTCCAGAGACTTGACAGGAGATTCACCGGCGGCAGGCGGGCGATTGTAGAGCTCCTGATCGACGCGGGGCATCCCGTGACCATACGTGACATCGGCGAGATGCGGCCTGGCCTGGCGCGCAGCTCGGTGTACCGCAACCTGGTAGATCTGGAGCAGGCAGGTGTGGTGAGGCGCATAGCCGTCGACGACGAGTTCTCCCGCTACGAGCTCGCCGAGGATCTGACGGAGCATCACCACCACCTGCTGTGTGTCAAGTGCGGCAAGGTAATCGACATGGCTTCGCCTGCACCCCTCGAGCGGGAGTTGGACCAAGCGGTACGGGAGGTTTCGAAGGCGGAGGGATTCCTAGTCGCAAGCCACCGCGTGGATGTTCTGGGAGTGTGCGCCTCCTGCCGATCGGCTGGATACGGTTGACAGGGAATACCCGCTGGGGTATCTGTGTTGGTTCTCAGGTGAACAGCGAGTAGTGGACGTGGAGTCGAGAAGAGGAGAGCTGAATGGCAACGGTTACGCTTACCAAGGACAATTTCGAGGAGACGGTTGCATCGAACGACACTGTGTTCGTCGATTTCTGGGCATCGTGGTGCGGTCCGTGCCGGATGTTCGGACCGGTCTACGAGGAGGCGTCGGGGCGTTATCCGGATATGGTCTTCGGCAAGGTCGACACCGAAGCCCAGCAGGAGCTGGCTGCGCAGTTCGGCATCATGTCGATCCCGACTTTGATGGCATTTCGCGAGCAGGTTCTTCTCTATGCCCAGCCCGGCGCTCTGCCGAAGGACGCGTTGGAAGATCTGATCGGCCAGGTGGCGAAGTTGGACATGGACGAGGTGCGTCGCAAGATCGCGGAGGCTGACAACGAGGCAGAGGCGGGCCGGTCTGGTGACACGGTAGACGCCTGAGGACGCCTGAGGAGAGGTGCTGGAGGAGAGGCAGCTCAGTATCCGGCCGTGAGGTCCACTACGTTGGACAGTGGCTCTCCTGCCACGAAACGGCGTAGCTGATTGGCAAAGAGCGTCCTGTAGCGCTGCAGCACCCGGTCGGATGACCAGGTGTGGTGCGGGAGGATGAGGACGTTGTCTCGCCTCCACAGTGGATTGTCGGTGGGCAGGGGCTCTTGGGCGAAGGCATCGAGCACGGCACCGCCCAGGTGCCCGCTGTCGAGGGCGCTGACGAGTGCCTGCTCGTCGACCAGCCCGCCGCGAGCCACGTTCACGAGCCATGAGCCGGGTTTCATGGCTTCCAGTGTCACCGTGTCGATGATGCCACGGGTCGCAGGCGTGAGCGGAAGGGTGCATATCACGAAGTCCGAGGAGGCGAGCTCTGTTCTCCATCCATCACCCAGGACCAGGCGGGACAGCCCTGTGGGCAGATAGTCGCGCCGGCGCCTTGCTGATCCGACCAGTTCCACCCCGAAGGGTGCGAGTAGCTCTGCGGCACGGGTACCGGTTGCACCGAGGCCGAGCAACAGGGCCTTCTTCCCGTCCAGCTCTGCAAGAGTTGTGTTGGCGTCCCAGATCCCAGAGTCCGACCTCCTCGCGAATTCCAAGAGATGCTTGGCTGCCACCAGGAGTGCGAGCACTATCCACTCGGCCATCGGATTGGCGAAAGTGCCGGCTCCGTTGGTGAGAAGGATGCCCCTCCGGTCGATCTCGGCCAGAGGGAGGTCGTCTACGCCGACGTAGTCGGAATGGATCCAGCGGATGTCGGGCATTGCCTCGAGGACGCCCGTGAGCTCCGATGCCGTCATGCCATAGCGCCAGAGCACTTGCACTCCGTCAAGGCTCGTGGCCCAGCCATGCGGCGATGCAGGCTCGGATTCGCTCGACCCCGCTCCCGCTCTCTCTGCCGGGGGGAACAGGCGGGCAGCATCCCCGACCTGGGATTGGGACTGGCTGGCGGCCTGGGATTGGCTGGCGGCTTGGGACTGGCTGGCGGCCTGGGGCTG
>JAJZJN010000170.1 GCA_021851165.1 Actinomycetes bacterium
TCGCCGAGCAGCTCGCGGCGTGCCGCCTCCCTGAAGGTCGCATCCTCCCTGAGCAGGCGGATCAGATCGTCTGTGCTCGTGATCGCCGGCATCACCCCATGATACGCGCCGGCTGCTCAGGTGCTGCTGAACGGTGGCCACCACGGTGGCGACACCGACGAGGTGATCGTAGCGGGGTCCACTGCCCGGCGGGTGTTGGACGCCTCGTAGACCGCAAAGCACAGCCGCAGCACGTCGATCGCCTGCTCTCCGGTCATGTCCGGCTGCGTGCCTGCGATCAGGCTGTCGACGAAGTGGGCGGACGCCCCCCGGAAGCCACTCGCCCAGTCGGCGTCCACGTTCGCGAACGACGTCGTGGTGCCATCCGCGCCGTAGAGCACCACCGCAGGCATGTCAAGCATCTTGCCCGTGCAGCGCGTCACCCAGATGAACCCCTCGGTACCCTGGATCTCGAAGAACTCGTCAGCCCCGTAGTAGTCGCTCCTGATGTACATGCCCGGCGCGTAGGTGACCTCCATCATGCCGAGCAAGTCGTCACGTCCGTACTCCCAGAACGCGGCAGTCGGCGCCTCGAAGAACAGCTCCCCCTGGCGCACCACCGCCTGGACGGAACGGACCTCCTCGTCGAAGAGCCACTGTGCGACCGCGTATTTGTGCACCATGTCGTCGAACAGGTGACCCGCAGGGCTCCGGTCGTTGAACCTCCATATGTAGCCGTGAGGGTCCATCCCCATCTGGAAGCTCGAGTCGGTCCTGCCCACCACCGTCTTCATCCGCAGCATCGTCGGCGTGCCTATGGCGCCGTCGGCTATGAGCTGCCTGGCCTTCAGCAGGGGCGGGTAGTGCACGTCGCACTCGCTCACCCGGAACACCACCCCGGCCGCCCGGGCTGCCGCCAGCATCTCCTCGGCCTCGTCGACGGAGTTGGCCATGGGCTTCTGGCACGATACGTGCTTGCCCGCGGCCACCGCAGCCAGGACATGCTCACGATGAAGGTAGGTGGGCGTGAGGATCTCCACCGCATCGATGTCGTCGGCGGCCAGCAGATCGTCGAGCTCGGTGTAGACGCGCTCCACCCCCCATTCCTCGGCCTTGGCCTTCGCCGCCGACTCACGCGGATCGCATAGGGCCACCACGTCACAGCGGTCGTGGGCAAGGTACCCAGCGACGTTCAACGAGGCGATGTTCCCTATCCCTACGACTCCGAGCCTTACTCGCTCCACGCTTCCACCTCTCCGCAGCGTCCGGCATCCTTCCGGGCCGGAGCACCACACGCTAGAGAACTATGACACCGGCGTCAACATCGCTCCGGCGACCCGTCCGGCCAGTCACGGCGGGCCAGCCATAACCGGTCGGTCACGGCGGGCCAGCCACAACGGGCCAGCCACGGCGGACTGCCGAGGGGTCCAGGCCGAGGAGGTCGACGGTGGTCCTCCCCGCCCGCAGCTCTTCGAACATCTCCGCCTCGCGCCCTGCTCGAGCGCGGCCCGCATCGAGAGCCTGTGCGACCTGCCCGGCGGGCACCACGACCACACCATCCTCATCGCCGACCACCCAGTCGCCAGGACCGACCGTGACACCGCCGACCTCCACCTCGCCGCCGACCTCGCCGCCGCCGGCCTTCGACGCTCCACGCAATGCCACACCGACGGCGAAGACAGGAAAGCCGAGCGCTGCGAGTGCTGCGGTATCGCGCACCATCCCGTCGATCACGAGGCCGGCCACACCTCGTGACAGCGCTTCTGTCGTAAGCACCTCCCCCCAGTATCCCCTCTCGGGAGCCCCGTGTGCATCGGCAACGACGACCACGCCTGAAGCCGCCTCCGCCAGGGCGACGTGGATAGCGAGATTGTCCCCCGGGGCGCAACGTGCGGTTGCCGCCGGCCCGCATACACGGGATCCGGACCACACGGCGCGGATCCGCGGAGCCATGGCCTTCGCGCCGCACTCCCCCAGGGTCGCAGCCCCGAGCGCCGCCAGCTGCGCGGCTCGGGACTCGCTCAAAGCACCCGGTCCGCCTGGAGCTCGACGGTGTTGCCCGCCGGGTCGGCTATCCATATCTGGGTGACCGCGCCGCCGGGCCCCTGCGAGCCCCGCACGTACGGCACCGCCCGGCTCTCCAGCTCGGCTGCCGCTGCCTCGATGTCGTCTACACCTATGCAGACGTGCGCTGCCGTGGGGTCGATTGGACCGCCCGATGGTGGAGCGCCGACCAGGTGGACCTGGGCATCTCCAGCCTTCAGGAAATACCCCGGTATGCCCGGGACCTCCGGCCGATCAGCCAGGCTGAGCCCGAGCACCCCCTCGTAGAAGGCCCGTGCCTCCTCCAGGCGGCCTGCCACGTTCACGCTCGCATGCATGATCCGGTTGCCGTTCACCGGCCACCTCCCTCCAACTGCTCCATCAGCTCCACCCTGATGCCCCCCGGCGCTTCGAGGAAGGCGATCCGCCGCACACCGAAGCTGCCGGCCACCACCTCGGGACCCCACAGTACCTCCCTTCCCGCGAGCGCCGCCTCCAGATCGTCCACTCGGAACACCGCATGCAGGAAGCACTCGTCGGCAAGGTCGAGCGAGGTCTCGTACAGCGCTCGGGTGAACAGGGTCACAGGCAACCCCGCGAGGTTCAGGTCCACCCGCCGTCCCCCCTCCCAGGACTCCGGCTCACCCACCTCGGCGCCAAGCGACCGGTACCAGTCGATCGCTGCCGGCAGGTCCGCGACCTTCAGCGCCAGGTTCTCGAAGCCGGCTACGCTCACCCGGCCGGCACCGTCGTCGCCACAGGGCTCACGAACCCGGTGACGATCACTACGAACAGCGTGAACGCCAGGATGTGAGCTGCGGTGCACCACAGGCATATGGCCCCGACCACGAACAGCTCCACCGAGATCAGGTACAGCACGAAACCCATGCCCGCCACCGACATCACCAGCCTGAGCTGGGAGATCCTGGTCGCGAGCGCCCTGTCGGGGTTCCACATCGGCGGCAGGTTGACCACCGCCATCGCCAGGAACCACGCAAGGCCGAGGACCGCCACGGGAATGCCGAGCACAACCGACTGGGGGGATGTGGTGACCTTCTCGCAGTTAATCAGGCCGGTGTCGCTGCAGGCGAGCGGCACCGCTGCGTAGTGTGCGATCGTGAGGTAGATGGCATCCCCCACACCTGCGAGCGACAGCAGGAGCGTCGTTACGGGCCGCCAGCCGAGCCCCCTCGTGAAACTCATCACAGCCCGATTCTGTGCGCGGCCTTCCCCACCACTGGCGCCGAGCAGACCGATGCGGGCTTCTGGCCGGTGAGCGAGCATATGGAGGCCGTCAGGTAGTTGGCCGTGCCGACGATCGCCTGGGCCACAGGGCTCGACGGGTTCGACAGCGCTCCGGCGATCTGCGTGTCGTCGAGACCGGCGAGCAGCTGCGGCGTGTAGCTGGCACCCGATATAAGCACCTTGTTACCGAAGTCTGCGAAGGGGAAGGCCCCGGCGCTCGACGCGGGGACGTAGGGGGAGGCGTCGTACTTGTCGAACACCTTCTTCGCAAGGCCGGTAAGCGGCTGGAGCGTCTGGTAGCCGCTCGACGTCGGCTGGTTCGTGTACATCTCGGTCGGGTCGAAGCTCACGTAGGGACTCGTGTAGCTCGATCCGTAGAAGCTGAACGTGACCGTGTCGGGGTACACGTCACCGGTGGCCGAATGGGTCTCGCCCAGGTTCTTGAACGTGCCGAAGCGTGACAGCGCCATCACGAGCGCCCAGCGCTCTGCAGCGCAGTAGGGGCAGTACTCGGCGCCCACGTAGACCACTGCCGGCTTGCCGGCCTCGGTCAGGGGGGGCTGCCCCTTCAGCAGCTGCGGGGGTGTCACCGACGACGGGAGGCCCACCCGGCCTGCCAGCGACATCGGAACCGATGTCGCGTCTCGCACCATCACAGCCGGGGCAGGAAACTCCGTAGGTCCCGACGCCGCCTTCGGGGTCGACGAGGAGGTCACCTTCACCACGACCATCACCACCACCACGAGCACCACGAGCAAGACGGCACCGAGCGCCAGGGTGGACGGAGCCAGGCGGCGCTGGGAAGGGCCCGAGACCTTGTAACCGCCGACCTGGGTCGTCCCCGCTGCTCCCTTGCGACCCCCGCTGGCTCCGCCACGGGAACCGGCCGCAGCTCCGCCCGCCGGCCGGCCTTTGGCACCCTTGGCCCCCGTCGACGTTTTTCCCCCCGCGCCGGCCTTGCCGGTCGTCTGCGAGTTGGCCACGACAACACCTCCGGTCTGTTTGCGCCCGTCCGCTAGCGCGCGAATCCTACCCGACACCGCCGCTTCATCACTCGCGCCGAACGGGCTCGGACAGGACCTCGTGCTGGGCCTGCTCATCTGCCAGGTCGGCAGCGCAGTGTCCCGGCGTCCAGGCCGAGCGATGCAGGGACGCCAATCGTTGACATCCTCCCCGGCCTAAAGTCCGGAGATTCCCGCTTCGGGGCGTGATCGCCTGCATCACGCCGCGGCCGATGTGGATGGCCCATGGCCCTGCGGGCGGTTCACGGATGCGCCTTTGGCCCTAGGGCTCCGACTCGGAGTCACCTTGCGGGTTCCCCTGCCCGTGCTGTTCACCGGGTGCCCCCCGGTAATAACGAGTGCTTCACCTACGATCCGGGCGAGCAACTCTCCCGCCCGGCGATCAATC
>JAJZJN010000027.1 GCA_021851165.1 Actinomycetes bacterium
CCGACCTGCTTCTGAAAGGGTGGTCCCCAGGCTGGAGAGGTAGAACCCGTCATGGAACATCACAGCCACCACCTGTGCAGGGGGAGGAACCACGTGGCGCCCGGGGAACACCACTGCCGTCATCAGCTCCCACAGCCCAAGCAGCACCCCCGAGCCGGCCAGCCCCTCGAGCCACCCTGCCGGAACAGCCGCCAGCAACCTGGCGGCACGCGGCCTGTTCGGCTGGCTCATCTCGGGCTGGCTCATCTCGGGCTGGCTCATCTCGGCCTGGCTCATCTCGGGCTGTCCTGTCCCTCGGAGAACAACAGCTGTGAAACCCTGTCGCAGATTGCGTGGAACTCCGGGGACCGCATCGTGTCGGCTGATCTCGGCCGGGGAAGGTCCACAGCCAGCTTCTCGATCACCCTTCCGGGCCGTGGGGCGAGGATGGCAATAGTGTCCGCCAGGAACACCGCTTCGCTGATCGAGTGAGTCACGAGAACCGTGGTCGGCGTCTGGTCACCCCATATGCGAAGCAGCTCTATGTTCAGCCGCTGGCGCGTCATCTCGTCCAGGGCTCCGAAAGGCTCGTCGAGCAGCAGGACGTGGGGCTCGAGCACCAGCGCTCTCGCTATTGCGACCCGTTGGCGCATGCCGCCGGAGAGTTGAGCGGGCTTGGCCTGGTCAAAGCCATCGAGGCCTACGAGGTGGATCAGGTCCGACACGAGCTCCCGGCCCTGGCGCCGACCGGCTATCTGAAGCGGAAACCTGATGTTGTCCGCCACCGACCTCCACGGCAGGAGAGCCGAGTCCTGAAACGCTATGCCGGTGTGGTGTTTGCTTCGCGCCACCTCAGGTGGCTCTCCATGGACGGTCACCGACCCGGTTGTCGGGATATCCAGATCGGCCAGTATCCGCAGCAGCGTCGACTTGCCACATCCCGACGGGCCTATCAGCGCGAGAAATGACCCGCGAGGAGTCTCCAAGGACACGTCCGACAGGGCGAGAAGATCCCCCTTCTTCGCCTTGAAGACCTTGCTGACCTTGTCGATCACGATTCCCGAGCCGGCGCTGGTGGGAGTGCCCAGACGTCCCTCGGCGCGCTCGGGACCACTTCCATGAAAGGCCTCCGGGCCGGGGTGAGCCGGTCCGAGCCTGGCATCACCGCCGGGGTGAGCCGGTCCGAGCCTGGCATCACCGCCGGGGTGAGCCGGTCCGAGCCTCACCAGGTCCGGAGCAGCCGGAAGCGCATCGAGGTTGAAACCCGCGGGCGCTACGGTGAGCTTCATGAGATGATCCCGTTGCTGTAGACCTCGGTGAGGATCTCGTTGGTGAACATTCCCGGAGTCGCGTTGGTTCCGCCGAGGGCGAGCGACTTCACCGTCTCGGCCACGGTCTCCGGCGTCATCCAGAGCAGCCCGTGGGCAGCCGTGGCAGCGCTGGTCACTAGTGCCTGCTCAGCTTTGACCGATTCGAACTGCTGCTGGAACACCAAGTGAAGGCTCTTGCCGTAGTCGTAGACAGCAAGCGAGGCGGCCTCATGTGGGTTGGCAAAGGCTGCGCGCCATCCCTTGGCTTCGCCCGTCATGAGGCCTACTATCTGCTTGCGCGTCGAGGCATCCGCCAGATCCGAGGTCCGTGCGATGTAGATATCGTCGACAATCGGGTAGCCGAAGTCAGCCAGTAGGAACGCGTAGGTCGGCACCCCTTGAAGATCGAGGATTATCGGCTCGTTGGTGTAAAAACCGATCAGCCCGTCGATCTGGCCATCAGCCAGCGGCTGGGTGGAGAACTCCACCGTGTTGACCTTCACCGAGCTCGGCGAGATGTTGTTGACCTTCAAGAAGGCCTTCCAGATCGGCAAGTTCGTGTCGGACACCCCGATTGTCTTGCCGATCATCTCCTGGGGATTGCGGATCGGATTGCTCGCCCGCGACACCAGGCATGTCGGGCTCTTCTGGAAGGCCGCACCGATGATCTTGAGCGGTGCCCCGTTCAAGATGGCCTGGGCCCCTTCGGCAGTGTGCGTGACGCCGACCAGTGCCCTGCCGCTCACAACCACCGGCTCAGGAGCGAGGTTTGGACCGCCCGGGAGCACCGTCACGTTCAGTCCCGCGTCTTTGTAATAGCCCTTGGACATTGCCATCAGCGTCCCTGCGAACTGGACATTCTCGAGATAGTTGAGCTGAATGGACACATCGGCGAGACTGGCCGAGCTCTTTGCCGCAGAAGTGGTCGATGGCGAGCTGCTGCACGCGGCCAGGAGCTCCGGACCTACTGCGAGCCCAAGAGCCATCGCCCCTGCACGCTTGAAAAGCCTCCGGCGGCTCAACGGAGCCGACATGAAGCCAGAGGAAGTCCCCGGGGGGGATGTGCTCTCCGGTACTTCTATTCCAGAACCAGCAGACATTGGCGCTCCTTAACGTGGCAGGCAACTTCAGGTCTGGGAAAGCTACGAGATGACCACTGCTTGGTACCGTACCGGTGGCGCATTTCTGGCTTGTTTAGCGACGATTAACAGCACATGGCGAAAGCGGTCTGACCAATCGGCCTCTCTGAACGGCCCCATAGTCGAGAGGGCCGGCTGATCGACGACCGGGGCAGGTCCGACGGATGGACAGACGGACGCGGCTGGTCAGGCAGAATGGTGACGACGAGCGCGACTTACCTTCGGCGGGATGACCTCTGGCCCGAATATCCTGGCTTGGAGGGCGCCAAGGTGCTCGGCCATCGCCTGGGCGGCTACATCTCCCCGGCGAGCCGCCAGCGCATCCAGTATCGTGCGGTGTTCGGCGATCTGCCGGGCTCGAGTGGGGCGATCGCGCACCACGATGCTGTCGACCAGTAGCCACAGCGGATGCTCCCCGGCGTCGACCAGATGGCTCGTGATGCTCGAAAGTATGGTGTTGCCGCAATGGCTGGCGAGCTCTCTGTGAAAAGCCAAGCTCAACGACACGAAGTCGTGCGTACCCGCCGGCTCGGCCCCAGGGCCATCGACCTCGCTCTCGCTCTGCCGCTCGGCCGCATCGAGCAGATCTTCGAGACGTCTAAGGCCAATCCCGCGTATATTTCCTGCACACAGGCTTGCGACTGGAGGCTCGATCACCTGGCGCACCTCGAGCAGCTCTCTCGGCGACGAGTCCACGGGGGGTGCTGCCAGTGCCCCGGCATGGACCCCCATGCCGGTGAGGAAGCAGCCCGAGCCAGGACGGACCTCGATCACCCCACCGAGCTCGAGGGCGAGAAGAGCTTCCCGAACCGTCGAACGGCTCACGCCACACCGCTCTGCGAGCTGGCGTTCGTTCGGCAACCGATCGCCCGCGCTGATGCTACCGACCGCCACGGCCCGCAGAACCTCCTCGGCCACCTCCAGGTAACGACGGCGTCCGGCATTGGCGTCAGTCACAGCACCTCCAAAGCACCGGCGGCTTCAGTAATCAGGGTAGTCACCAGAACAGGATGACCGATCTCCGGAGGCCGGTCCCAGCACCTGCCTGGATGACCTGACCAACCTACGCTCAGCTAGTCCTCACAAGCTCCGAGACCGCATCTACCGCATCCACAAGCTCGTCGGCGGTGTTGAAGAACCCCATCGAAAGCCGAAGCGCCGCGAGCCGCTCGATGGACCTGATCAGGATGGATCGACGGGCCAGCTCACGCACCAGGTCATCTGGCTGCATCCCCTGGGCTCCATCACGGATGATCCTGAACGTAACGAGACCGGCATGATCGTTTCCGGTCACCACCTCCACACCCTCGACTCCTGCCAGAAGGGTCCGGGCCGACGCTGCTAGGTCATGGATACGCCGGTGGGCCCAACGATCTCCTACCGCTCGGGACATCCACTCCAGGGCTGCTAGATGACCGGCGAGATCGGGCAGGTGTACGGTACCCTGCTCGAAACGTCTGCCGTCGGGCCTGACCAGGAATCCGCCGTAGTCATTGTAGGCATCGACAGTGCCGTAGCTGGCGAACGTGGTCCTGATCTGGGAGACAGCTGCCTGGGAGCTGTAGAGAGCACCTGTACCCTCGGGTCCGCACAACCACTTCTGCCCCGGCACGGAGTAGAAATCGGCCCCGAGCGCCACCACGTCGACAGGAAGGGCCCCGAAGGACTGTGCTCCATCGACGAGCACGAGGACACCTCGCTCATGTGCCTCGGCAACGATCTCCGCGATCGGCAACACGTCACCGGTGGAGTACGAGACGTGCGACAGCGAGACCAACTTCGTCCTCGGCGTGATGAGCCGCACCACGGCATCTACGGGGTCGCAAGGTGCCGATAGCAGATCCGCAGTCTTCACCGTAACGCCGTAGCGCTCTTTCACGACCCACAGCGGCAGCAGGGCGCCCTGGTGTTCGACATTGGTCGTGACAGCCTCGTCACCAGGTACCCAATTGACTCCGAGACTAACGAAGTTCATCCCTTCGGTGGTGTTGTGGGTCAGAGCGATCTCGGTTGGCAGGCAGCCGAGCATGCCGGCGACAGCTGCGCGGCAGGCGTCCTTCACGGCCTCGACGCGCTCGTAATAGGCGCTACCCGTCCTCGGCTCGGCAACCTGGGCTGTCGCCGCCTCCGCCACGGCATCGGCGACCACCCTCGGGAGTGGCCCGGCGCTTCCCGTGTTCAGATAGTTGACCACACCGAGCACCGGCAGCTCGCTTCTCACCTCGATCAGCCTTGGATCGTTGCCGGTGGACACAGCGTCAGACAACTAGGAAACCAGCCATCCGACCGGCGTCGAGTGCCCCAGCACCGAATCATCGGTGCCGGGAGACCTGCTGACGTGTCCGCGTATCACCACTGCGGCCATCCCGGTGGGAGAGTTCCCGTCGGCGGGTTGTTCTGGAGGACTCCTCCCGGGGCCCCGAGCGACTGTAGGAGCTGGGAGAAGTTGTACCCGAAGGCCGTCGAGTTCGCCCCGTAGAACTGGCCGTAATCGTGCGCCATGGTGTAGCCCTGGCCCGAGCGACCTGCCCATCCCGTTTCGATCCCATCGGGTCCGTCGTACATCTGACCGAGAACCGTCCCGGCCGTCACCGCCTGGCCGACACTGACCGATGGGTAGATGTCCTCTGCCGCGTAGACGACCAACCCGGCCGCCGGCCCGTTGGTCAGCCGGTAGGTTATGAAAGTACCTCCCGGCCAGCCGGCATTGACAGTGTTCAGCACGACACCATCACCTATGGCATAGATAGGGCCGAATCCACCATAGTCGACCCCTTGGTCGACGCGCTCGGGCATCAGGCCGCCAATCGCCCGCAGGGGATTCACGTATCCACCGGGCGCGGGCTGGAACTGGACCGGTGGCGGCAGGGGTGCAGACGGCGATACGGCGGACTGTGCCGCCTGCTGCGCTGCAGCGCGCTTGGCGGCCAGCGCCTGTTCAGCCGCCCTCTGGGCAGCCAGCCTACGCTTCTGGTTGGCAGCCGCCACGAGAGACTGGAGGTTGCCGCTCACCTGACCGAGCAGCGTCTCGTCGGAAGCTATGGCGGCCTCGGCCACCCCGCGAGCCTGGGCGAGCTGACGAACCGTGGCAGCTGCCTGGGCATGCTCAGATACCAGGACCGCCTGGGCTTGGCTGGTGCGGCTCTGGTCGACTTTCCAAGAAGCCAGTGCTGTGTTCAGATTCCCGTCGGCCACATGCAGGTACTCGGACTGCTCCATGGCCTGCGTGGCATTGGCAAGGCCGGCGAACATGTCCAGAGTGGGTGAACTCGCCCAGCCTCCGGTCGTGTACGCGTCGATCGCGGCACGACGCAACTTGAGCATCGCCTGGTTCTCCGAGCGTCGGTCTGCAGCAAGGCGCGCCTGGTCGCGGGCAATCTCCGCCTTGATCGCATCGTCGCGCTCGATGGCCTGGTCGTAGCGAACCACGAGAGCTTGAGCCTGGGCTCCTTGCGCGGCGATGCGCTGCTCGATCTGGGTCATCTGGGCTCGATCTGAGTTGATACCGGCTGCAGCCGTCCCAGGCACTGCCACCACCACGGCCATCGCAGAGACAACGATCGCGGACGTCACGAAGGCCATGCCGACACTACGTTTCACCGACCCACCTGTCCGAGCGGGACGACGAGAGCCGCCATTACTGATTCGCCAGCCGCTGCTCACCTCAAGCGCGCGAACCTTGCGAGCCAGTGGCATAACTCCGGCAAACTAGCAGTTCCGGATGGGCCGCGTCAACGTCAGGCATCGCCATCGCTGCGCGCTCGATGCCAGGCCCGTAGCCTGGCACAGCCCGGGCGGCTGCTTCATACGGCCCGCTCGGGACCCTCCGCGTAGATCACGCAGAACTCGTTGCCGCCAGGATCCCGCATGACCCACCACCATGTGTCGCCCTCGCTGAAGCGTTGAACGCGGGTGGCTCCGAGCGCCTCGAGGCGCCCGACGTCGGCGTCCGGATCGTCAGAGTAGAGATCCAGGTGGAGATGGTTGGCAGGTCTCTCCTGGCTACGCTGGATCGTTACCAACGGATCTTTGCCGGAAGGATCCTTCAGACCGATGTACGGCTCCCACAGGTTCCGCCTGTCGTAGCCAAGAGCCTCCGTCCAAAACCCCGCGAGCTGCTCGGGCTCGGGCGTGTCGACTGTTATACCCCGAAGACGCAACATCCTCAGTCCTCTCCGTTCACTCTGGCCGTCCGGCGCGGCTCAAACTAGGACGATAGCCCGGCGCCGGCCATGGACATCCGCGTCGCCCGGAAATATAATCAGAGGTGGGATACGAGCCGTGCCGGTTTTGCCTAGTGAAAAGTGAAGTGCTCGTAAACTGCTTTGACACGAGGAGGTGCATGAGAATGTCCCTTGTTCGTAGTGATCGCCTGAGCCCCGGATTGCCAGATGCCTGGCGCCACTGGCTGAGTCCTGGTTGGCCTGAAAGCTGGCGGCGGCTGTTCGACATGGATGTAGCCGACTGGATGCCAGTCGAGGAGCTCCAGGAAGGCCCCGACCTGGTTGTGCGTGCCGAGTTGCCCGGCATCGACCCCGAGAAGGACGTCGAGTTGACGATCGCAGACGGAGTGCTCCGGATCAAGGCACACCGCGAGGAGAAGTCCGAGCACAAAGGCAAGGATGGCTACCGATCGGAGTTCCATTACGGCTCGCTGGTGCGTGACGTGGTCCTCCCTTCTGGAGCCAGGCAGGACGACGTGAAGGCCACCTATAACGACGGGATACTCGAGGTCCGCTTGCCAGTGAAGGATGAGGAGAAGTCGGCCGTGGTGAAGGTCCCCGTCAGTCGTGGATGAGACCGGCACAGTGGATTGAGACCGGCACAGTGGATTGAAACCGGCGTCGAACAGATTTTCATGCCAATGGGCATATAACGGCTGTGTACGAGGTTTATTCATGCAAAGGCCCTGAGAAGGGCAGAGAGGAGGTTTCAGGATTGACAACCAGATTGAAGCTTCCCAGGTTGAGCCGCTCATCTTGAGCTGGGTTCACGTCAATGGTGGGTAGGCCTCCAGAACATTAGGCAAGCGGCTTCGCGGGGTTAAGCGTTGCAATGGAAAGAGCCTCATAGGCTTAGGGAGAGCAGGGCCCATCATCCAGGAAGATGTGCGGCTTTAGCAGTACAATGCAAGTGAATCGGAATGCCCGTTTCGCTCGGTTGGCGAGACGGGCATTCTCGCGCGATCTAGCTGTGGAATGTCAGCGAATCGATCATCGCTCGGCCCCACAACGGAGCTCGAAGCTCGAGATCCGGCGCCATGCTCCGTCCGTTCCCTGCCCCATGAGCCAGAGCGACGTGGCATGTGCCGAGATCGGCGTGCCACCCTCGATGAGGCGAGCGGCCAACCGCATCAGCGCAACTGGCCTGCGCTCCATGATCGTTACGTGGGGAACGACCTCGGGGAAGCTACCGGCATACGGCCGGTAAGCCGGGAGGGCTTTGTTGACCTGTTCTATCAACTTGGCAAACGGCTCTGCGGGCACGGGCGCCAACCACAACACCTGGTCCCCGAACCACTCGACCCTCTCCAGCGACACGGGAAACGCTGATACACCACTTGCAATGTCGCGAAGAACGGACAGGAGACCCTCGTCGACGGCATAGTCATCGACAAATGGCCAGACTATGGTGACGTGCGGCGGTAGGCCAGGAAACCCTCGCGGTAGCAGCCGGGCCCGCCACCCTTCGTGGCGCGCTATCCCAAGGAACGGAACGACGAGCGCCGTCGGTCTCCCCAGAGGAGCTGAGCAGCTCAGGAAACCTTGCCTCTCCAGTCTTTTCACCGCCAGCCGGTCCTTGGCTCTCTCGGCATAGCCACGATGAAAGGCAAGCTGTGCCTCGACCGAGAGGCACGGCACGATGCGGCCACCGAGAAGACCGGATACGCAGATCGTAGGCCTGTGCAGCTCGAAGCGCAGTGCCGTCTTCTGGTCGTGATACTTGCAGACCGAGTCCCAGTCGATAGCCAGCACCTCGATCAGACGTCCATCGCTGTCCTTGAACGAGACTCGTGAAGAAGTCCACCACCCTCCCTCATCGACTGCGATCTGGTCGTAACCGAGAGAGGCCAGAGTGGCGATCACCCCTGGAAGGTCCGCATTGCCCTCGCGCAGGACGATATCAAGATCATGGTGATAGCGGCTGGTCTGCCCCAAGAGCGCGTCTATCCCCCAGCCACCGCCGACACAGGCGTCTATCCGTTCGCGGCGCAGCGACCAGATGAGGTGAACGACATCGGAATCCACGAACTGGGGCAACACCATGGATCTGGCTGCATCCTGCACCCTGCAGATCGGTTCCGCGATGCGCGCCAAGGCAGTCGATCCGCCAGGGATACGCGATAGTGCCCTCACCGCTGTTTGGCTTGCTCGCGCCATCACCCCCTCCACCCGCGACCCTGCCTTCCCCGTAAGCCTGTCTGGAGCAACCGCCTCTGATCAGCGACCAACCATAGTGCCTGCTCGGGCCTCGGGCCTCGGGCATTAGGCCTCGGGCCGGGAATCTTTGAGTCTCCTGTGCTCACTTGCCAATTACAAGCACTGCGCGCCGCCATCCGCGTAACGAGCTGACCACGGCAATGCCGGCGGCTCGTGTCAGGTCGTCCAAGGTGAGGACACGGTCGGTAAGGTTCCCTAGCTCGACGAGCCGGCAACGCTCGATTCCCGGCAGGCACCCGGTCTCTATCGGAGGTGTCCACCACCGGCCGTCGAGGTTCACCGCAAGGTTCGCGATGGTGGTCTCGGTGGGTTGGCCGCGCTCGTTCACGAGTATCACATCGTCGGCACCGGGGTGGCGAGCAGCCCTCGTCTCGTAGGCAGAGCGGCGCGTGGTCTTGTGATATGGCCAGATCTCTGCCGAGGACACCGGCTCGGTGTCGACGTCCAGAACGACCGCTCGCGACATGCTGCTCGGCATCGGCCCGAGCTCCACAGATGGGTATCCCGAACGCGCGACGAGCAGCCTGACCCGCCGCGACTCGCCCAGGCCTGCGACAGACGCCTCGAGGACCGATCGGACTCGCTCGACATCGATGTCGAAGCCGAAGTACTTGGCGGATTCCATCAACCGGTGAAGATGCCTCTCCCCGTTACGCAAGCCCTTGCCAGGAATGAAAGCCAGCGTCTCGACGAGTGCAAACTCCTCTGGCGGTGCAGCAAGGATCGCCGCCTTGGTCATTAGCTCAGCGTGCTCGGTAGCCGCGGAGGAGTCCCAGGTGATGCCTCCGCCAGTTCCATAGACGGCCTGTGCCGTCTTGCGATCGACAACCACAGTCCTGATGGCCACGTTGAACCGCGCCCGCCAGTGGCTTGCCGATGGAGCGGCTACCCCGATGGAGCCGCAATATGCTCCCCTGCGACTCTCTTCCAGTTCGGCTATAAGCGCCATCGTCCTGGGTTTGGGCGCCCCGGTGACCGAACCACACGGGAACAGCGCCCGGAACAGCTCTTCGAGACGGATCCCGCTTCGGGGGCGGGCCCGCACGGTCGAAGTCAGCTGCCACAGAGTCTCGTAGCGCTCGAGCTCGAACAGTGCCGGCACTTCCACCGAGCCCCACTCGGCAACCCTGCCGAGGTCGTTGCGGAGCAGGTCGACAATCATCAGGTTCTCGGCCCTGTCCTTCCGGGATCCTGCCAGCCAGCGGGCATGGTCTGCATCCTCCGACGGCCATCTCCCACGCGCACAGGTCCCCTTCATCGGCTTGGTAACCAACCAGCCATCGCTCCACTCGAAGAACAGCTCCGGCGAAGCGCTCGCCAGAACGAAGCGACCGGTGTCGACATACGCGTTGTAGGAGCCCCGCTGGGCGAGCGCAAGGTCTCCGTAAAGCGCGAGCAGGTCCCCTCTCGCACGCGAACGCATCCGCAGGGTCAGGTTGCACTGGTAGGTGTCACCTGCCTCTATGTGCTCCTTCAAGCACTCGATCTTGCCTGTGTACGCAGCTAGATCGAGCTCGGGCTCCCAGGGTTCGACAACGTAGTGGCGCCGAGTGGTAGTCGAGGACGTCAGCGGCTCCGCGTGCACGGGGCCCTCGAAGATGCCAAACGACGCCAGCGGCAGGTCCCCTAGGGGCCCGCCAGGCCCCACCCGAGGCGTGGCCAGGGCCGGATCCAGGCCACCTGCTGCTTCGTACGAGACGAACCCTGCAGCCCACCTTCCTTCACGATTGGCGTCCTCGACGGCCGCCAGGACGGGCAGGACCTCCGCTTCGCTCATTGCCGTGACCGTCGCCACCGGCTTCTCAAACGCCATGGCGAGCCCATTTCGCAGATCGTCGAACCGGCAGAACATGGTCGGCTCCCCGGCGTACGAGCTACGACTGCTGTCAGGTATCCCCATCTGCCGAACGGGATCGGTACCTCTCCGCAAACTCACGGTAGGCATCCCAGGCACGCGGTCCGTAGACCGTTGCCGGCCCTCCGTCCATGAGCATTGTGACCCCGATCATCTCAGCCACCTCTGCGTCGGTTGCCCCCCGGCGGGCGGCACCACGCGCATGAGATGCTATGCAGCCATCACAACGCTTGACGATGGCCAGAGCGAGCGCCATCAGCTCCTTGGTCTTGGCGGACAAGGCACCATCCACCATTACCGCCCGATGCTCGGCCGTATACGCTGCCCATACCTCCGGAACATGGTGCCGCATGGCAGCTATGGGCGGCCCCAGCTCCTTCAACAGATCCTCGTACTCGGCCATCACTAATCACAACCGCCTCCTGGCCCGAGTATTCCACCGATACCCGTTGGCGCCTCGACCATCATGGGCACAAGCGCCATGCGAGATGCATACAGGGTCGCGACCTCTTCGAGGTAGTGGCTCTCCCTGGCCGCCCGAGCAGCCAGAGCCGGCTCGGTAACGGTAGTGGCGGCAAGACTCTGGTTGACCACCCATGCCGCAGGCTCTATGCCGGCCCGCCGAAGATCGTCCTGAAGCGCAGCGGCCTCATGGATCGGCGTTGCCTCAGGCACCGTGACGATGAAGATCGACGTGAAACGAGGATCGGCCAGGCGATCGAGCAGGGCATCGACATCCTGAGGCACGAATCCACCCTGGCGGCCGACCTCGCGGTGGTAAGCACGCGCAGCGTCGAGCAGCAGCAGCGTGTGGCCGGTCGGGGCGGTGTCCAGCACGACAAGGTGATCGGTGGCCTCGGCCACGGTACGGGCGAACTCCCGGAAGACGGCGATCTCGGCCGTACAGGGAGAGCGCAGGTCCTCTTCGAGCACCGAGCGGGCCGCAGGATCCAGTCCTGCACCTGCCTCGGCGAGAACGTCGGCCGTATAGGCAGCGGTGACCTGGGATGGATCTATCCGGCTCACCCTCAGGTTTCCCGGTCGAACCCCCGGCCCGGCGACCGAGGTGCTACCGAGGACGGCTTCGAGATGAGCAGCTGGATCAGTAGTTGTCAGGTCAACCGTATTACCGGCTTTCGCCAGCTCAATGGCGATCATGGCAGCGAGCGTGGTCTTGCCTACGCCACCCTTGCCCATGATGAGCACGAGACCACGTCCCCGGTCGGACAGCTCGGCTACAAGCGCCGCCAGGGACGTAGCATCCGGGATCGGCACAGCGGACGCGACGGGCACCGCTGGAGGCACACCGGCCACCAGCGCTCGCAACCCTGGCACTCCTACGGGGCTCCAGGGAACCAGCGAGACCTCGTCTCGTTCCAGGTTCGACAGAGCAACAGGTAACCTCGCCAGGGCTGCCTTTGCCCTGGCGGTCATCGATATCGCCAGCGGATCATCGGAACCCGTCTCCTGGAACACCCCATTGATCACGAGACGCTGGTTGGCAATTCCGATGGCGCCAAGCTCGCTCGCCGCGCGCTCCGCCTCATCGAGAGCAAGAGTGTCGGGGCGGGATACCATCACGACCACGGTACGATCCTCGTCGGCCAGGGTGTGGACGGCGGCACTGTAGCGGTCATGCTGGTTGGCAAGACCCGACAGCGGCCCAATGCACGACGTGCCGAGGGTGCTCGTGTCGATGAAGTCGCTCCACGCCTCGGGCAATGACAACAGCCTCAGGGTATGCCCAGTCGGAGCAGTGTCGAATATCACATGGTCATAGGCCGCCGTGGCCTCCGGATCCGCTAGAAGGGCGGTGAACTCGTCGAACGCGGCGATCTCCACGGTGCAAGCCCCCGAGAGCTGCTCCTCGATGCTCAGAATTGCAGACTCGGGCAGGACGCCTCGATACGGGCCGACCACGCGCTCACGGTAAGCGGCCGCCGCTGCCAAGGGATCTATGTTCATGGCATCAAGCCCCCCCACACCCGGCACCTCCTGCGGGGTCGGGCCAAGCGACATCCCGAGCACCTCGTCGAGATTGGAGGCGGGATCGGTGGAGACCAGCAGGACCTTCCGGCCACGGTCCGCGAGAGCGACAGCAGATGCCGAGGCAATCGAAGTCTTACCCACACCACCCTTGCCTGTGAAGAACATGAAACGCCGCGGAGCCGACAGCAGACCCCCGAGCACGGCGGTCTGCTCGCTCACGGCATCCGAGAGGACTCCGGGCATCTCTCAACCACAGCAATCCGACGATGTGGCTCCCGACAAAGCGTCCGGCCTGCTGTCGCGCTCGCTACTCTCGGACCCGGCGAGCACCCAAGCCGCAAGCTCGTCGCTCGACGGGTAACGACCAGCCGAGCGGACCTCGCCGTCCACGACAACTGCTGGCAACGCGCTGTCCCCGCGTTCGGCCATCAACTCGCGGATGACGTCGTTGCCTGCGAAAGCCTGAGGCTCCTGGGACAGATTGTGGCGCGCTACTACCACACCCTTCCCTGCAAGGGAGCCGAGACCAGCCGCGAATGCCGCAAGCGCCGGGTCGACGCTCGGGCCACACACTCCAGTGGAGCAGCACATCGGCGGATCGAACACCTCTATCGTCGTCATGGGATCTTGGTCTCCTTTTCCACGCATATCGTCGATACCCGATTAGTATAGCTCATCACAGCGTGGCGCGAGCAGCAGCCCGCAGGTGGAGCGCCGGGTTGGCCGGCAGCCCCCGACTGGAACAGCGGATCAGATCACAACGAGGCAATAGCCCGCTTCAGGGGGGCAAGTCCTACCCGACTCACGCAGTAGGAAGTGCGGGGACCCTCGATCTCGCCTTGGATGAGGCCGGCCTCGCGCAGGATGCGCAGATGCTCGGAGATCGTCGATTGCGCCAAGGGCAATTCCGCTACCAGCTCGCCGGTGATGCACGCCCGTCGCTCTATCAAGATACGGAGAATCCTCACCCTGGTCGGATGCCCGAGGGCCTTGGCCATGGCTGCCATGGTCTTGTCATCTACGAGAAGCCGACCGGTTCCGAGCTCTCCGGGAGCGGCATCGCCCTCCCCGGCATCCTCGGGGGTACAACACGTCTCAGGCGTGGAGCTGGAAACCTTTACCGAAACCGCCATGACAGACGTGAGCATACCGGGCGCGCAGTACGTGTGGTTGCTGGAGATGGAGGACTGATTTGCGTCGGCGGTACAAGTGCGGACACGCATGACCGGGCAACACGAACCGCCACCCCGCCGAGCAGCTACCGGGCTTCCTCGCGCCAACGCAATATGGCGCCAAGCCCACCGGCCGGACCTCCATTGGAAGGAACCACACGGACTCCGCTGCCCGATCGCAGAGCCTCTGCAACTGCCACGTCCACCAATCTCCCCTGCACGAACCGGCCAACGCCAAGCTCCCGCAGCTCGGCTTCCTCCATGGCCACCTCTCCGGGCTGCGTACCCATCCATGCCGTCCGGCGATCATCTACATCGTCGTGGACAAGCAGGGTTTCGACATTTGCCTCGGCCAACGCCGCCAGCGTGGGGCCGGGACCGTCGGTGGCGCGTCCGGCTTGACCGCTCGCGTTATGGAAAGCCTCGAGCACGGCCACCGTATGCTCGGCAGCGACGCTGCGTACCTGGCGATCGACCTCCTCGCCCATCCGTGATGCCACCTCGATGGGTTCCCGACCCCCAGGAATCAGGCGCGCCTGCTCGGCCAGTGAGCGGGGAAGGTCCCCCAGAAGCATGTGGGACACCCGCTCGTCTCCGGCAATGAGAACCAGCTGAGCCCCGATCTCGCCAGCCAAGCCGGTCACCATAGCGGCAGCGTCCTCGGCATTGTCCCGCCATGTGTTCTCCGCGCGTCGCTGATAGCGATGCTGCGACCACCCTCCCGGGGCAGTCTTGGTCAACGGGTAGTCGCGAACGCCCGCCTCCACCGGGGCCCGGGACTGCTCACGTACGACCGCCACGAGATCTGCTCCCCTGTGATCGATGAGCACGAGCACGTACGGCAGGGCCTGTTGGCGCCATTCAATGAGCATGGCCAGGGAAGGCACAGTCGACCATTCCGCACGCTCGCGATCCGGGGCTTCTGCGTGGTGCTCTACGTGCATCCTCCCGTCCGGCGTAGCCACCACCCCGAGGCCATCGCCTCCCAGGTGAGCAGAGGAGACAATCCCGTCCACCATCTCGATGCATCGCGAATCAGCGCCCTGTGCGACCAAGCGGTCACGATGGATCTGCCATCTGCCTTCGGAAACCTGCGAAGGATGCTCCAGTGCAGCGCGAGTCTCCAACAGGACCGACAGGAAGGGCCCGTCCCATCGCGCGACGTCTGCCAGCTCGGTGGAACGGATACCCATGGATGGACTGGCGCCTGTGTGCTCCATTGCGTTGATCCTTCCCAGTGCATGCGTCACAGCCCATCGGCCGCTAGAGCCAGCATAGGCCCGCGGGGTACCGCCTCCCACCTGCGGCAGGAAGCAGCCGTGACGCCCAGCTCCGTGGCACGATCCCACCGCTCCTTCTGTAATTCGGGCATGTAGCAGAAAACGGTTTACAGGAGGAACCAGCAGGTGGCAGAACTTGGAGCGAGCTACCCCTACCGGGCCGGGTATCGCCTGGTCCTGCGGCTTGAGGAGGACTCCGAAGCGACGTTCGCGGCCTAGAGTATCGTTTCGGTCTCGATTTCACCGATCTGGACACCCAGCTTCGCGTCGCCGAAGCACCGTATCCAATCACTGGACAGATCAAGAAGGTTTACCGTAGACCGAATTGAGATCACCTCGCCCACGATCACGAGCTCCTGGTCATAGGTGCACTTGGACTCGAGCCATTCGGCGTAGCTCCGAGGTGGGCCAACACCATCTTGAGCAGGTCGGCGGCGAAGAGGAACACGACCGCCAGGCCGAGGATGGCAGCGATAAGGCCTATGGAGATAGGTGCCGTGAGCCAGCCGACCCAGGCGATGACACCGACGGCGAGGATGTCAAGGACACTCGAGACCGCCAGCATCCGGCTCGGGTACGGCCGATGCCAGAACCAGCTCGGGTTGCGCATGAGGTAAAGGATGCCCTGGGCCGCACCAAACACAAGCCACACGAACACGAGGGTCTGGGTCTGGTGCAGGCTCAGACCGAACAGGTACCTGCTCAGGTAGACCCCCGTGCTCACGCCCACCAGTAGCGCCCCGATGCCCGCCCCGGTGGTCACCAGGGACAACACGGACCACCGGTCGGGTCCGGTAGAGGGGACCACCTGGTCGGTGGAGAGGGTCATGGTGGCGATGTCGGTGCCGAACATGAGGAACACCGCCAGGGTCGGGGTGATGGCGAACGTCCCGGCAAGGATCACCCCACCGGCCAGAAAGACCGGGATGCCGATCTTGCGTGCGATCATGGTGACGACAAAAGTCTTCATACGCTGGTAGATCCGCCGGCTCCCCTGGACCGCAGCCATGATCTCAACGATCCCAGGGCGGGTGAGTACCAAGCTGGCTGCCGCCTTGGCCACGTCGGTCGAATCGGCCACCGCCACCCCCACGTCTGCTTGGCGTAGCGCCGGGGCGTCATTCACGCCGTCACCGGTCATGCCGACCACATGGCCTATCTTCTGAAGTGCTTCCACCAGGTAGAACTTGTCGGCTGGGAGTACCCCGGCAAAGACCTCGAAACGGGAGGCATCCTCAGGATCGAGCCCTTCGTGCAGCGTGCCCGCGGGAGCCACAGCTCCCATGATGCCGACCTTCGTGGCGATCGCTCGTGCCGTATCCTCCCCATCGCCGGTCACGAGCAACACCCGCACCCCGCTTCCATGCAAGCGGCGGATCAGATCGGCTGACTCGGGGCGCGGCGGATCGGCAAGGGCGACCAGACCGGCGAGTTCCAGGGTCTCCTCGCCGCCAGTGGCTACCGCCAGCACGCGCGCCCCTCCTGCCGAAAGGCGTTCGACCTCGGAGGCTACCTCCGACCACGGGATGCCGACGAGCCCGGCAACAACCAGCGGAGCCCCTTTCACGACCCGCAGGAGCTTACCGTCCTCATGGACAGTCGCCTCCGAGCGCTTGGTGTCGGGGTCGAAGGGCACGAAGCTCTCACGTGTGGAGCCGTCGGAGAGGGCGTGGTCCCCGGCGGCGGCGAGGATGGCGAGGTCGATGGGGTCCTGGGTCGCCTCGTCGGACGCGAGGGACGCGAAGTGCAGCAGCTCGTCGGCACTCCTCGATCCCTGCGGTTCGAGCGTTTCGACGCTCAGACGATTCTGGGTCACGGTGCCGGTCTTGTCGAGGCAGATGACGTCCATCGAGGCGGCATCCTCGATCGCCGACAGGCGAGTCACCAGGATCCCGTTCTGGGCGAGTCCCTGTGCTCCGAGGGTGGCGGAGGTCGTGAACATCGCTGGCAAGGCCACGGGCACCGAGAGCACCAAGAGCATCAGGCCGAAGGGAAGCATGTCGAGGAACGACTTCCCATTGATCCCCCAGTAGGCGAACACAGCGACGGCGAGGGCGACCACCACGACGGCAAGGTACTTTGCGATCCTCACGATCAACAGCTCGAGGCGGCGGGGGGCTTCGGCAACTCGGACCAGCTCAGCCGTCTTGCCGTAGTAGGTTCGCGTGCCGGTAGCGCTCACGACACCGCTTGCCTCACCCCGCACTACGAGCGAGCCGGTGTAAGCGGTGGCGTCCGCTTCCATGTCGACATGAGCCGATTCGCCGGTGAGCTGGGACTGGTCGACCTTAAGCCGACCGTCGCTCAGCGTCACATCGGCGGGAACGATGTCCCCGGCACGCAGATGAACCATGTCGTCGGGCACGAGTTCGGCGGCAGAGACTTCCTGCCACTGGCCATCGCGGCGCACCCGCGCCTTCACGGTGAGGCGCTGCCGGAGAAGACCGAGCGCCCGCTGCGCCTTGGTCTGCTGGTAGAACCCGAGGCCAGCGTTGAATACCAGCAGCGCTCCGATCACCGCAGCCTGAACCCAGTTGTCCAGGTAAAGATCGATGGCGATCGCGGCTTCAAGCATCCACGGGACGATTCCCCAGAAACCGTGGGCCAAAGCGAGCACTTTGTTCTGGTGAGCTTCTGCGATCGTGTTCGGACCGAAGCTGGCCAAGCGCTCAGCTGCCTCGGCGCTGGTCAGCCCGGACAAGCCCGGCAAGGACCCGGAGCTCGTGCTCGGCACCTCGCTGGCGCCGGACATCTGACCTGTTGGTTCTGACCCAATGCTCATAGCCCTCCTTGGGCCAGCGTCAGCCGCGCTCTGCCGCCGCCTGTCCTATACGAGGGATGCCGGCAACCACCATGATCGGGCGGCTGCCTTGACCGCTGCAGCCTCCATGGCTCGCATGAAGTCTGCCAAGCCCGCTGCTGTCGCCACACCTGCCAGGACCTCGAGGAGCGTGGCTAAAACTCCCACCCCAATTACACTAATATGTTTTGATCCACACCATAGGCTCGAGGACGTAGTTTGTCAACGGCTCATCCCAATCGGACCTCCGCCATCGGCTCGGTGCCACGACGCACCGCTAGCGGAATTCTGGCAGCGCGCGGTTGCTCTGCTCATCTCGTCGGGGCAACTAGCCGCCGAGGAGGACTTGAGCATCGGGCTGCCTTGCAGACCCGGCTTGACCGACCCCCATCTACCTGCACTTTCGTGGCAGCCCCAACGGGATTCGAACCCGTGTCTCCACCTTGAGAGGGTGATGTCCTCGGCCACTAGACGATGGGGCCATGCTGAGGACGGTGCTGCGGCGACGCGTTGCACCGTAGATACCGTCCAAGCTCGGGGGGGAGGACTCGAACCCCCAATAACAGGGCCAGAACCTGTCGTGTTGCCGATTACACCACCCCCGAACGGGTGACTATGAAGGCTAGCCGATTATGCGGCACTTCCTGTACACGAAGCTAGCGGGCACCCCCCAGGACGAACCCGAACCAGCTCAGGTGCCGGTAGCCGACTATGCGGCCCAGCCCCACAGCCAGCCCCTGCTTGGCGATCGCACCCAGATCCGGAAGGGCCTTTGCAGGCACCGACGACGCCGGAACGGGTGAGGGATGAAGACCGTCGGCGCCGGCGATGGCCTCCGCGAGCTTCTCCTCGATCCCCCCGGTTACAAGAAGTACATCGGGATCGTCCCGTGCATGCAGGACTGCGGCAGCATCCGACAGCTCGCCGGAGGGAACGCTGCCGCCCACTTGCACCACATCTGCCGGCGGCACACCGGCCTGGGCCAGCCACGCTGCCTCGACCGCAGACTCTGCATGATGAGTGCCGGGCTGTTGAGCCCCGCTAGCGACGATCAAAGGAGCAAGACCCTGATGCCAGAGATCACCCGCTTCACGCAAGCGGGCGGCCAGCGTCGCCGAAGGAGCTCCGGCAGTCTCTGGTGCACCCATGATGATGATGGCCTGCGAGTGGACAGGCTCGCTCACCCGCGATGCGAGCCACACCTGCGCCCCGCTCACCACCAGGTAAACAGCAGCAGCCAGCACGGCAAGCACCACCAGCCGGATTATCCAGCGCAGCAGCCGCACCACCATGAAGCCGCCGAGTAGGGCCACCCCTGCGCCCGCTACCGGTCGGCTTCGTGGGCTGCAGCGTCATCCACGCCAACTGCTCCAGCGGCGCCATCCGCTCCAGCTCTGCCGGGTAGACTGCCAACTTCGGAAGCCGGCAGACCAAGAAGCTGCCGTGCGCTGCGCAGGCGATCGATCACCGCCTCACGACCAAGCACCTCCATCGCCTCAAACAGTGGAGGCCCGACCCGCCTGCCAGTCACAGCCACCCGAATGGGTGCCTGTGCCTTGCCAAGCTTCTTACCGGCCGTCTCCGCCAGATCCGCAGTCACGCGATGGAGCTCGTCAGCGTTCCATCCACACTTCTCGTAAGCCATCAGAGCCCCATCGATCAGAACTGCCGTGCTCGGATCGGAGGCCAACTGCCCCCATGCCTGGAGGTCGATCTCCGGCTGGTCTAGGAACACGAAATCCACCATTGGAGCAACCTCGCCGAGCAAGGAGACCCGTTCTTGCACAAGCGGAGCCAGCCGCCTGAACTTCTCGGGATCAAAGTGGTCGGATGGCCAGGGGGCATCCCGCCCGGTGAGCCAGGGAAGGCAGGCCTCCACGAAATCCTCGACGGGCATTGCCCTGATGTACTCGCCGTTCATGTGCGCCAGCTTCGCAATGTCGAAGAAAGCCGGAGAGTGATTGACGTCGCCGAGCCTGAAGCTTTCGACGATCTCCTCGATTGGCAACATCTCCCGGCCTGAGGGATGACTCCAGCCGAGCAGCGCGAGGTAGTTCCGCATCGCAACCGCAAGGTAGCCCTGCTCGCGGTAGGACTCGACCGCAACCGGGTCCCTGCGCTTGGACAGCTTGCGACGCTTGTCGTTGACGAGCATCGGAAGGTGGGCAAAGGCCGGCAACGAGGCATCCTGGCCCTCTAGCGCCCGCCACACCAGTATTGCCTTCGGGGTGGACGGCAGCAGATCCTCCCCGCGGATCACATGGGTTATGCCCATGTCGATGTCGTCTACCACGTTCGCGAGCACGAACAGCGGTGCCCCGTTCGACTTCACGACCACGAAGTCCTCTATTGCCGAGTGAGGGAAGACGACATCGCCACGGACCAGGTCGGCAACCACCGTCTCGCCGTCGTCCGGCACCCTGAAGCGCAGCGCCCTGCCCTCACGGCTCAGTCCCTTGTCGCGGCAGTAGCCGTCATAGCCAGGCGTTGCGTTGGCCTTCGTGCGGGCTTCCACCTCCTCGCGGGTACAACCACACGCGTAGAGGAACCCTCCCTCCCACAGCCTGTCCACAGCCTGCTCATGCACGGCCGCCCGCTCGGACTGCCGGTACGGCCCCTCGTCGGGGTCCATCCCGAGCCATGACAGCGCTGACAGGATCCCTTCCACCCATTCCTCACGGTTACGCTCGGCATCGGTGTCCTCGATCCTGAGCACGAACGTCCCGCCCTGCTGGCGTGCGAACAGCCAGTTGAAAAGGGCAGTCCGTGCACTGCCGACATGGAAGTAACCGGTTGGCGACGGGGCAAAGCGCACCCGGGGGCTGACTGAAGACGTGGCCGGAAGGCCGACAGCACCAGTAGGGCCAACACCGTCGGTGACTCCCGCCACGGCTACCGCCCACCTGGGAAGATGGAGGCTGGCAAGAGCGGGAGCACCTAAGCAGCATAGCTGCGGCCCCTCCTGCAGGTGCCGCCGGAACCATCAGGTCACGTCTGAACGCACGGCGGTCATCACCCCGACGAGCGCGGCGGAGATCCCGTAGGCAAGGAGCACCAGCCCGCCGGCCCACCAGACCAGCATGTGAGCGCTCCCCTGGATCTGCCCTGCCTGGCTCGAGGAGGAAAACGATGCTGCAGCCGCATCCGGCAGCCACTTGCCCACCTGAGGCAGTAGGTCAGTCACGATGCTCTCGCCTATGAGGCTGAACGACAGGGCGATCACCACGGCCAGCACCTGGTTGCGCAACAGAGCCCCCAGCCCTGCCCCGTACACGCCGTAGAGAGCTGTCGCGAGGATCAAGCCCGGAGCCACCGCAGGCAGAGCCGGTACGACGTTGCCCGTGGCCGCCCGCTCGGCAGCCGACGTCCCTGCAGCCACAGAGATCACGACAACCATGGCAGCGATGGCAAAGACTGCCCCGGCAAGGCCCGAGGCCCCGAGCTTCGCCGCTATGACCCTTCCCCGCCGGGGCTCGACCAGGAACGTCGAGGTAATCGTCCCGTGCCTGTACTCGCCAGCCACGCAAAGAATGCCCGCCACCAAGGCAAAATACTCCGTTACTCCCGACAGACCTAGAACAAGCCGCCGCCATGCCACCGACCCCACGAGCGGCAGCCCTGCCTGTTGCGCTGCCGTGCTCGATCGTACGACCACCAGGGCTGCGAGCAGCCCTGCCGTCACGGCTCCGACCGCCAGCAGCACCCATGTGACCTTGGTCGTCCTCAGCTTCAGCAGCTCGGCACGAACCAGGCGGGTCAACGAACCATCTCACTGCCACCGCCGGGCACTGCGCTGGCACCCGGTCCGCTTGCACCCGGTCCGCTGGCACCCGGTCCGCTGGCACCCGGTCCGCTGGCAGTGAGTGCCAGGAATACGTCTTCAAGCGACCCGCCTGACGAGGTCATCTCGTAGACGACCACCCCCTGGGCTGCAACCAACGGACCGACCACCTCTGGAGTAGCCCCATCGGCAACGAGCACATCGTGTGACTCGTAGTGAGCCGTGATCCCTGCGCCTGCGAGCACCCCTTGAAGGCGCTGAGCCTCAGGGGTGCGGATCCGCACCGAGCCCACGACCCTGCCTGTCAGCTCTGCCAGGGGTCCACTCGCAGCAAGCCGGCCACCGGCGACGATGACGACATCGTCCACGGTCTGGGCTGCCTCCGCCAGCAGATGAGAGGAAACGAGCACCGCCCTGCCCTGAGACGACAGCCACCGCAACAGCCCGCGGAGCCACGAGATGCCCTGGGGATCGAGACCGTTGGCAGGCTCGTCCAGAACCAGCAGCTCCGGATCGCCGAGCAGAGCCGTGGCAAGCTCCAGCCGCTGGCGCATACCGAGCGAGAAGCCACCCACTGCGCGGCCAGCTACGTCGGACAGGCCGACCATGGCCAAGACCTCGTCCACGCGCTTGCGTGAAATCCCTGCCGTGGTGGCCACCACCCCCAGGTGATCGCGCGCGCTGCGCGACGGGTGGAAACCGGATGCCTCGAGCACAGCCCCCACGACCCTCGCCGGATGTCGGAGGTCCCTGTAGGCGACCCCTCCGATCAGAGCCGACCCTTCGGTCGGCCGCACGAGGCCAAGCATTATCCTTAGCGTCGTTGTCTTGCCGGCACCGTTCGGTCCGAGAAAGCCCGTCACACGGCCAGGTTCGACGTCGAAGCTGAGCTCGTCTACAGCTGTGACCCTTCCGAATCGCTTGGTGAGCCGACGAACCTCGACTACCGCCACCAGGAGCTCCGGCCCCCGAGCCGCATCCGGTCAGAACGTGAGGACCTGGCGGATTATCTCGCCCTTCTTCATAGCATCGAATGCCTCGTTCACGCGGCTGATATCCATCGTGCGCGACACCATTCCCTCGAGGTCGAGCCGGCCTGCCTTCCACAGCCGGATGAGGCGGTCGAACTCGACCCTGACGTCGGCCGACCCGTAATACGAGCCCAGCAGCCTCTTCTCCATGAAGAACAGTTCGAATGCGTTGAACTCGACAATGGCGTCGGAGCGTCCGGCACCGACCACGACGGCAGTCCCGCCCCGGCGGGCAGCGTCATATGCGTTACGGATGGTCTGGGGCAACCCGATGCATTCGAACGTGTAGTCGAAGCCCTCCCCCCCCGTGATCTCCATGCTCGCAGCATCCAGGCGGTCGGGGGTCACTGCGTGAGTGGCGCCGAAGCGCTTGGCATCATCGAGCTTCGAATCGACGGTGTCGACGCCGACTATCTCTGCAGCCCCCGCGATCTTCGCCCCCTGGATCGCGGCGATCCCGACCCCGCCGCAGCCGATGACGGCGACAGACGAGCCTGGCACGACCTTCGCTGTGTTGATTGCCGCACCCACACCCGTCGTGACGCCACAGCCGATCAGGGCCGCGATGCCGAATGGGACATCGTCCGGTATCTTCACCACTCCCTGCGAGGCAATCACCATCTCCTCGGCCATGGTCCCGGTGCCGGCGAAGCCGAAGATCGGCGTGCCCCCCATCGTGAAATGGGGAACTCCGGCTATGTTGAAGAAAATATTCGTGCACAGGTTCGGCTGGCCGCGTCGGCACGCCTTGCAGGTTCCGCACGGAGGGTTCCACGCAATGATCACGTGGTCCCCCACCGTCACGTCGGTGACGCCATCACCGACGGCCACGATCTCGCCTGCACCCTCGTGCCCGAGCACCGCAGGAGCGGCCTGAGGCAAGGTACCGTTCATGGCAGACAAGTCCGAGTGACAGACACCTGCCGCATGGATCTTGACCCTCACCTCGCCTGGCCCAGGACCTATCGCCTCGACGTCGTCACGGACGTCAAGCTCCTCGTTTCCCACCTCGTGTAGCACTGCAGCACGCATAGGACATCCCTTCGGGCATCGGACCGTAAGACCGGTCCTGGATTCGACAGTTCCAGTAGTGAGCGCATTCGACCACGCCGGGTGGGTCTGTTGCAACACTGACCGTTACGCGCCGCCCATGCCGGAGTGCCGAGCACCATCGTCCAGACCGGAGAGCCAGGGGCAACGGGGCGCCCACGCTGGTAACCTCGTCGCATGCCCGGCCTCCGGGATGCAACCGCAATCGTCGGCATCGCCCAGAGCGCGTTCGCCAGGCACTTGGCCCCATCGGAGAGGGAGCTGGCGTGCCAGGCGATAGTGGATGCCTGCGCAGACGCTGGGATAGCCCCGTCTGAGGTGAACGCCCTGTGCTCGTACACACTCGAGGCGACAGACGAGGTCGAGATAGCCCGCAATATAGGCGCTGGCGACATCACGTTCTTCAGCCAGGTCGGATACGGCGGCGGCGGCGGGTGCGCCGTGGTGGGACAGGCGGCCATGGCCGTGGCAACCGGGCAAGCTGACGTAGCCGTGGCATGGCGATCGCGCAAGCGCGGCTCAGGGCCGCGACCCTGGTCGAGCACCGCCGCCCAACCCACCATCCAGGGGCAATGGACCCGGCCTTTCGGCCTGTTGCGCCCCGTCGACGAGATAGCAATGCTCACCCGCCGCTACATGCACATCTTCGGCGCCACGCGAGATCATCTGGCCAACGTCGCCCTCGCCGCGCGTCGCCATGCCAACATGAATCCTACCGCCATCATGTACGAGCAACCCATGACCCGCGAGGGCTACATGGAGTCGCGATGGGTCTCGGAGCCTCTGTGCTTGTTCGACAACTGCCTGGAGACCGACGGGGCTCTTGCCTGCGTCGTGGTCTCGGCCGACCGAGCGCGCGACCTGCGCCAGAAGCCCGTGTTCGTTCACGCCTTCGCACAGGGCCTCCCGGCAGGACACCAGACGATGGTGAGCTATTTCAACGACGATCCGCTGACAGGTCCCTCCTGGAGCTGCGCCAGGCGGCTGTGGGCCAATGCGGATTTCAAGCCGGAGGATGTTGACGTGGCTCAGATCTATGATGCCTTCTCGCCGCTCGTGCTTATGTCATTCGAAGGCGACGGACTGTGCGGCCGGGGCGGGGGGGGCTCGTTCACCGAGCACG
>JAJZJN010000171.1 GCA_021851165.1 Actinomycetes bacterium
GGCGGTAGAGGGTCATGGGATGGTAATGAAGCGGCAGCGGCCTGTCGTCGGGAGGCTCGCTAGAGAAATCCCAGGGTGCCAGCTCCAAGAAGCTGTCGTCCTGTGGATGGATACCCAGGCCGTCGTCGTAGGGAATGGCCATAGCCTCCGCCACGTGTCTCCAGTGGCCCGCTTCTTGCGCGGTGACGCCGGTTGAGGCGACGAGCGCTGCATGCGCGGCTGGATCCGCCTCGGGAAGCATCTCCACCAAGCGGGCGGCGACACGAAGGTTGGCCTGCGCCGCCAGGTTCGTGTAGATGTTGTTGTTGACCAGCGCCGAGTACTCGTCGGGTCCGGTCACCCTGTCAATACAGAACCGCCCACCTCGTCGCGGATCGAAGTGCCCGAGACGCGCCCAGAGGCGAGCCGTCTCGACGAGCACCTGGGAAGCCTGCCCTCTTAGGAAATCGTCGTCACCTGTAGCGGAGGCGTAGCGGCAGATCGCGAGGGCTATATCAGCATTGACGTGGTAGCCGGCCGAGCCGCTGGGGAAGTAGCCGGAGCATTCCCGGCCTGTGATCGTCCGCCAGGGAAAGCAGGCACCCGCGTGGCCGAGCTCGCTGGCGCGACTACGGGCAGCGTCGAGGGTGGCGACACGAAACTGCAGCACGTCGCGAGCCAGATCGGGTCTCACATATGTGAGCACCGGGACTACGAATGCTTCGGTATCCCAGAACGTGTGGCCCGAGTAGCCTTGACCGGTAAGCCCTTTGGCTGGCACAGGATGCCCCTTGGCCTGGGCAGTGGCCTGAAGGATGTTGAACATCGCGAAGCGAAGACCCTGCTCGAGCTCCGGATCGCCCGCGATCTCGATGTCCGCATACGCCCAATACGCGTCGAGCACCTCCCGCTGCGATGCCGCGAGCGCATCGAAGCCGCTGGTTGCTGCCACGTCCAAGCTGCGACGGACTCGTCTGGCCAGCTCAGCTGGTCCTTCGGTCGTGGAGCTGTGGTACGCCACCATCTTGTCTATGGTGAGCGCTGCCGATGGTCCTGCGGCGATCGAGAACGCCGTCTCGGCATGATTCGGGGTGCAGTGGGCCACGACCTCAGCGCTGCCGTCTTGCCCGGTGACGAGGGCAGTATGGCCGGCACCGCATGCGACCATGATCCGGGTTGCATGTGTCGAGTGCACGAGAAGGAGGAACTGGTCGTCGGCTTCGGCATGCTCGGGGAGAAGAACCTGGCCGTAGAGAGGTGCGGACTCCCTCGGGTCGGTGCTCGCCGGGTGGATGCTTTCGTTGCCGTCCAGCCTGGAGCGGACCACGATCCGGGCCTCGTCGAGCGCCTCGACCCGGTAACGGATCGCGAGCAGGTGGGGCTCTGCGAGTGACACGATCCGATAGCTGTTCACCTGAACGCGTGCTCCCGACGGGGCTTGCCAGATGACGCGTCGCTCGAGCGTGCCGGAGCGCAGGTCGAGTATCCGCTCGTGGCGCTCCAGGACGCCTGTCCGCACGTCGAGGGGGTAGCTGTCGACCTCGAGGCGCATACCGGTAGCGTCGGTGACCTGGACGAGTGTTTCCTCGGTGGTGGGAAATGCCGGGAATCGCTCAGGATACGTGAGAGGCCGCTCCTCGTGGACGCCAGCTATGTAAGTTCCGATCTGGCCCGCCGGGGCACCTTCGTCCAGGGTGCCGCGTACCCCGAGAGCGCCGTTGGCGAGAGCGAAGAGCGACTCCGACTCGGTGAGCACCTCGGGGGAGAAGGCCGTCTCCCTCACGAACCACTCCTCGACTGGGTACGACGGATGCCTGATCATGAGCTCGCGGGCGAGCTTGAGGTGGGATCGTCGCGAGTAGCTCCGTCGATACTCCCGTCGGCCAGCTCTGCTAGATCCGATACGACCACGTCAGCGCCGTGACGTGACAGCTCCTCGGGATGGTGATGCCTGTCCACTCCGATCACGAGACCGAAGCCACCTGCGCGGCCTGCCTCCACGCCTGCGACGGCGTCCTCTACGACTGCGCACCTGGGGGGAGGGTAACCGGTGAGCTCGGCGGCCCGAAGGTATGTATCAGGCGCGGGCTTTCCGCGCAGGTGGAGCTTCTCGCGCTCGACGCCGTCCACCGATGCGTCGAAGAGGTCGGTGATGCCCGCAGCGGCAAGCACGGCACTGCAATTGCGACTGGAGGAGACCACGGCGGTCTTCGTGCCATTGGCTCTAAGCGAGCGCAGGAGGGCCAGGGAGCCTGGGTACGGCGCTATGCCGCCGCTGGACAGCAGGTCATTGAACCGGGCATCCTTCGCCGCGGCAAGGCCATGAATGCTGCGCGTGCCGGGGGGATCGTTGGGCGTTCCGGCGGGGATCCGGATCCCGCGCGAATCGAGGAACGAACGGACCCCGGCTATGCGGGGCTTGCCGTCGACGAGGTCTATGTAGTCGGTTTCGGTGAACTCCCTGAACGGTTCGTGGGTGGCAGAGGCACGCTCTGCCAGGAAGCGGTCGAAGGTCTCCTTCCAGGCTCGTGAATGCAGCGACGCGGTGGGAGTGATGACGCCATCTAGGTCGAATAGCACGGCGCCGCAGGCTTCGAGCGAAGGGTGCATGTGGGCAGCGTAGACGGCGTGGGCCACCGCGGGAGCAGCGGCGGGGTAGAGCGGGTGGCTGCCAGGAACGCGTCATCCATCGCCGACGATGCGGATCGTAGAGGGCTAGGGTCGGTGCCAGGGCCGCAGAGGCCGTGCTCCCGGGGCCGTCCGGGGCCGGCTTGCCCTGGACTGGAGGTTGTGCGATGCGAAATGTCGATACCGTCACCGTGGGGGCCGGCGGTGGTGCCTATCCTGCCGCGTTTGCGCTGGCGAGGGCTGGCCAGAAGGTCGTCATGATAGACACCAAAGGGGTCATGAGCGGCAACTGCCTGGCAGAGGGCTGCGTTCCGTCCAAGGCTGTGCGCGAGGTGGCCGAGCTGCATCGGCGAACTGGGTCTTCGGAGCGTTTCGGTCTCGATGGGAACCAGAACGTGGATTATGCCCGCATCATCGCTCACAAGGACAAGGTCCAGCGTACCCGGTACGCGCAGCACGATGCCGAGCTGGCCGAGCTGGCTGGACGACTCGAGCTCGTCGGGGGAAAGGCGCGCCTGGTCGATCCGCACACCGTGGAGGTCGAGACATCGTCTGGCACCGAACGCCTTCAGGGCTCCCATCTGATCGTTGCAAGCGGCGCAGACGTGTTCATCCCCCCGATTCCAGGTGCGGAGCTGTGTGTGACGAGCCGTGATCTGTTCGCTCTCGGTCCGGCTGTGGATCGGCTGCCGGCACGTCTGGCCGTAATAGGCGGGGGCTATATAGGTCTCGAGGTTGCCTGCATGCTCAACGCGCTGGGGACCCGGGTCACGGTTATCGAGGCCACGGGGCAGCTGTTACCGGGTATGGACAAGGACTTCGTCTCACTCGTGGCGGCGGGGATCGATCCCTCTATCGAGATTCGGTTGGATTCAACAGTGAGGTCTGTGACGAAGGCCAAGGGCGGGCTGCAGGTGGGCTACGACCATGGGGGGGCATCCGAGGCCGTGGATGCCGACATGGTCCTGATGGCGGTCGGGCGTCATCCGGTCATACCTGAAGGAGCAGCCGAGGTCGGCCTCGCGATGGAAGGCCGCGCTATCGGTGTCGACGCCACCATCAGGACGAATTTGAGCCACGTCTACGCGCCCGGTGATGTAAACGGTAGGTCGATGCTGTTCCACTCGGCCGTCCGGCAGTCACTCGTGGCAGCGCACAACATCCTCGCCGGCGATGGGGGAGTCGACAGGATGGACTTCGCCTCGGTGCCGACGACCATCTTCACCTCGCCGGAGGCGTCGTACGTGGGCATCACGCGGGCAAGGGCCCGTTCTCGCGCCGGGGGGGTGATAGAGGGATCCTATGCCTTCGAAGGCGATTCGCGTGCCCAAATACTCGACGAGACGTACGGGGAGCTCAGGCTGTTCTTCGATCCGGAGAGCTTGCGCCTCCTCGGCGGGTGGGTCGTCGGTATCGATGCCGCCCAGCTGATAGGCGAGATCGGCCTGGCAGTGTCCGCCGGGCTCACCGCCTACGATCTCGCGCGTTTCGCGGACCAGCATCCGATGGCAGCGGAGGGAATCTCGCGTGCGGCTCGCAGTGTTGCAGGGTAAGTACGACAGAGGGAGAGGGCCATGGCCGTGGGAACGAGCATCGTAACTTGCCCGAGCTGCTCGAAGCGCAATCGGGTTCCGGACGTGGCGTCTGGTGCTCCGCAGTGCGCATCGTGCCACCAGCCGTTGCCGTGGATAGTAGAGGCAGGTGACGCCAACTTCGACGCGGTCGCTGTCCGCTCACGGCTGCCGGTCCTGGTTGATCTGTGGGCACCATGGTGTGGGCCATGCAGGATGGTGAGCCCTGCGGTGGAGGCGATCGGCCACGACCTGGCAGGGCGGATCAAGGTGGTGAAGGTCAACGTCGATAAGGCGCCGAGCACAGCCAGGAGGTTCGAGGCGATGTCGATCCCGACCCTGCTCGTGATCGACGGAGGGAAGGTAGTCGCACGTCAGGTTGGTGCATTGCCGGCTCCCGCGCTGCGCCGTTGGGTAGACGGAGCGCTGGCTCACTCTTGAGTACGCGATGTCGGGGAACCAGATGCCTCGCATGCAAG
>JAJZJN010000028.1 GCA_021851165.1 Actinomycetes bacterium
CCAGCAGATATGCCGAGCGGGGGTGTGGGGAGGGCAGTGGAATGAACGTCGAGCGAGCCCACGGCAAAGAAGCCGAACACCGAAACGGCTATGGCTATGAGGACCATGCTTGCCACCCCGAGAGAGGTGCTTCCGGCAAGGTCGACGTCCGTCCGCCGCAACAGCCGCATGACGACGGTCGGGACTATCACCACCTTCAGGGCGAAAGTGAGGAACGCCAATACGTAGAGAGCATCGACATGGCGGGTGGCGGCGACGACCACCGCCAGGACCGTGACCGCAACCGATTGCAGGGCGTACAGGCGTATCTGGGAGCGCAGCAGCGGGGCGCGCAGCATCGCGAACTCGCTCAACAAGACGATGACGGCGATGACGTCGGCGGTGCCGGTGAAAGTGGACGGGGCAGCAGGCGCCATCAGCAGGGCTCTCGTGTCCGGGTGGCACCGTGGCGGCCCTGGTCCGCCTCGTGTCGCATCAGGCACCACCTAGGTAGAACACCAGGACAGCCATCACTGCCAGGAGGAATGCGGCTGCGAGGAACTCGGTGATCTTGAACAGGCGTAGCTTGGAGAACGAATCGTCGATCAGGGCAAACACGACTCCGAGCATCAGGGCTTTGCCGACTATTGCTGCTATGGCTATCGCCACCGAAGACGGGCGGCCGGTCGAGGCGAGCCCCCATGGAGCGAGGAAGACGTCTATCAAGATGACGTAGAGGATCATCTGCTTCATGGCAGATCCCCACTTGAGCAGTGCCAGTGCCGGGCCCGAATGCTCGAGCGTGCGGGCCTCGTCGATCATGCCGAGCTCGATCGTGCCACTGTGGGTCTCGACGGGGATGCGACCGGTGTCCGCGAGCACGACCAGGAAGAACGCTATTGCGGCCAGGACGTGGGAAGGCCTGACCATCTCGTTGGCCGACGACCTGACGGTGGCCGCCATCGCGTAGGGCAGGTCGGTGGCTGTGATGAGGGAAACGGCGAACACGACGAACAGGATTGTCGGCTCTATCAGGGCACCGAACGTCATGGCCCTGCTGCTGCCCAGCTGGGCGTAGGGCGCACCGCTCTCCGCTGCTGCCAGGGCAACGGCAAAGCCACCCAGAGCGAGGACGAAACCACCACCGAGGATGTCCCCCATGTAGCCCAGTGGTAGGCCGAAGGTTGTTAGCACGGGTATGAGGAGGGGAACTACGAGATAAGCGGCAAATGCTGCTATAGGCCCTACCAGGAACACCCAGCTCGCTTCCTCGGGAGCAAGGTTCTCCTTGCCGAACAGCTTGACGATATCGAAATACGGCTGGAGGATCCTGGGTCCCCTGCGGCCTTGGATGCGTGCCTCGACATGGGTGGTGAAGCCACTGACGAGCGGCGCTGCCAGCACGATGGTCAGAACCTGCAGCGCCTGTACGGCGGCTGGGTCAAGCTGACCTTCCTGCAACAGTCGACCTCCACGTAGTGGTTCCTACGTAGAGGCCATCAACCCTGATGGGCAGTTCGGGCCAGGATCTCCTGGCCCGTCGGAGCCTCATCCGACTTGCCCGATGCTAGCTGAGGCCGGGCGGGTTGGCCAGGGGATCGCGGCATGCCGTTGCCGGAATCGCCGTGCTCGCATCGGTTGCGACCACGACGGTGAGATGGGGGTGTGAGCCGAGGGCGGTCACCGGAAGTCGTTGGTCGTGGCTGCCGTCGAGCAGGGCACGCAGGGCGGGCTGCTTGGCCGCTCCTGCGACCAAGACGACCACCTGCCATGCACCAAGGAGCGGTTCGATCCCTACCGTGATAGCCCGCGAAGGGACGTTGCCAATTCCCCGGAACCTTCCGGCGTTGGCCTGCCGGGTTCGCTCGTCGAGCTCTACCACCCTGGTCGGGCTTGCAATATCCGAGCCCGGCTCGTTGAATGCGATGTGACCGTTGTCGCCGACGCCGAGAACCGCCACGTCCAGCCCGCCGCGGGCATCTATGGCCGATTGATGACGCGCTGCCTCGATGGCAGGATCTGGGGCGGCTCCGTCGATCGATAGGAAGCCGGCGAATGGCAAACGATCGACTATGGCCAGCTTCAGCTGGCGGGTGAAGCTGTTCGGGTCGGCTTGGGTCAGCCCTACGTACTCGTCGAGGGCGACCACTATGACCTGGTTCCAGGGGAGGACCTGTGGACCTCGTGTGAGGACACGGTAGGCGCCGAGCGGCGTGCTTCCGGTCGGCAGGGCCACCGTAACCTGCCGGCGGCACTCTGTGCGGGGGGTCGTCAGTACTCCTCCTGCCTCCGTCGTGTAAGGCATTGCGCCGGCCCTGGTGCATGCAGCGCGCACGGCACGCACGATGGCTGTGGCGGCGAGCTGTTCGAACTCGGCGCCTGACGATGCCACCAGGAGGTCGAGGCCCATAGCTCCACGGTAGATGCCGTGTGGGAGGTCTCGCCCGTCTGAGCGTCCAGCCCGCCGGCAGGTTGCCTGCTCCTGTTGCCTCACGAAGCTCTTGCCCGCTGGTAACCTGATCGAAACTTGGGGGAGGTTGGCCGTGAACGAACGCACTGATAATCCGGGTAGCGGTCGATTCGATCGCCGGGCTTTCATGGCTCGTGGCCTATCGCTTGCCGGTGTGGCCGCTCTTGGCACCGCTGGTGGCGGTTTGCTCGAGGCGTGCTCGTCGAGCTCCCGTGTGCCGAGGTCGTCGGGACCCCGTGACGGGGCATCTGCCGCCAGGCCCCGTCGTGGAGGCAAGCTCGTGTTCGCCACCGACGACGAGGACCAGGGCTTCGATCCAGCCAGCACCGTGTTCGACGAGACAGGCATCCTCTATGCCCACACGGTCTTCGATCCGCTGGCGATAATTGCTGCCGACGGGAGTGTGCAACCCTACCTTGCCCAGTCGATCACTCCGAACGCTGACTATACGGCATGGACTATCACCATGCGTCCAGGAGTGGTATTCCACGATGGAACGCCGTGCGATGCGGCAGCCGTACTAGGTAGTTTCGAGCACTTCGTACATGGTGAGTTTGGGTTTACGACTTCTCCTATTGCCAAGATGTCTGTTACAGGACCGCTAACAGTAGAAGTAAATCTTCATCAGCCATGGGTGCCATTCGACTATTATCTTACCGGTGGGATAGGTGCCCAGATGGCGTATATCTTAGCCCCGGCAATGATTAAGAATCCGCATGGCACAAGTCATCCGATTGGAACTGGGCCGTTCGTATTCGAGGATTGGGTTCCGAACGACCATTTCTCTGCCACCCGCAATCCTCACTACTGGCGACCTGGCATGCCTTATCTCGATGCCATAGAGTTCCGGCCTATTCCGAACGAGCAGTCACGGGCGGACTCCCTGCGAGCAGGTAATGTGAATATAATCCACACACCCTCTGCACAGACAATCCTGCAGTTTCGGGACGATATGCAGTACAGCTATATTGATGATGCTGGCAGGGTAGTAGGCGAACCGGATATGAACTTTATCCTGCTGAATATGGAATCGCCGCCTCTCAACGATATCCGTGTAAGACAGGCAATGGCGATGGCTATCAGCGGTCCACAGTACGCAAGAATTATAGACAGCAATGTGGATGCCCCTTCAAACGGGCCGTTCGTGCCGGGCACTCCTTACTACGTCGATCCAGGGTATCCTGCCTATAACCCTGCAAAGGCACGTAGGCTCGTAGAACAGGTGCGCCATGAGATCGGTAAGCCTGTAGCGATCAACCTCGGTGGGACCAACGCACCGAACTCTACACGCGATGCCGAGTATCTTCAGGCTCAACTTCAAGCAGTTGGCATGGAGGTCACACTTTCATCCTGGCAGGAAGCTCAGTATATCAACAACGCCCTCAGCGGCAGTAACTTCCAGGCATACTACTGGACGCAGTTTGCTGCAGTTGATCCTGACTTGAATTATGTTTTCTGGAGCCCGACTACCGTGAGTCCCACTTTGTCAGTCAATATGGCTCGCAATACCGATCCGGCAGTGGAGGTCGCGCTTCAGCAGGGAAGGCGGTCGTCGGATCCAAGCGTGCGGGCTGCTGCGTATCAGCAGGTATCACGCCTGTTCGCTCGGGATCTTCCGTATATCTGGACCGACCGAGCGGTGTGGGCTGTAGTGGCCGAACCCTCGGTGAAGAACTTCGACACGGCCACCACTCCTGATGGTGGAGCAGCACTCGGGATGATAGTGGGAACCATCTGGCTTGCTCAGATATGGCTCTCGTCTTGAGTAGAGTGACTGGCTCAACTCAAGGGCCAGATCGGGTCTTATCGACGGGTGGCTGATTGCCGTGCTGGCATCAATGAGCCAGTGGGAAATGACAGGCAACGAAGTGGTCGGGTGCGAGCTGCCGCATCGGTGGCTCCTCCCGGGCGCACAGGGTTGCGGCATAAGCGCAACGGGTCCGAAACCGGCAGCCTGAAGGGGGATGAAGGGGCGAAGGCACTTCGTTGGCAAGAGCGGCGGCCACCGGTCCCGTGCCCGCCATCCCGGCTGTTCGGCCAGCCAGTGGTGTCCGTGGTCCCCGCTCAGGGTCGGGAGAGGGCACAGACGAGATCAACGCCGCAGTGTACGGATGCAACGGCGCATCGTACAGGGTGTCTGCTGGCGCGAGCTCGCAGAGCTTGCCCAGGTACATGACAGCTACCCGATCGCTGATGCTCTTGACCACGGCCAGATCATGAGCGATGAACAGCATCGTGAAGCCGTGCTGCTCCTTCAGGTCGGCGAGGAGGTTCAGGATCTGTGCTTGGACCGACACGTCGAGGGCGGATACTGGCTCGTCGCATACGAGAAGGCGCGGCTCGAGCATGAGGGCACGGGCAATGCTCACGCGCTGGCACTGACCACCGGAGAGCTGCTGAGGACGCCGCTGGCCCACCGTCACCGGGTCGATGCCTACTGCCTCGAGCATTGCCGCGGCGCGCTGCGCACGCTGTGCAGCGGTGCCGGTGTTCCAGATCGCCAGTGGCTCGGCCACGATGTCCCGGACACGCCGGCGTGGGTTGAGCGAGGAGATCGGGTCCTGGAAGACCATCTGGATCTGCGTGCGGGCCCGGCGGAGGCGTCCGGTTGACAGCCCCCCCAGGTCGATGCCGTCGAAGTAGACGTGCCCCGAGGTAGGTGGCTGGACGTGGGCTATGGCACGTCCGGTCGTGGATTTGCCGGACCCGGACTCGCCCACGAGGCCGAGGGTTTCGCCTTCAGCCATGAGGAAGCTCACGTCGGACACGGCATGGACCCGGCGTCGCCTGGGTCCGTACTCGACCACCAGGTGCTCGACTCGTAGGATTTCTTTGCCGTTCCCGCCCTCGGTCCCGGTGCCGGCGGGCTGGTTGCGTATGCCGGTGGGTGTGCCGACGGGCTGGTTGGGTGTGCCGGCGGGCTGGCTCCCCTCCATCAGGCTTCCCCTTGGCTGTCGCCGAGGTCGCTTGCAGGCGTATCCGCATCTTCGAGCGACAGGGGATACCAGCATGCGAAGCGATGTCCCGAGCCTGCCTCCACCAGCGGTGGATCGGCCTCCCTGCATCGTTCGCGGGCATAGGGGCAGCGGGGCGCGAACCGGCATCCAGGGGCAAGCGAAGCCAGGTCCGGCGGACGCCCTGGGATCGGCTTGGGCCGGGTGCCGGCAGCGTCGGCAAGCCTTGGAATCGCTGCCAGCAGCGCCTGGGAGTATGGCATCAGGGGGTGGGCGAACAACTCAGCGGTAGCCGCTTGCTCGACTATGCGGCCGGCGTACATGACAGCGGTCTCGTCCGCCCGCCCGGCAACCACGCCGAGATCGTGGGTAACCAGGACCATTGCCATGGAGCGCTCCCTTTGGAGGTCCGCCAGCAGGTCCAGGATCTGGGCCTGTATCGTCACATCGAGCCCGGTGGTCGGCTCGTCGGCGAGCAGGAGGCGTGGCCCGCACGCGATGGCGATGGCGATCATCACACGCTGGCGCATTCCACCTGATAGTTCGTGCGGGTAGGACCGGAGGTGCCTTCCCGGGTCCGCAATTCCTACCGACGAGAGCAGCGCAAGGGCAGTTTCCTTCGCGTCGCTACGGCCCATGCCCATGCGGAGCCGCAGGGACTCGGTTATCTGTCTGCCTACTCGCACCACCGGGTTGAGCGCTGTCATGGGATCCTGGAACACCATGGCGATCTGGGTGCCCCATACCTGGCGCAGCTGCGCTGGGGGTAGTCCAGTGAGATCGTGACCCGCGAAGCGGACGGTACCCGAGCGCTCGACGCCGAGGCGGTCCCGTCCGCCTGCCGGGAGGAGACCCATGATCGAGCGGGCCAGCATGGTCTTGCCGGACCCCGTCTCCCCGACGATCCCCAGGGTCCGGCCTCTGTCGAGACCGAGCGATACGCCGTCGACGGCACGCACTACACCGCGCGGGGTGCGAAATGAGGTGCGGAGCCCGTCGACCTCGAGCATCGGCCCGAGTGCCTGATCCACCGGGGGGAAGATCAGATGCCGCGTTGTGCGCGACGAGGTCCATCCGGCCCGGCTCCTCAAAGCCCCCCCTCACGTACATCGAAGTGCTCCCGTAGGCGGTCTCCCACGATATTGAGGGAGGTCAGCAGCAGGAACATGGCCAGTGCCGGCCAGAGGGCTATGAAGGGGTTGAGCTGGAGGTTGTTATTGCTGGCACCCTCGAAGATGATGTTTCCCCACGAAGGCGTCGGCAGGGATACCGACAGACCGAGGAAGGCCAGCGATCCCTCGAGAACTATCACCACGGCCACTCCGACGAGAGCAAACGAGATGGCCGACGGGGCGACGTTGGGGAGGAGCTCACGGACGATTATCCGGCGTGTCGATGCTCCCATGGCCCGTGCCGCGGTGATGAAGTCGCGGTTTGCATACGACATGGTGCTCGCTCGTATGACCCTGAACAGTTGGGGAATTGCGGCTATTCCGATGATCAGCGTGAGCTTCCAGAGGCTGCGTCCCCAGAAGGCGACGATGACGACGATTGCCAGCAACGGAGGAAATGCCAGGATGACAAATGATCCTGCGTTGATCACGGCATCGGTCGCTCCTCCCCGGAAGCCGGCGAGCAGGCCGAGCGTGCCACCTATGAGGAGGCCTATCGCGATGGAGCCGAAGCCGATCACAAGCGAGACGCGTGCACCGAAGATGATGCGTGACAGTAGATCGCGCCCCAGATCGTCGGTTCCGAGGAGGTGGTGCAGGCTCGGCCCAGTATTGATGGCAGCGTAGTCCTGTGCGGTCGGGCTGGGGATTGGCAGGAAGTTGGCCAGCGCGGCGGCAAGGATGACCAGCACGATGAACGCGAGGCATACCCAGAACAGCGCGCCGAGCGGACGCCGGGACTCACCCACGGCGCACTCGCGGGTCGAGTACGCCGAGCAGCAGGTCGGCAGCGAAGTTGACCAGCACGTACGCGACTGCCACTACGAGTGCCATGCCCTGAACCATCAGGTAGTCACGGGAGTCGATGCTCACGATTATCTGGTATCCGATCCCCGGTAGTTGGAACAGGTATTCCACCACGAAGGCTCCCGTCAGGAGCGAGCCTATGTTGATACCTGCTGATGCGAGCAGCGAGAACGACGACGGACGCAACGCGTGGCGCATGAGTATGTAGCGGGTGGACAGGCCCTTGGCGCGGGCCATGGTGATGAAGTCCTCCTGGAGTGTGGAGATCAGCTCCGAGCGCAGCAGCCTGAAGTAGACGGCGACTGAGCCCGCCGCCAAGGCTATGGACCCGAGTGCCACCGATTTCAGGTTCGGAATCACTCCGTTCGACAGGTGGGTGAAGCCACTTGCCGGGAAGGCGTGCACCTCCACTGCCAGGACGAGCGCCAGGAGCACGGCGAGGATGAACGCTGGCACCGAGAGCATGCCGAACGTGGTGGCTGTGGCCAGGCGGTCCAGCGCCCTGTTCGGTCGTCTGGCAGCGACCAGGGCGAGGGGGATGGCGACCGCGAAGGCGAGCACCTGGGATACCACCACGAGCTCCAGGTCTATGGGGAATGCCTCGCCTATGGTGGTGGCCACCGTCTGCTTCGTGAGGAAGGAGCGGCCGAGGTTGCCATGGAGGACGTTTCCGAGCCAGGTCAGGTATTGCATAGGCAGCGGGCGGTTGAGCCCGAGCTGGCGCAATACCTCTGCACGGGCGCTCGGCGTGTCGAACGGACCGAGTATCGCTACGCTCGGGTCGCCTGGCAGCAGGTGCACGAGCAGGAACGCGAGGATCGATATGAGGAACACCACAGCCGTCAGCTCTACGAGCCTCTTGGCGAGATAGGCCAGCAACACCCCTCCATCGGTTCTCTCACGCACGTACGCTCCGGAGCTGCTGGTGTGGCCGGCGGGGCTCGGAGGACGTCACTCCGCTCGGTCGACCAGCATGAGCACGGTCCATGCCTGACCGTATGGTCATGCTAGACGTCGTCCGGCTCGCAGAGGCGTATCCCGCACCGCCTGCCGCACCAGCGACGACATCGCGACCGCATCCACGACTGCGACCAGTTGCCACCCCCCACTCCCTCGGGACAGGTGTTACGCTCGCAATGTGGAGGCCTCCACCTCGATCCCGCCGCCGCGGCCCCCGTCGCTGTCGTCTATGGAGGGTGAGGTTGGACCGGCAGGCCAATCTGGCGTGCCGCCGTTCATGCCGGACCCGGAAGCCAAGCAGCATGCGCTGGAGGACTTCGCCCGGTATGTGAACCCGCAGAAGGTGAGGATTCTTCGCGCTGCTGGTCTCGACATCATCGAGGCATACCGTGAAGGACCATGGGTGTGGGATCTCGACGGCCGCCGTTTTCTCGATTGCTTCACCTCCGCCGGCTCGTTTAATCTCGGACGTAGGCATCCCCTCGTCGTGGCGGCCATGCACGAGGCGGTGGACCGGCTAGACCACGGCAACTTCATGCTGTGCTCGCGTGAGAAGGCGGACCTCGCCCGCAAGCTTGCGGAGATAGCCCCCGGCGATCTGTCATGTGTCGCGTTCGGGACCGGAGGCGGCGAGATCATAGACTTCGCGCTGAAGCTCTGCCGTGGTGCAACCCGTCGCACGAAGGTCGTCTCGACGGTGAACGGCTACCATGGTCATACCGGCTTCGCCCTGTCGGCAGCAGGTCGGAAGGCCTACAGGGCGCCCTTCGAACCGCTCATGGCCGATTTCGTCCAGGTGCCCTACGGCGACCTGCCTGCCGCAGAGGCGGCGATAGACAGTGAGACAGCTTGCGTGTTGGTCGAGCCCGTCCAAGGTGAAGGTGGTGTGGTCGTGCCGCCGGTCACCTACCTGCCTGGCCTCCGCGGCGCTTGCGACGCGGCAGGTGCGATGCTCGTGGTGGATGAGATCCAGACGGGTTTCGGGCGTCTGGGCACCTGGTTCGCGTGCGAGCATTTCGGCGTCGTGCCGGATGTGATCACCCTTGCCAAATCGCTCGGCGGGTCGCTCGTGGCGATATCGGCAGCCGTGTTCACCGAAGACCTGCGCGAGTTCCTGATTCCGAACCCGTTCATCCACCTCTCGACCTTCGGGGGGTCGGATCTGGCGTGCGCAGTGGCCCTGGCGGCCATCTCCGTGATGGAGGAGGAGGGCCTCGTGGAGCACTCCGCGAGCATGGGTCGCATTCTGCAGGAAGGCCTGGCCTCCATAGCGGCGGATTACCCTGACGTGGTAGCCGAGGTGCGCGGCATCGGGATGATGGCAGGGCTCAAGTTCGGAGAAGACTCGATGGGGGCACGCATGTCGGCAGCGCTGGTTCGCCAGGGTGTGCTCGCCATCTATAGTGCGAACGAGCCTACGGTGATGCGCCTGATGCCCTCTCTGGTGGTAGGCCCCGAGGAGATCGAGCTCTTGCTCCGGGCGATCAGGGGAGCCCTGGACGAGGTTGTCGATGGTGCCACAGCGCCCCGTCCCGGTACCGTCGACTCTGCGACAGCATCGGGGGGATCCACGGGGAGGCCCGCCCGTCCGCGCCGCCGGCCACCCAGGGTCGGGGCATAGGCACGAACAGGTGACGGAGCTGGACGGGGCTGATCGAGCACTGTCGGTAATCCCACGGCTCGAGGCGTGCCACGGATGTCAACACAGAAGGAGCGGCGATGGCTACTTGGGAGGAGCTGGACGAGGCTCTTAGCGACTATACGGTTCAGTGCAATACCAACGAGCGCCTGCGGAGAATGCAGCGCGACTGGACCCGGCGGCTGCATTTCACCTGCGTCGACAACGACGTGACTTTTACCATGGTGGTGGACTCGGGCGAGATAGTGGGTATCGAGCCTGGGCACTCCGGCGTGGCGGACATCATCGTCGGCACCGACTCGGAGACGTTCTGCGACATGTTCTGGGGGGATTTGAACCCCATCCAGAAATACCTTCGTGGCGAGATCAAGGTCCAGGGGACCCAGGAGGATGTGATGCGGCTGGACGCCATCTCCTCGGTCATTTGGCCCGACTGAATCACTATCCCGGCTGAGTTGACCTAGCCCGGACTCGTCTCGGCAGATTCAGGCCTGTACGATAGGATCCAGCTGGGCGAGCGCTGCCTCGACCCTGTGTGCCACGCTGGCGGTATAGCTGGCCTGCAGGGTCGGATCCGAGCCGCATGACTCGGCCCGCTCCCACAGGTCTGCTTCGAGAGGCCCGATCACACTTCGTATATGGGCCAGAGCGCCGGCGTCGTCGTCCACGCAGTCTCGCAGGCGAGCAAAACGATGCCACAGCCTGTCGCTGCCGAGCAGCCGGGGGACATGGTCGGGCGGGAACACCGGGATGAATGGTGAGACGCAGGGGCTGCCTGGAGTGATCCAGGCGCGTAGTGGCTGGGCAGGGTCGCGTGGCAGCTCGGTGATCATCGAGGAGGTGGTGGCCTGGTAGCCCCTGACGTGCATGCAAACTGTAACGCCGGTGCCGTCCGGCAGAGCGACGGCTGGCGGCGGGACTGCCTGTCCGGCATGCCATTGTGCTGGGCGCCGGCGGCCGCTCACGGGATCTCCCCAGGGACCGGTTCCGTGGTCCCGAAGGTGGCTGGCTACCTGCCCGGGCGAGGTCGGACTGCCAGCGAGGAACTTCTTGGTTGAATCGAGGCGGCAGTCCGCATAGCCGGTAGGGGAGGCGGGGTTGCGCATGGAGTCGAAGTCGGTGCCGGCCTGGAGATCGGCCGATCCCCTGGTCCAATCCTTGCGGAGGGTCAGCCGGTTCGATATGGCAGCAGTTGAGCGAACCGGCTTGGCGGCCCATGTGCTGCCCGAAGTCTCCAGGATCCACGCGCTGTGCGGATCCGCTATGAGGAACGAGGAGAAGTATGGTTCTCGGGCGTCTCTGTCCCCGATGCCGCCCTGACCGTAGCGGGCAATGAGCCCGGTGATCACCTCCAGGGCACCCGAGGCGTCATCGGATCGCTCGAGGCCCAGGCGTACCATGTCCATGCCGATGAGCGCAGGGGGCATCTCATAGGGATCCTTGGATGTGTAGACCTTCTCGTTGCCAATGGCCACCCTGTGCTCGCTCACGCCATGCTCGGCGCCCCACAGCCATTCGGGGCGGCTGATCAGGACTCCAGCGGCGTCCTCGTCTGGGATCTCGAGGTACTGGGTTCGCAGGGTCCTACCTCCGCGGCGCCGCGCATGCGCTTCGTTGAGCTGGACCTCGCCGGGGGGGCGGTCGGAGCTCTTGGCGAACAGGGCACGATCCTCCAACAGGATGCACAGCGTGTCGCACATGCTCGGGCTCCTCCCCGATCTCTCAGTCGGCACCGTCGGGCACGGGGCGCTGCGGGCGCCTCCGGGCGCGTGATGCCTGGCGGCTTGCCTCCTTGGCTCTCACCTTGGGCAGGATTTTCATGACGTACCATGCCGATGCCCCGGCGACCATGAGCACTATCGCTAGCGGCAGGGGATCGAGCTTGTTGCCGACGGTGAGGCTGGCCACCACAGCCAGCAGACCGAACACCACGATTCCTATCCATGCTGCCACCGGTGCTGCCCTGATGCGGAATGGCCTGGCCCGATCGGGGTCGCGACTTCTCAGGCGCAAGACGCAGTATGCGGCGACGGCATAGATCGTCGACTCGAGCACCGCACCCGTGGCCACCAGGACCTGCCATCCTCTCGTGGCCTCGACGGCGATAGCTACTAGGAACGAGGCTGTTGCGAGGGCTACCACCGGCATCCATGGGACGGCCTTGTCGTTCAGACGGGCGAGCGCTGACGGGAGGCTTCCCTCGCGAGCAGTGGCATAGATGAAGCGAGATGCCGTCACGAACCCGCCGTTGAAGGTGTTCACGGCGGTGAGCATCGTCACGGCCCCCATTACCCACAGGCCCACAGCTCCGGCAGCCCGCTCACCGATGAAGAGCTGCGGATACGACGTTGCGAGCTGTGCGTGGGTGAGGAGGTGGCTCATTGCCGTGGTGATGGCCGTGCAGGCCACGAACAGCAGCAGGACGGCTATGGCCATCCCTCTGTGAATGTGCGACGGGCGACGCACCTCCTCGGCGCTGGTTGTCACCCACTCGAAAGCGCTGTACAGGAACACTCCGAGAGCGACTGCCTCGGCGAAGCCCGCCGGTGAGTGCCCCTGGAGAGGATTGAATGGGGTTCGTAGCGCAGTGCCCGATCGAACCAGCGCGATAATTGCTACCGCGGTGCTCGTGATGAGAACGGCGTAGGCAGCAATGTCCTGGACATTGCCGGCTACCCGGATGCCCCGCAGGTTGGACAGCATGGCGACTCCGAGCAGGCCGGCAACCCATATGCCTGCCGTCCAGCTGCTCTCCCCGAGCACGTGGGAGATCGCGGATCCCACTATGAAGGCGTCCGCGGCTACGACCAGCACTATCGTCGTCATGTAGCTGAAGGTGATGGTGAGCGCCACGCGGTCGTCCATTGCCCTACTCATGTAGAGCCTGATGGCAGCGGCTGTGGGGAACATCCCGTTCAACTCGCCGTAGTAGCCCCACGCGAGCAGCGCCAGGAGCCCTGCAGTCAAGATTGCTATCCAAGCCGAGTCGCCGGCCACATAGGCGACAAGGCCTGCTGCCGCTATGTACTCGACTGCGGCGAAGGCGAGTCCGGCAGAAGTGGATACTGCCGTTCGCAAGCCCATGGCACGTCTGAGTCCACTTGGAGCCCCTGACCCAGCCGCACCCGACGACCCAGCCGCACCCGACGACCCAGCCGCACCCGACGACCCAGCCGCACCCGACGACCCAGCCGCACCCGACGACCCAGCCGCACTTCCCGAGCTCATTGCAGAAGTGTAGGTTGCCAACAGCAACGGATCGTGCTCTTGGTCGCCGCTGTATCTTCCCGAGGTGGCCTGCTGCGGTCAGGGAGCTCGTCTAGCCCACGAGGGGCCGCCCCGCCTACTGTGAGGCCATGTCCATCGGTGCCAGGAACACCGGCAGCGGATCGCAGGGTGGCGCGCCAGGTGATGGCGGCGTTGTCGTCCGACCCTATGAACCTGCAGATCGTGCACAGGTCCGGCGTATCTGCTTCGAAACCGGATACATGGGAGACTCTGTCGACTGGCTTTGGCGAGACCGGGAGAGCTGGGCCGATATGTTCAGCGGTTACTACACCGATTGCGAGCCGGAGTCGGCGCTCGTGGCCGAGGTGAACGGTGAGGTGGTTGGTTACCTGCTCGGGTGCCTGGACAGCTCGAAGGCCTGGGATCCCGGAGTGGTTGCTCTCCGCCACGTTCTCCGGCGGGGGATCGCCCTGCGCCCGGGAACCGCACGCGTTGTCTGGCGTTCCGCTGGCGACATCCTCGTCGACGCTGCCCTGCGACGGCTGCCGTCGGGTCGGGTTGTCGATCCTCGCTGGCCTGCCCATCTCCACATAGATTTCCTCCCGGCTGGCCGAGGCCGTGGCCTGGGCTCAGTGTTGGTGAGGAGGTGGCTGGACACCTTGCGAGACCGGGGTTGCGCCGGGTGCCACCTCGGTACAATGGCCGAGAACACCAGCGCCGTGGCCTTCTTCGAAGCGATGGGTTTCCGCCGGGAGGGGATCCCGGAGCTGATGCCCGGGTTGAGGTCACGCGAAGGGGCACGTCTACATGTCCAGCTGATGGTCCAGCTGCTCGGAGACCGTTCTGGTCCATCGTATTCGGCGGCTACTTAGCCTCACCGCTCGGCACCGGACGCTCAGCCGTTTGCCGCCCTCCTAGGCGAGCGTGCACGGCTCACCTCCGAGCGCCGCAGAACGGTAGGCGGCATCTACAACCCGATGAGCCTCCAAGGCAACCTCCATGCCCGGAGCAGGGGGAATGCCGTCTGAAAGCGCTCGGAGGAACGCCAGGTCGGCCAGGGCATAGGGCAGCAACGGCACTCGGAGCGCTTCGGGAGCGTCGAGCCGGTCCAGGATGTCCTGTACCCGGTCGGGCCGGCCGAGCTCTGTCACTCCGCCTGGGTGCTCGACCTTCACCGGCCCCGCGACCTCGTCTTCCACGGTGCACAGCGATCGTTCGCTGAATATTTCGAGGCGCCTGGTCGAGGGCCGGGAGACGAGGTTGTGCCAGACGCTTACCAGGCTGGATATGGCACCCGAAGCATGGTTCAAGGTGACCACGGCCACATCCTCCACTCCCTCGTGGCCTGCGTGGTTGGCGGTCCGGGCGCTCACGGAGGTGACAGTCCCGAGCAGCCAGGATAGAAGGTCGAGGTCGTGAATGGAGTGCTCTATGAGCGTTCCACCTCCGGCAACCTTCACGTCACCACGCCAGGTAGAGGCGTACATGCCCTGGATCGGGAAGAACTGGTCATCGCGTAGGACGGCCGCCAGCGGACTTCCGGGGTCACCGGCCACGGGGGGCATCTCCCCTGCCAGCAGCGATTTGAGGGTTACAAGAGGTGGCGCGAAGCGCAGCACCAGCCCCACCTGATGGGCAGCGCCGGAGCGGATGGAGGTTTGTGCCAGGGCTTGCGCGGTGGATAGATCCGGTGCCAATGGCTTCTCGCAGTAGACGGCGATGCCTGTCTTCGCGGCCAGGTCGATCAGCTCTGCATGGGATGAGGTCGGCGTGCAGATCCACGCCGCGTCGGCCGATTCGAAAGCCTTGGCCGGATCGGTCGATACCAGTCGGGCGCCACTGACACTCGCCAGGGATGCTGCCCGCGCCTCATCGACGTCGCAGGTGGCCACTACCTCGGCTGTGGTGAGCCCACCGCCGCGGAGCGCCTTGAGCGCGAAGGCATGGATGTTGCCTATGAAGCCGCTTCCCACGATTGCCAACCTCTGTACGGTCGCCAACACCCCTCCCCGTCGTAAGTGTCCCTGTGTCCCTGTGTAGCTGCCGGTGCTTGGGCGATTCTCGGGGATGGAGGGCTACCCGAGCCCTCGGGGCATGACTGCCTCCACCAGATGGGGCCCAGGCTCCCCGAACGCTCTTTCCAGCGCTTCGACGAGCTCCTCGGCGGTCGAGGCACGGCTGGAGTCCACTCCCATTCCTCGGGCCAGAGCTACGAAGTCCATATCTGGATTGCCAATGTCGAGCATGGAGGAGGCACGCGGGCCGGCCGTGCCTGCCCCCACGCGGGCCAGCTCCATCTCCAGCACCGCATATGCGTGATTGGCGAGCACGACCGTGGTGACATTCAGGCCTTCGCGCGCCTGGGTCCACAGAGCCTGTGGAGTATACATGGCGCTCCCGTCAGCTTCGAGGCAGACAACCGGCCGGTCGGGACATGCCACGGCAGCCCCAGTGGCGACAGGGAGCCCCTGGCCGATGGCACCTCCCGTCAGGCACAGCCAGTTGTGCGGAGGTGACCCGGCGGTTTCCTGGTACACGAAGAGCCCGGCTGTGTTGCCCTCGTCGGAGACTATGGCGCCTTCGGGCAGCACTGCTCCAATGGCTGCTCCGAGCGCGGAAGCCGTGAGCGGCCCTACCGGACGCTCCGGGCGGATGGCGAGGTGATGTTCCGGTTCATCCCCGGTGGTTCCGAGCAGGCTGGCAAGGTGCTCCAGAGCACCTGGTACATCGTGGCCCGATGTGGCGAGCACATGCACCTGGCAACCATCTGGCACGAGGGAGCTGGGTTTGCCGGGATAGGCGAAGAACGACACGGGAGCCTTGGCGTCCGCGAGCACCAGATGGCGCACCCCCTCCAACTGAGCCATGGCGAGCTCTGCCAGGTAGGCAAGGCGTTCGACTCCGGGCATGCCTGCTCCCCGTACCATGTTGGCGGGGAAGGTCTCGCAGAGCAGGCGAGCCCCCGTCCTCCGAGCAACCCGGCTTGCAGCGGCAAGCCCGCGTTCGTGTACCGCAGTGCCACCGAGGAGCAGCATGACAGGCTCCCCCCCTCGCAGAAGCTTTGCGATCCGCTCGACGTCGTCTTCGGGGACCTGGAGCGGCTTGGATTCGCGGATCGCCCCGGTAGTGGCGTCGTTGGCACCTCGACCGGTCGACACCGCTCCCGCAGGTCTCGTCACGGCGTCTTGTCCTACTTCGGTCCATGTGAGATCCGCGGGCACGACCAGGGTGGCTACCTGGCCGGGGGGTCCAAGTGCGGCGCGCACGGCGTCAGTGGCGCCGGCGGCGAGGTCGGCTACTCGTTGGGGGCTGCCGTACCAGCCGGATACGGGCATGGCCAGGCTCTCGATGTCCGACTCGAGGGGAGGGTCGTAGCGCTTGTGGTAAGTGGCGTGGTCGCCGACGATGTTCACCAGCGGGGTCCGCGCGCGCCGCGCGTTGTGAAGGTTTGCGATCCCGTTGCCTAGTCCTGGCCCCAGATGGAGGAGGGTGGCTGCGGGCTTACCGGTCATCCGCCCGTACCCGTCTGCTGCGCCGGTGGCCACTCCCTCGAACAGAGCGAGGATTGCCCGCATCTCGGGTACCGCGTCCACGGCGGCAACGAACTGCATCTCCGATGTCCCGGGATTTGCAAAGCAAACCTGGACTCCGTTGGCAACCAGTGTGTCGAGCAAGACCTGGGCACCGTTCATCTAGCCGAGCCTCCCGGGGGCACCGGCATGGCTGCGGCCATGCCCTTGCCCGGGTTCAGGATGCCCTTCGGGTCGAACGACGACTTGATCCGCCGCATCAGGGTGAGCTTGATCGGATCCTCGAGGTCGAGGAAGTACTCGCGCTTTGCGGTACCGAGGCCGTGCTCGCCGGAGATGGCCCCACCCACATCGAGGCCGGTGGCGAGGATCGCCTGCATGAGGTGATGGCGTCGCTCGGAGTCAGGCTGGAACACCGACAGGTGCACATTGCCGTCGCCCGCGTGGCCGCAGCCCGCCACGAGCGCTTCGTCCGAGCGAGCCAGATCCTCCACGCGCTCCAGGTAGTCGGGCATCTGGGCCCTGGGAACAACGACATCGACGAGGTCGTCGGCCCCGGCTGCCTTGGCTACGAAGAAGGCGCGTTCCCTGGCCTCGATGAGCTGGCTACCGGCCGCGGAGGGCAGGACGTAGACGTCCAGCGCTCCGAGGGATGCCAGGAGGGATGCCAGCGTTTCGACGTCCTCGTCCAGGCGCTCGGGTTGGTTCGACTCGAGCACCACCACCAGGAATGCCAGTGCATGCTCGCGTACGTCGGCGGGAACGCCGAGGTCGATGCCGGCAGCCTGGGTTGTCGATTCGAGAGTGAGCAGGTCCATGTACTCGAGCACCGCAGGGCCTATCCCACTGGCAACGATCTGGGGTACGGCTTCCGACACCCCCCGGAGCGTCGTGAACGGAGCGAGGACGGTGGCGGCATGTCCGAGTCGCGGCTGCAGTTTCAAAGTGGCCTCCGTCACGAGCCCCAGGGTTCCTTCCGAACCGATGATCAGCTGGGTCAGATCGTAGCCAGCGGAGGACTTGACGAAGCGTCCCCCGGTGCGGATGGTCTCGCCGGTGCCGATGACCGCTTCCAACCCGAGGACATGGTGGCGGGTGACCCCATGCTTGATCGCCCTCATCCCGCCGGCATTGGTGGCTATGTTCCCACCGAGCGAGGCGCTGCTCTCCCCGGGCATCACCGGGTAAAGAAGGCCGCGAGGGGCAAGTGCCTCGTCGAGCATTGCCAGCGTGAGACCTGGCTGGACCACGGCGACAGCGTTGCCTTCGTCGATATCGAGCAGCCGGTTCATCCGTTCGAACGACACGACGACTCCTCCAGGTGAGGCGATACACGCACCTGACAGGCCGGTGCCGCTCCCGCGGGCAGTCAGGGCGAGGCTCGCGTCGTAGGCGATGCGGACCACTGATGCCACTTCGGATGTGCTTGCTGGTGTCACGACGGCCATGGGCAGCACGGGTTCGACTCCTAGACCCTCGTCGTGCGCATAGTCCGGGCTCAACGTGTCACCCGTGTGCACGTTGGCTGCGCCCACGGCATTGGCTAGGGCTGTGAGAATTCGGGTGGTGGATGCGAGTGCTCCTACAGGCCCATCTGGGTTGTCGGCCACGGCGATGCCTCTCATTCAGGTCCGGGTCCATGTCCGGGTTCCAGCGCAGTGCTGTGCCGGTTTACCGGTGCCCCGAAGCGTGCCGCGCCGGAGCGAGGAAGGCAAGTGGGGCCGCTCCAGGTCACTGCATTAGCGCCGGAGTCAAAGGAATACCGCCAGGTGCACTGCGGCAACCAGCCATACCGCGGGGACAGCGGCTCCGAGCAGCCGTAGCCGTGCAGGAGATGCGAGCAGCACCAGGATGCCTAGGACGTAGAGGTCGTCCAGACTGCGGAAGTCGACTGCGCCCATCCAGATTCCCTGGGCCAGGGAGACTGCGAGCAGCCCGGCCAGGAGCCATGCCACCCGCTCCCCGAGTGGCGCGCTCGACCGGGTCCACCACCGCGCGGCGAGCACCGTCACCAGCGCCAGCCCCGCAAGCTCTGTACACCACAGCAGCGAGACCGTTGCCGGCAGGTGCGACACATAGTGGGCTATTGCCTGTGCCATGGCGACGAAAGGTATACCGAGGTTGTGATGGCCGTCCCTGAGCGCAGGGATCTTGCCGGTCGCGTGGAGGACGATCAGCTGCCACGAGACGAAGACTGATCCCGGGATTGCCCACGCGAGGTCGCCACGTCCGACCTTCTGGCCACTCGGCCGTGCCGGGATGCCTGCGATCCGCACAGCTCCGATGGCCAGGACTATGAGTGCGGCTGGCTCTTTTGACAGAACCGCGGCGCTGAAGGCGATCCCCGCGGCGAGAGGCCGGCTCCGGCGCAGCATCAGCAGGGCGACGACGACGAAGAGCGCTTCGGTGATCTCGGTCAGATCGCGTGAGAGGCTCATCACGAATCCCCAGTAGCCGGGGACGAGCAGACCCCAGGCGCAATGGCGCCCGGCGTCACGAGCGAAGATGGCTCCGCACATTCCGAGCAGTGCAAGCTCGACGAGATTGACTGCCACCATGCTGGCGGGGACGAGGGATGGCTTTCCCAGGGCGAGCAGCCAGGAGAGGGCCGGGTATCCGATGCGCTGGAGACGCGAGACCGTGTCCAGGGTGATGCCGTAGGCACTGCGGGCGAAATCCAGAGGATCTAATGCCAGCCGGTAGTAGAACTGCCCGTCATAGCCCTGTCCGGGGAACACCGGGAGTCCGCGCGGGGTGGTAGCCGCGTTGACGTGGGCAGAGCCTGCCAGCACGAATGCGGCGATGTCGCCTCGGCCTGCCATGACGATCCGGGATATGACGAAGGCGGAAGCGATCAGCCCCGTCAGCAGGCCGATTGCCGCTGGCGAGTCGAGCACCGCTGCAGCGCGGTTCCTCACGGCGCCACTGCCGGGAGCATGGCTGCCCGCTCTATTCGCTGCGCAGGGCGTCGATGGGCGACAGGCGTGCTGCCCGGCTGGCCGGGTAGACCCCGAAGGCAAGTCCGATGATCGCGGCCACTAGCACCGAGCCTACGATCGCCGGCACCGAGATGGATATCGGCTGGGAGACCAGGTGTGGCAGGACGAGCGCGCCCAGGACACCGACGCCCACCCCCAGGATCCCGCCCGCAACGCCGAGAATGGTCGCCTCGATCAGGAACTGCCGGAGGATGACGCCTGGGGTTGCCCCGAGGGCCTTGCGCAAGCCAATTTCGCGGACACGCTCGGTCACCGATACGAGCATGATGTTCATGACCCCTATGCCTCCGACGAGCAGCGCGATGGCGGCGATGCCTGCCAGCAGGACGGTCAGGGTCTTGGTGATCGAGCTCGCGGTGGCAAGCAGGCTGGTTTGCGGAGTGATGGTGAAGTCCGCTTGGAGCGGATTACGGATCTGATGGAGCTGGAGCAGGAGGTCCTGTGCCTCGTCGTAGGCGGCACCCATGGTGGCAGGAGAGCTGGCTGACAGCAGGATCGTCGATACGCTCTGGGCGTAGGGGCCGGTCTGCCCGAACATGTCCTCGGCGGTGGTGATGGGTATGAGAACGATGTTGTCCTGATTGGCCGATGCCGAGGATCCAGCGGTATTGAGCTCACCGGCGATGCTGAACGGCACACCAGAGACGTCGATCGTCCTGCCTACCGGGGACGCTGAGCCGAAGAGGTTCTGTGCCACTTCGCTGCCGACGATCGCAGTGTGGGCCTGGGTGGTCACGTCGGCCTGGGTGAAGGGCTGGCCGGCTACCACCTGCCTGTTGCGTACAGCCAGGTAGGAAGGAGTCGTGCCTGCTACCGGTGCCGTCCAGTTGGCCGAGCCGGCGGTCAGGACGAGGGACTTCTGCGTCACCGGTGCCACTTCTGCAATGTCGGGGCAGTTCAGCTTGGAGCCCAGTGCCTGGGCGTCGGCAAGGGTGAGCGTGCTCGATGACCCGAGACCTCCCCGCACGGCACCGGTTGTCACCGAGCCGGGGGTCACTATCAGCATGTTGGTCCCGAGGGCCGATATGGCGCTGCTTACCCGACTCTGGGCTCCTTCGCCAAGGCCGACGGTGAGGATAACCGCTGCTATGCCAATCAGGATTCCGAGCATGGTCAGCGCCGACCGGGTGCGCCGCTCGATCAGGCTGTCCAAGGCGCTACGGGCGGTCTCGGTCCAATTCACTGTACCGGAGCCATCTCGGAAGCCACGATCCTGCCGTCCAACAGGCGTATGAGTCGCCGTGCACGCCGTGCGATGTCGGGCTCGTGGGTGATGATGACGACCGTGCGGCCCTGAGTGTGGAGGGACTCGAATATCGTCATGATCTCATCGGCCTGGTCAGAGGCCAGGTTGCCGGTGGGCTCGTCTGCGAGCACTATGGCAGGGTCGGTGACCAGGGCCCTCGCGATAGCGACGCGCTGCTGCTGGCCCCCGGAGAGCTCCGTGGGGCGGTGCGCCGTCCGATTGGCCAGGCCGACAGCCTCGAGTGCCTCGTCAGCGCGCTTTTTTCGTTCTGCCCGGTTGCGCATTCCTGCGTACAGAAGCGGTAGCTCTACGTTGCGCCAAGCGCTCAGGCGTGGCAGCAGGTGGAACTGCTGGAACACGAATCCGATGCGCCTGTTGCGCACCTCGGCAAGCTCGGCCTCCCCCATGCGGCTCACGTCGGTGCCGCCAAGCCTGTAGGTGCCGGTGGTGGGGACATCCAGGCAGCCGAGAATGTGCATGAGCGTGGATTTGCCGGATCCCGATTGCCCCACGATGGCCACGTACTCGCCGTCGTGGATAGCCAGGTCCACGTCGCTTAGCGCGTGCACCTCCATCGTGCCCATCTTGTATGTCTTCGAGACGTCTATCAGCTCGATGAGAGGGTCGGCAGGCCCTTGGACGCGTGGGGGACCGGTTGTGATCAAGGAAGGCCGCCCTTGCCGGCCTTCCCACCGCCCTTGCCTCCTCCACCGAAGCCGCCGAGGCCACCGCCCCTCTTCCCGCCCTTGCCCCCGGGCGAGGATGTGACCGTCGAGGGCAGGGCGGCATTGCGCTTTGCCAGGACCACCTGCTCGCCGGGTTGGAGCCCGGAGGTGATCTGGGTGAGTAGTCCTCCCGTGGCACCGAGGGTGACCGGCTTGCGCACGGGCTTCCCTGATTCGAGGACGAATACGAAGTTCTTGGATCCGACGGTGTGGAGCGCGCCGGTCGGGATGGTCAGGACGCCGGATACCTGGTTAACCACGATCTCGACCTGGGCAGACGCACCAGCGAACAGCGAGGATGGGTCCGAGGTGATCACAGCGTCGATCGGGAACGAGGCGACGCCCTGGCTCACGGTGGCCATAGGGGTTATCTGGCTCACGGAGGCGGCAAGTGGTCTCGTCTGCCCTGCAGGAATGACCAGGGCCTTCTGCCCGGCATGGACTTCGCTGATCTGGGCATCGCTTACCTGGCCCACGACCTCGAAGGTGCCGGGGCTCTCGATCACGATGTCACCGCTTACCGTCCCTGTGGTGGCAGATGCTGCAGTCGCAGCACCGGAGCTGCCCGCCGAGGCCGGCGGCTTGCCGACCGTGACGTTTACCTGGGCAACCACACCGGCGACCGGAGCCACGATCTGGGCCAGGGCGAGGTTCGACTGCACGCCTCCGACGGCAGCTCGTGCCGCCCCGAGAGTGGCTTCGTCCATCTGGATCTCGGCAGGCGGAGCCGGCGCGGCCATGGCAGAAGCGGCCCCCGACGCGTTCGCGAGATCCGTCCTCACTGTGTCGACGGCAGCCTGTGCTGCTTGTACGGACTGCGAGTCCTTGGCCTCGGTTGATGACGCGAGCGCCTGCGCCTGCTGAAGCGCGGACTGGTTGCCGGAAACGACGGATTCGGCCGACTGTGCCACCTGGCGCGCCTGGGCGCAGCTGGCTGGCGATGATTGGGCTGGCGATCCGCTCTGACACGCTGTGGCCTCTTCCGCGATGGCGGCTGCGAGTGCCTGGGTGGCATCGACGCTGCTGGCGGCGTTTGCCTGGGCCAAGGCCGCCTGGGCGGCGGAGAGGTTGGCCTGGTTGGCCTGAGCCGTCGTCGAGAGGGCTGCCTGGGCGTTTTGAAGTGCCTGGGTCGCCTGGGTTACCTGAGCTTGTGCCGCGTCGGTGGCCTGGGTGGCTCGGACCTGTGCTTGGGACACGGCGTCCTGGGCGCTCGTGAGCGCGCCGAGGTCGGCTATCACCCTCCCTGCCTGGGCTGTCCCCTGCTGTGCTGCTGAGGCGGCCTGCCCGTCGGCTGCTATCCAGCTCTGGTAGACGGACGACTCAGTGCACGGAGAGGCACAGCTCACCTCGTAGCTCTGTGCCTCTGATTGGCTCTGCTGATCGCCGGCTGCTATCTCCTCGTCGGCGCTTAGAGTCGACTGCGTCGTGGACAAGTCGTAGTTGGCCGGATATGCCTGCACGGGCACGGGCAGGTCTGTGCCCGATGCGGGTGGGTACACATGGCTCTGGTAGGAGGACAATGTCTGCTGGTCGGTCATGAGCGCTTGCTGGTCGTCGGATAGGGTGACTTGTACCTGAGAGAGGGAAGCCTCTGCAGCAGAGATGTTCGTCTGATTGGCCGAGGCTGTATCACCAAGCGCCTGCTGAGCGCTCGCAAGCGCCGTCTGGGCGCTGGTCACCTGCGCTTGGGCCTGCTGGCTGGCCTGGGATGCCGCCACCTGAGCCTTCTCGAGCGATGCTTTGGCGCCCTGGAGCGCTGCCTGGTCGGTCGTGAGCTGGCCGGCACTGACGGCTTGGCTGGCTCCGAGGCCCGTGGCGTTCAGCTGGCTGGTCATGGCCAATGCAGCCTGGGCATTGGCCAACGAGGTCTGCGCCGAGGCTATGGCCGCCTGGGAGGACTGCTGCTCGCCTGGGGTCGGACCTGATTCGTCAAGTGCGAGCTTGGCCTGGTCCACCGCCACGTTCGCCTCTGCCTGGGCAAGCTGGGACTGGAGGTTGCCGGTGTCGAGGGTGGCCATGACCTGTCCAGCCGAGACGTGCTGGCCGGGTTGCACGTTCACGGTGGCTACGAGGCCGCTCGCGCCGAAGTCGAGCCCCAAGTCGGTCACTGGCTGTAGCGTGCCGGATACCTCGATGGTCTGGCTAACCGTGCCGAGGCGCGCTGTCACCATGGCATACCGTGCCGTGGGGGAGCCGCCGGAGGTAACTAATCCGACGATGCCGCCTATGACTGCCAGCGACAGCACCACGACGAGCCAACGCTTCCTCGCCAAGCGTGTCAACCTGCTCATCGGGTGGTCTCCTCCTGGGCTGCCCAGTGCGGCCGTACCTCGAAGATATGTCCCGATTATGAGATGAAGATGAGAAAACCTGCATAGTTGGTTAAGTCCCCGGTGATTGAAGCGACGCGTAGCAAGCGGGTGCCGACCAGGGCAATCCAGGTGTGGCAGCCGCGGCGGACTGCCCTGGTCGGCCGCGGTCGCGGCGGATGGCCGGAGGGGGGATCGGCTACCGGGCGACCGCTCGTGCAGGTGGCCTGAGGGGGTCGGCCGCCTGCCCGGCCTGTCGGGTCAGCGGCTGATGAGCGTTGCCGCGTCCCGGGTTGCTTCCCGCGCCTCTGGCCAAAGGAGAGCGAGAAGCCTGAACAGCACCAGCTCGGTTGCGATAGCCAATATGTCCACCAGAGACTCGATGATGACGGCTTGCATGGTTGCCTCCTCAATCTCGTCGCTGCCGGTGATCACCCAATGGGCTTCCTGGCCGTTGCCAAGCCTGCCCTGGGCATCCCCGGTCCGCTGGATGGGTTCCGAACTCTCTGCATGTAACGCTAGAGAGCCCAGGCAAACGGCTTGTCACGACCTCGCGACGCCATGATGAACTCTGAGCGCGGAGGGAAGAGCACTGGGCGCAAAGGGCGCGAACGGCGGAGCGCCAAGATGCTGCTCGACATGGCCGCTGTGCCCCTGAGCAGGCCGATGTACAATGCGAGTAGTTCCGTATCCAGGGAGCGCTTGCGACTGTACGCACCGTGTACAGCTCGACTTCATGACAACGGGGGTCCTAGCTGTGAAGTGCCCAAGCGTGGTCTGGCCCAGCGCATGACAGGATGCTCGGAGGTCGTCATGGAGCCCAAATC
>JAJZJN010000029.1 GCA_021851165.1 Actinomycetes bacterium
GCATGGCGCAGGCGCCCATGTCGCAGCCGGCGACTAGAGCCCATGAGCTCCGACAGCGCAGGTCACAGCGACGACCAGCTGCACCGCCACATGCTGGATCTCCCCGTCGAAGCGACCATCTTCGACTTCAACGGCACGCTGTCGGATGACGAGGAGCTGCTGGCCGAGCTGTACACCGCCATCTTCGACGAGCACCTCGGTTTCGATCTCGAGACCGACGAGTACTACCGCTCCCTGGCCGGTCTGAGCGATGCCGAGATAGTGACCAGCGTGCTCGGCTGGACCGGTCGGGGAGATGACAGTCGCCTGGCTGCCCGCCTACTGGACGAGAAGATACGCCGCTACAAGGCCGAGGTGCGCAGCCATCCGCGGATCGCCGCCGAGGCGGTGGAGTTCGTCGTCGACGTGTCGCGGCGCGTTCCGGTGGCCGTGGTGACGGGGGCTGCACGCGCAGAGGTCGACGCTGCGCTCGATGCGGCTGGGCTGAGCGAAGCGGTGCGGTTCGTCATTGCCGGTGAGGACGTGAGCCGTGGCAAACCCGATCCCGAAGGCTACGACATGGCCCGCCGGAGGCTGGCACCACTCGAAGCGGCGCGGATCGTTGTGTTCGAGGACTCCATGGTCGGCATACGCGCCGCGAAGGCGGCGGGTATGCAATGCATAGCAGTAGCAGGAACCACCGACAGAGCGATGTTGGCGGGCGAGACCAGGCTCCTCGTGGACCGCATCGCGACCGAGCAGGCCGGATGGTTCCTCGACGTCTTGCCGGACGTCACATCAAGCGCGCCTGGCCCAGAGCCAAGCGCGCGCTAACCCAGGAGGATTTGCACATGGCTGATCAGAACCTGCCGGATTCCGCGCGGATAGTCATCATCGGCGGCGGGGTGGGCGGCACGAGCATCGCCTATCACCTAGGCCAGATGGGATGCACCGACGTAGTGCTGCTGGAGCGTGACGAGCTGACCAACGGGTCCACGTTCCATTCCGCCGGGCTGGTCGGCCAGCTCCGCTCCACGGTGACCCTGACGAAGATGATGATGTACTCCGTGGAGCTGTATCGCCATCTGGCCGAGGATCCCGATACCGATCCCGGGTGGGTACAAAGTGGCGGCATCCGCCTGGCATCCTCTCCCGAGCGTCTGGAGGAGCAGCGCCGCCAAGTCGGCTGGGCCAAGACTTTCGGCTTGGCCCTGGAAGAGATCTCACCTGCCGAGGCACAGACTGCATTCCCCTTCATGGACACAGCCGGCGTCCTCGGCGCCAGCTACCTGGCAACCGACGGCTACCTGGATCCGTCTCAGCTCGCATACGCCTTGGCCCGCGGGGCACGCACTGGCGGAGTGCTCATATCCACCCATACCCGCGTCACAGGCATCGACGTGGACGAGGGCGAGGTCCGCGCTGTTCGCACCGACCACGGCACCATCAGGGCCAAGACGGTGGTGAACGCCGGGGGGATGTACGCGGCCGAGATAGGCCGCATGGCCGGTATTCGCGTGCCTGTGGTGCCCTTCTCTCATCAGTACCTCGTCACACAGGGGTTCCGCCCCGAGGACGACCGGCTCCGGCTCCCGACCCTGCGCGACCCTGATCTTCTCGTCTACTTCCGCGAAGACGCCCGAGGGCTGCTGATGGGAGGATACGAGCGTCACTCGATGCCATTCGCCCTCGACAGCCATCAGCTCGACAGCATCCCCGGTGATTTCAACGGGAGGCTCCTCGACGAGGACTGGGGGCGATTCGAGGAGATAACCGTGAACTCGACCAAGCGCGTGCCGATCATGGATAAGCTCCCTATCCGCAAGCTGGTGAACGGGCCCGAGGGGTTCACCCCGGACAACGAGTTCTGCCTCGGGGAAAGCGACGTGCGCGGCTTCTTCGTCGCGGCAGGATTCTGCGCCCATGGGATCGCCGGAGCGGGCGGCATCGGCAAGGTCATGGCCGAGTGGATACTCGAAGGCGAGCCCTCCATGGACCTGTGGGAGATGGACATACGGAGGTTCGGGAGCCAGTACCGCTCGCCTACCTATACCCTCGAGCGGGTCCGCGAGAACTACGAGACCTACTACGACATCCGCTACCCGAACCACGAAAGGCAGGCCGGCAGGCCCCTTCGCCTATCCCCGGCCTACGAGTGGCACAGAGCTCACGGGGCGTACTTCGGGGAGAAGTCGGGCTGGGAACGCGTCAACTACTACGATTCCAATGCCTCGCAGGATCACGAGCACCTCCGACCCCGTGGCTGGGCCGGTCACCACTGGTCGCCGGCAATCGCAGCGGAGCATCTCGGAACCCGTAGTGCGGCGGGCCTGTTCGACGAGTCGTCGTTCTCCAAGATCGAGGTCTCGGGACCAGGTGCCGCAAGGCTGCTCGAGCATCTGTGCGACAACCGTGTCGCCCGAGGGATGGGGAAGATCACCTACACACAGATGCTAGATAGCCGAGGCGGGATAGAGGCGGACTTCACCGTCACCCAGCGCGGTGAGGAGGAGTTCCTCATAGTGAGCGGAACCGCCTTCGGCTCGCACGACTTCGACTGGATCCGCCAGCACGCTCCACGTGACGGCTCGGTGAGCGTACGCGACGTCACGGGTGCCTATGCATGCTTCGGCCTGTGGGGGCCGCTCGCACGCGAGATACTCGCGCCGCTCACCCCGGCTGACCTGTCCAATGCCGGCTTCCCCTACCTCACGAGCCTGGAGACAACAGTCGGCAGCGTGCCCGTACTGGCGCTGCGCGTCACGTTCGTAGGAGAGCTCGGCTGGGAGCTCTACTGCTCGCCGGAGTACGGGGCTACCCTGTGGAGCACGCTGTGGGAGCATGGGCGTGAGCACGGCCTCGTGCCAGGCGGCTACCGTGCGATAGACAGCCTGCGTCTGGAGAAGGGCTACCGCGTGTGGGGATCCGACATCACTCCTGATGACAACCCGTACGAAGCTGGGCTCGCGTTCTGCGTCCGGCTCGACAAGGACGGTGGCTTCATCGGCCACGACGCGCTCCGAGCCGCCAGGGAGCGGGGAAGCGATCGCCGGCTCGCCTGCATCACCCTCGCCGACATCCGATCGGTCGTGCTCGGAAACGAGCCTGTCCGAGTTGCCGGTGACGTCGTCGGCCGCGTGACGTCCGGGGGCATCGGGTACAGCATCGGCCGCTCGATCGCGTACGCGTACCTCCCCGCCCTGCTGGCAGAGCCCGGCACCTCCGTCGAGATCTACGTCTTCGGCGAATGGATCGACGGCGTGGTCGTGGACTCCCCGCTGTTCGACCCCGACGCCGAGCGCATCCGAGCCGACGCCTCGCCTGGGGCAGCCGGACCCACCCATGGAAAGAGGTGATGGTCGCCATGAGCAAGCCTCCCGGCTACCTCGATGTGGAGGAGCTGCGCGCCGAGGTGGACGCGGGCAGTATCGACACCGTGGTGATCGCGTTTGCCGACATGCAGGGGAGGCTCCAGGGCAAGCGCCTCACGGGGCGCTTCTTCTTCGACAGCGTGCTCCAGGACTCGACGGAGGCATGCAACTACCTGCTCGCTGTCGACATCGAGATGAACACCGTAGGCGGCTATGACATCGCCTCCTGGGAACGCGGCTACGGCGACTTCGTAATGGTCCCGGACCTCTCGACGCTGCGCAGGGTGCCATGGCAGGAGGCAACCGCCATGCTGCTGGCGGACCTTCGCTTCGAGGACGGCACCGCCGTAACCGTGTCTCCTCGCGCAGTGCTGCAGGCCCAGCGCGAGCGACTCGCATCACGCGGATGGGAGGCACTGGCAGGAACCGAGCTCGAGTTCATCGTCTACCTCGACAGCTACGAGAGCGCCTTCGATGCTCGCTACAGGGACCTCCTGCCGGCCAACCAGTACAACGTCGACTACTCGCTGCTCGGCACGGCACGCGTCGAGCCCCTGCTGCGCCGCATACGCAACTCCATGGCAGGCGCTGGCATGAGGGTGGAGTCCGTGAAGGGCGAGTGCAACCTGGGTCAGCACGAGATCGCGTTCGTCTACGACGAGGCACTCGTAACCTGCGACAACCACTCCATCTATAAGAACGGCGCGAAGGAGATCGCTGCCTTGGAGGGCCGCAGCATCACATTCATGGCCAAGGTCAACGAACGCGAGGGCAATTCCTGCCACATCCACACGAGTCTGAGGTCCCTGGACGGTACCCCGATCTTCGCCGGCGATGGAACGGGTGACCGGTCGGGCTTCTCGCCGCTCTTCGAGCACTTCATAGCCGGGCAGCTCCATGCCCTGCGGGAGCTCACCTTATTCCTCGCACCGAACGTCAACTCCTACAAACGATACGTGGAAGGCAGCTTTGCCCCCACCGCGATCCGGTGGGGCAGGGACAACCGCACGTGCGCCTTGCGAGTGGTGGGTCACGGCCGCAGCCTGCGGGTGGAGAACCGGGTACCCGGTGCCGATGCCAACCCCTACCTGGCGGTATCCGCCGTGATAGCCGCAGGCCTCTACGGCATCGAGAACGAGCTGCCACTCGAAGCCGCCTTCGAGGGCAACGCCTACGAATCCGATTCCCCGCGCGTGCCGAGCACTCTGCGAGAAGCGCTCGATCTCTGGGAGGCAAGCACCATCGCCCGCGAGGCCTTCGGTGCGGAAGTGGTCGACCATTACGCGAATATGGCCCGGGTCGAGCTCGCGTCCTTCGACCGGGCAGTTACCGACTGGGAGCTCGTAAGGGGGTTCGAGAGAACATGAGGCATGACGTAGTCAATCCGGCAACCGAAGAGCTCGTCCAGAGCGTCGAGCTGGCAGACCGCGAGCAGGTCGACACGGCAATAGCCCTGAGCGTCCAAGCCTTCCGGCACTGGCGGGAGGTAGCCCCGGGCGACAGGGCCAGGCTGCTGCGCCGTTTCGCCGAAGCCGTCGACCACGACATCGAGCACTTGGCCGCGCTCGAGGTCGCAAACGCAGGGCACACGATATCCAACGCGCGATGGGAGGCCGGGAACGTGCGCGACGTGCTGTTCTACTATTCGGCCGCGCCCGAGCGCCTGCTCGGCCAGCAGATCCCCGTCCCGGGCGGTGTCGACATCACATTCAAAGAGCCTCTCGGCGTCGTCGGGGTGATCGTGCCCTGGAACTTCCCGATGCCAATAGCAGGATGGGGATTCGCGCCCGCACTGGCAGCGGGCAACACGGTCGTCCTGAAGCCTGCCGAGCTGACCCCCCTCACCGCCATGCGCCTCGGAGAGCTAGCCGTCGAAGCAGGAATCCCCGAGCACGTGTTCCAGGTGCTCCCCGGCAAGGGCTCCGTCGTCGGCGACAGGTTCGTGACCCACCCCGACGTTCGCAAGATCGTGTTCACCGGCTCTGTGGAGGTCGGCCAAGAAGTGATGGCTGGTTGCGCCAAGCAGGTGAAGCGCGTGACCCTCGAGCTCGGGGGCAAGAGCGCCAACGTGGTCTTTGCCGACTCCGACCTCGAGCGAGCAGCCGCTACCGCCCCTTACGGAGTGTTCGACAACGCCGGCCAGGACTGTTGCGCGAGGTCCAGGATCCTCGTGGAGCGCAGTGCATACGAGCGCTTTCTCGAGCTGTTCGAACCCGCCGTCGGCAACGTAGTCGTGGGGGATCCTTCCAATCCCTCGAGCGAGATGGGGCCACTCATCAGCGCCGCGCACCGCGACCGCGTCTCGTCGTACGTCCCCGAAGGATCGCCCGTGGCATTCCGGGGCCAGTGCCCTACCGGACCCGGTTACTGGTACCCGCCCACCGTGCTCGCGCCGGTGTCCGTTACCGACCCGGCCTATCGGGAGGAGATCTTCGGGCCCGTAGTCGTCGTCATACCCTTCGATGACGAGGCAGACGCCATCCGGATCGCCAATGACAGCCCGTTCGGGCTGTCGGGATCCATATGGACAGAGAACCTCGGTCGGGCCCTGCGCGTCGCTCGTGGCATCGAGACAGGAGCCCTCTCGGTCAACTCGCACTCCTCGGTGCGGTACTGGACACCCTTCGGAGGCTTCAAGCAGTCCGGCCTCGGTCGCGAGCTGGGTCCGGACGCTCTCGATGCCTTCACCGATGTGAAGAACGTCTTCCTCGCCACCGGGTAAAGCGCGCCATTAGCCCACCTCGCGCGGCCTAGTCGCTTGCGTGCACCTGCACCTGCACCGCTTCGTGCTCGTGCCTGGCAGCTGCCTCCACCAGGGCCTGGAACAACGACGGGTCGTCGCCTACTTCAGGGTGCCACTGGACCCCGACAAGGAATCCACCGGGCGGCTCGTCGAGCACCTCGACCGCCTCTATCGTTCCGTCGTCTGCTCGGGCGCTCACGACAAGGCCGCTGCCTACCCGATCGATGGCCTGGTGGTGGTGGGTGGGAACCTCTACCCGGTTGGACCCTATGAACCCGCTGAGCAGGCTGCCGGAGATGATTCCAACCTCGTGAACGCCGTAGCCATCGCGCACCGGGCTGTGGCGGTCGTGGCCAACCACGTCAGGAAGGTGCTGGTACAGCGTGCCGCCGCGCGCGACGTTCAAGACCTGGATCCCCCTGCAGATTGCCAGAACCGGGACGTCGTGACGGCCCGCGGCGTCGAGCAGCTCGATCTCGAATAGATCCCGCTCATGGCGTGGGCGTCCGGTCTCGGGGTGCGCAGGCTCCCCGTAGAGAGCGGGATCGACATCGGGTCCACCCGACAGAAGCACTCCGTCGAGACGTCTCGTCAGCTCGTCCGCGCTGCCTGGAACCGGTGGCAGGACGACCGGCACGCCGCCCGCGCCCCGGACAGCCCGGACATAGGAAGCCGGCACGAGAACCGAGTCCGCGTTCCACACACCGAACGCGGCCTTCTCCTCGTAGGCAGAGATGCCGATGAGCGGTGCCACGAGCCTGTATGCCGGTCAGAGCGGCGTCACGTACGCGGCATGGACACCGCCGTCTACGATGAACGAGGTCGCCGTTATGAACGAGGCATCGTCGGAGGCGAGGAAAGCCACTGCCGCTGCTATTTCCTCCGGCTCGGCAAACCTGCCGACCGGGACATGCACCAGCCTCCTTGCCGCCCGCTCGGGATCCTCCGCGAACAGCTCCTGGAGCAGCGGGGTGTTGACCGGGCCGGGGCACAGCGCGTTCACACGGACATTACGGCGGGCGAACTCTACGCCGAGCTCCCGCGACATCGCCAGGACGCCGCCCTTGGAAGCAGTGTAGGAGATCTGCGAAGTGGCCGCCCCGACCAGGGCCACGAACGATGCCGTATTGATGACGCTGCCGCCGCCACGATCGAGCAGCCTCGGTATGCCCGCCTTGCAACACAGATAGACACTGGTCAAGTTGACGTCCTGCACCCGGCGCCATGCCTCTATGCCGGTGGTGAGTATCGAGTCGTCCTCGGGAGGCATGATGCCGGCATTGTTGAAGCAGATGTCGATGCCGCCGTAGCGCTCGGTCGCCGCGTCGTACATCGCCTCCACGCTTCGGATATCGGTCACGTCCGCGTGAACGTAGAGCCCGTCGATCTCGTCTGCCACCGACCTGCCGGCTTCGTCATCGATATCAGCAGCGACGACCATGGCGCCCTCCTCTGCGAAGCGGATCGCGCTCGCGCGGCCGATCCCGCTCGCGGCACCTGTGATCACGGCTACCTTGCCCTCAAGCCTGCCTGCCATCGATCAACCTCCTCGTCTCCTACCGAGCCTAGAGGCTCGCCGCAGAGCGTGTGGGCAATCCACCCGCCGTTGCGCTGCCCTCTTCACCGGGCGACTCTGCCTCACCGGTAGGGCCGGAACCACCGGACCCGCCCCCGGTAGGCCCGGACCCATCGGAGCCAGGCCCACTGGTTCCGATCGACAGCAGGCGCACGCCCGAGGGGTCGATACGCACCGACACCCGTGTGCCCGGTGACAGGCCCAGCGCCCGGCTGCTCGGCAGATCCGCCGTAACGGCCCCGAAGGCCACCGACACAGTCACGCGCGTGACCGCCCCGAGGAACGTGTGCGCGACTATACGGCCCTCGAACAGATCACCCGAGGCCGCTTGCGGCTCGGGGAGCTCTTCCAGCACTATCGACTCCGGGCGCACCAGCACGATCACCTGCTCGCCGGGTGCATGGTCACCGAGTGCAACGCCGTGCGCCACGCACAGACCCCCGCACTCGATGGACCCGTCCGGATTAACCTTGCCGTCCAGACGGTTCATGGTTCCCACGAACTCCGCCACGAAACGCGTCCTGGGCTCGCGGTATATGTCCGAGGGGGCTCCGATCTGCTCTATGCAGCCCAGGGAGAGCACCGCCACCCGATCCGAGATCGACAGCGCCTCTTCCTGGTCGTGGGTGACGTAGATGGTCGTGATGCCTAGCGAGGTCTGGATGCGCCGGATCTCCTCGCGGAGCTGGACGCGCACCTTCGCGTCGAGCGCCGACAGCGGCTCGTCCAGAAGGAGGACCTCCGGCTCTATCGCGAGCGCACGGGCCAGGGCGACTCGCTGCTGCTGGCCCCCCGACAGCTGGTGGGGATAGCGGTTGGCGGTGCCGGCCAGACCGACGAGGTCCAGGAGCTCCAGTGCGCGCGCCGTTCGCTCCGCTCGCGCCCGACGCCTGATCCTGAGGCCGAACTCCACGTTCTCGCGTGCGGTCATGTTCGGAAAGAGGCTGTACGACTGGAAAACCATGCCCATGCTCCGACGGTTGGCCGGGATTGCCGTCAGGTCCCTCCCGTCCACCAGCAGCTTGCCCACATCGGGATGCTCGAAGCCCGCGATGATCCGCAATGCCGTCGTCTTCCCGCATCCGCTCGGTCCGAGCAGCGAGAGGAACTCCCCGGAGGCCACCTCCAAGCTGAGACCACGCAATGCCTCGACCGCGCCAAAGCGCTTCGATATCTCCACCAGCTCGAGCTTCGACATTCCACCTACCTCGTCATCGCAACTTCGGTATGGGTGCGCCCGCGGCCACGCCCCACTATGAACATCCCGAGCATCGCCCCCCAGGTGAGAACGAAGCTGATCAGCGCCAGGGCGGCGGCCGGGTACGCCTTGGTCTCGCCTATGTACTCGATGTAGACGGGGAAGGTGTTGAACAGCAGGAGGCTCGCTATCGTGAACTCGCCCATGACGATGGCGAGTGTAAGGAAGGAAGCCCCCAGAAGGCTGCTGCGCACGTTCGGCAGCACCACCAGCCGTAGCGTAGTGGTCCAGCGCGCCCCAAGGCTCTCGGCAGCCTGGGAGAGCGTCCGAAGGTCTATCGCCCGCATGCCGGCATCGAGCGACCGGTAGCTGAACGGCAGGGCGAGGATGACGTAGACGAACGCCAGGAGCTCAGGGGTGGAGACCAGCCAGGTGACCGGGCGGAACAGCCCGACGAGCCCGACGGCCAGGGCGACCGGCGGCACGACGAATGGAAGTATCACGAGGAACTCGAACAGCGGGCGCAGCCGCGGCAGGCGCAGATGCACCCAGAACACGGTCGGGACCAGCAGCACCAGGCTGATCGCCACCGTCTCGAGCGCCAGGCGAAGCGAGAGCAGGAAGCTCGATCGGAACTGCGAGCTGTCGAAGATCGTCTGGTACCAGTGGAACCCGTAGCTGTGCGGGCCGGTCTCCAGGCTGAACTGCGCCATCCCGTAGAGCGGAACCAGAAGGTACAGCGCACCGACGACCAGCCAGAAGATCCCCCAACCTCGCCCCTTCAGCTTCATCGTGCCCACCTCGACACCCTCCGTTGCAGTACCACGTAGATCGCAACCGCTACGGAAACGACCAGGATCATCCCCAACGCGAGAGCGTCGCCTAGACCCGGGTTGGCAACGATGTTGCCACTCATCACCGATCCGATGAGCACCGGGACGAGGTTGATGTAACCCGATGTGAGGGCGTAGGGGGTCGCATAGGCCGAGAAGGCGCTCCCGAACAGCAGCACCATGGCGCTTGCTATCGACGGCAGCAGGATGGGAAGACCCACATACCTCCAGAAGCTCCACGCACCGCCGCCCAGGCTCGCTGTGGCCTCCCTCCACTCGGTCCGCATCCCCTCCAGGGATGGGATGATGATGAGCAGCATCAACGGGAACTGGAAGTAGGTGTAGACGACCACGAGCCCGCTGAAGCCGTACAGAGTGAAGCCGGCTGCCGTCAGATTGAGCCCCATGTGTGCAAGCAGGACGGTCACCACCCCGGTGGTTCCGAGGGTAGCCACGAACGCGAACGCCAGCGGTATTCCCGCGAAGTTGGCGGCCACACCCGAGAATGTCGTCACTATGGGCCTGATCGCCCGCGGGATCCCCCTCTGGAGGGTCGACCACGCCACGAAGAACCCGAGCAGACCTCCCGTCAGCGCCGTCGCCACGCTCACCTTGATGCTGGCCACGTAGGCGGACGCGTACTGCCCGCTCGTGAGCTGGCGTACGTTGGCCAGGGAGAATGACCCGCTCGTTCCCCGGAACGCGTTAACGATCACCTCGACCGTCGGGATGAGCAGGAAGAGCGCCACGTAGGCGAGGAAGGGAACCGCCCCCAGCCACGCGAGCCACTTGCGCCGCCGGCGGGGCGGTGCCGCAGCGCCCCGCCGAGCGCTGCCCGCACCACCTCCCCCTCCTGTTCCGACCGGCAGCCCGCCTGCTTCCTCCTCAACGAGCTCTGTCGTGCTCACTGCCCCTCCCTACCCCGCGACACGATACAGGTAGTCCCTGCAACTCCCCGGGCAACGCGGCGTGATCCCGAGCCCGGGCCTCATGGCCTAGGCCACGCCCATCTTCGAGCCCCACTCGGCTTGGACTACGGCGCCCGCCTTCGTGATCTGCTCAGGCGTCGCGAACGTGGCGGAGGCATAGGCACTCGCCGGCGGCAGCTTCGCTGCCAGAGAAGCCGGGATCTTGCCAGTGGAGGCGAGGTTCAGGTACCGGGCAGGGTGCGAGAACCCGGCCAGGTACAGCAGCTGACCCTCGTCGGAGTAAAGGAACTCCTCCCACAGGCGTGCCGCATCGGGGTTCGGAGCCGTCGCGCTCACTGCCTGGCAGTAGTAGCCGCCGTACACGCCGGTTGTCGGGATGGACACCTCGTAAGGAGGGTTCCCGGCCCAGGTCTGCTTGTACCCGAGGTTCAGGTAGTCCCACTTGATAGCTATCGGCGTGGCACCCTTAACGATGTTTGCCGGGTAGCAGTCCGTCGGGTTGAAATTACCGGCATTCTTCACCTTCACGAAGAAGTCGATCCCGGGAGATATGTCGTCGACCGACCCCCCATTGGCCAATGCCGCAGCGAACACAGCCGAGAAGGCGTCCGCTGCCGAGCGCGGGTCGCCGTCTATCGAGACCATCCCCTTGTACTCCGGCTTCAGCAGATCGTCCCACGTCTTCGGAGGGTTCTTGACGACATTCGTGTTGGTGCCGAACGACATGACGCCGTAGTAGTCCGCGGTCCAGTATCCGTTCGGGTCCTTCATGTTGTCCGGGATCGTGTCCCAGGTGGACACCTTGAACGGAGCGTAGAGGCCCTGCTTGGTCCCACTCTGGGCGAACGACGGTCCGACGTCCACTGCGTCGGGAGCCCGGCTCTGGCCCTTCAGGCTGATTATCGCCTGGTTCTCCTCAGCCGAGGAATCGTCCGGCGCTGCATCGGTCAGGGCAATGCCGTACTTCGACTTGAACGTGCTCATGATCGCCCCGTAGTTAGCCCAGTCGGCGGGCAGCGCTATGACGTTCAGCCTTCCCTCGCGCTTGGCACCCGCGATCAGCTTCGCCATGCCGCCGGCCCCCACCACGGCCGCTGTCGTGGTCTTCGTCGGCGTCGGCGTGGACGAGCTGCACGCTGCCAGGAACGTCGACAGCGAGCCGGCTCCTGCCACGACGAGCGCCCCGTTCCGCAAGAACTCCCGCCTGCTCAACCCGCTGCGCCGAATCATGGCCTCGGCAGTTTCATCCATCATTTGTCCCTCCCACTCTGCCAACCTCCCGTTGGAGATTGCGCTTAATCAACCCACTTGTAACATAGCTTCAGGTGAAGTACAAGGATGTGCCGACGTGATATTCCAGCCGCATCCCCCCTTCCTGCTCACCGCCTCGCCCCGTCGTTCGTGACGAGGCGGGCCCCTTGACCTGCAGGCCTGCACGTGGCCGCGCCTCGATTGCGGCCGACCGCTCTTCCTCTAGGTGAGGCGATCTCGCGGTCAATGCGCGACCAGCAACGCCGCCCCTGCTGCGACCGCCAGAGCTGACAGCGCCTCCCGCCTGCCGAACCTCTCGTGCAGGAACACCCACCCCATCAGTGCCGCCACTATCACGCCCGTCTCGCGAAGTGCCGCCACGGTGCCGAGCGGGCCGCGCGTCTGGGCCCATAGGACTATGCCGTATGCAACCACCGACAGTACTCCGGCAGGGCCTGCGCGCCGCCAGGTCGCCCGCCACTGCCCGCTCAGCCGTTCCCGCTGCCAAATGGCACAGTACAGCGGTATCGGGACCGACTCGACCACCAGCAGCCAGGCGAGGTAGCCCAGCACCGCCCCAGAATGCCTGGCGCCTAGGCCGTCGCTCAGGGAATAGGCGGCTATGCACGCCCCCGTGGCGAGTGCGAACGGCACCGCCATGCGGTGCCTCGACGAAGCTGCCCTGAAATCTGCCAGGGAGATGATGCCGCCGGTGACGGCCGCCATCCCCAGGAGCTCCGGAATGGTCAATGGCTCGTTGGCAAACGGCACCGCGAGCAGGCCCACGAGAAGCGGCGCCGTGCCTCGCGCTATGGGGTATACCCGTCCCAGGTCCCCCAGCCTGTAGGACTGCATCAGCATGACCTTGTAAATGACATGGATGACGATCGAGGCCCCGAGGTAGGGCAAAGAGCTCGCTGCCGGTGTCGCCACGAATGGAAGCAGCACCAGGCACGCCAAGCCCGAGGCTACATCCAGACCGGCAAAGGCGACCAGCTGGTCGTCCAGGGACTTGGTGAGGGCATTCCACGATGCATGGAGAACCGCTGCGCCGAGCACGGCAAGGCCCACGAGAAGCGGGAGTGTCTCTGGCACACGGCTCATCGCACCTCCCTCCCCGATCTGCTTCAGCCATCGACATTCCCGACCCGGACATCATCGGCCACGCTTCAGCCAACCGTCGGCAAGCGCATCAGCAGCCTCACTCAGCCTCAACCCAACCACGTCGAGACGCCTCAGGAACTCGCGCTGCTTCAACGTCTCTGAGTCGACCGGACGCGAGAACAGCTCTGCCAGCCCCTCCTCATAGCCACGTCTGATCGCCGTCCCAGCCTTGCGGGTAGCAAGGGTACAGCGATCCACCGCCGATCCTTCCTTCCCCATCGAGAGCACACCTTCACGAAGATGGTGGAGTCCCTCGTGGACGGGCGGGACCAGCGCCTTGCACGGGGTCAGGTCCTCGGGATCGAAGAGTCGCACCTCCCTCAGGAAGTCCCGGAGATTGTCCAGCACGTCGTCGATCGACCTCGACAGCCGGAACAGATCCTCGCGGTCGATTGGCGTGCTGAACGCCGAAGAGAGTGCCACGACCAGATCCGCGCGTGCCCGGTCGCCCGCGTGCTCGACGGAGCGGATCGCGCCCGCAGCGGCCTCAGGGGCCTGCTCTCCGTTCACCACACCCTCCACGAGCGACGCTGCCTGGAGCGTGGCATCTATCTGCCGTACGACATGCGCAACCAGGTCCGCCCGGCCCTTGCCACTCAGGTCCCGCAGGAGCTGGAGCCCCGAGCGCATCACTTGACCCACCCGAGAGCGAACGATCCTGCTGCACCCGCGGCAGCGCTTGCCGGAAGGGTGAGCACCCAAGCCGTGAGCAGCTTCGGGGCCTCTTCCCAACGGACCCGGCGCGCGCCCACGGTCGCGTGGGCCCCGACGAGTGCCGCGCTCGTCGTCTGGGTCATGCTCACCGGTATCCCCAGCAGCGAGCTCGAGAATGCCGCGAAGCTAGCCATCACAGATGCAATGGAGCGCTCGAAGGTGCCGGCTGGAGCGAGCTGGGCCGGAGACCCGTGCGCCATGCGTCTCGTGCCGAGCACTGCGCCCAGCGCGAATGCGAGCGCCAGAGCAGCATAAAGCGGCGCATCGAGCGAATCTCCAGGCCATCCTGCTCGCAGCGCGACTATCAGCACCGCCAGCATCCGCTGGCCGTCGTTGGTGGCGTAGGCGAGCGCCTGGAGGGCGAAGCTGGCGTCTCGGAACCAGCGCAGCCGGCGCCGATCCAGCCCCCGGTAGCCCATGGCCGGCCCCGTTGCGAGCAATCCCCGCGATATCCCGAATGTCACCACACCGGTCACGAGAGGCACTGCCACTGCCAGCGCCACCGCCAGGAGCGCGACCGTCCAGCTCATGTGCAGCCCGGAGGCGATCCCGGCCCCGGCGAGACCACCGATCGTGGCGAGAGTGAGGCTGCTGGGAAGCCTCTGCCATGCCAGAAGGCCTATAACCGCCATCGCAGCCAGGATCCCGACGAGGAAAGCCTGCTCGCCCACCGGTCCCCTCGCATCAACGAGCCTGGTGGACAGAGTCGTAGCCACTGCAGTGCCGAGAAGAAGCGGACCGAGAACCACACCACCCGCGAGCACGGCGATAGCGGTCACGGGAAGAAGGGACGTAGAGGTGGTGGCAATGGCAACGAGGGTGCTGCCGTTGTTCGCTCCGTTCAACACCGCGAAACCTGCCGCGGCAGCGACCAGGATCGCCGCGAGCGCCATGGTCCTTCTCCCCTCTCGGCGTGCAGGCAGCATCGCCCGCTTGTGCGATGCTGCGTTCACCACCAGTTCGCGTTTAGTTTACCATGCGTTCACTGGTAGTTCACCCTACGTTCACCCAAAGAGGTAGCCGGAAACAGGCTCGGGAACCATGGCGGCAGTGCCGCCGGGCTAGTCGCCAGGCCAGCTAGGCCGTGATGCGGCGCAGCTCATCCACCAGAGCGGGCAGGACGACATGCAGGTCACCGGCGACGGCATAGTCCGCCTTCGACATGATCGGTGCATCCGCGTCGCTGTTGATCGCGAGTATCCGCCGGGCACTCTTGCAGCCGACCATGTGCTGTATCGCGCCGCTGATACCGCAAGCGATGTAGAGATCCGGCGCTATGCGCACCCCGGTCTGGCCAATCTGGTCCCGGTGGGGTCTCCAGCCGAGACTGGTGACGGCCCGCGATACCCCTACTGCCCCACCGAGTAGCCCAGCCAGCTCATCAAGGACGGCGAATCCCTCCGCGCTGCCGACGCCCCTGCCCCCGCCAACGACCACACGGCTGTCTACCAGGGACGCTCCGTCGTGCTCGGGAACCATGTGCTCGAGAACCCGCACCGCCAGGTCGGCATCGCTCAGGCTCAGTGGCACGGGCTGGGTCTCCACGGTTACAGCCGAGTCGGCCTTGGCCGGCACGACCGACCCAGGGGCCACGCTGAACAGCCTGGGGCCGTCCGAGTCGAGCTCGGCATCCTCCACGACGCTCCCGGCCCAGCGCAGCCGGCTCAACCGGTACGGATCACCAGGCTGCACGTCGATGCAGTTGGCCACCATCGGCAATCCTGCCAGCGCCCCGACTGTAGCCATGACCTCGTTGCCCCGGTCCGTGCCAGAAGCCACGACCGCCTCGGCAGGCGCAGCTTCCACCACGGCAATGACGCCTCTTGCCCATGCCACCGGCGCGTACGAAGCCAGCGCGTCGGAGTCGGCAAGGTGGAGCACCGAGACCCCGTACTCCCCGATCGCAGCCGCAACAGCATCCCCGCCGGGACCGAAGATGACAGCATGAAGAGGAACACCGGCCGCGCCGGCCATGCCCCGCGCCATGGTGAGAGCCTCGGCAGACTGGTCCTCCAGGCGGCCGTTGTCGTGCTCGACTATACAGAGGATCATCGCGCCAGGACCCCCGTCTCACGGAGAACCTCGATCAGCCGGGGAACTGCGTCCACCCCGGTCCCGAGCAGCTCGGTCTCACGGCCGTCCTCGGCAGGAAGCCGAAGCTGCAAGGTGGTCAATCCTTCGGCCATGCGCTCGGCCTTCATCTGATCGATCTTCTTGCCCTTTGCCCTGAGCCTGCCAGGGAGGGAAGGGTAGCGGGGAAGGTTCAAACCTTCCTTGACCGTTACAACCGCCGGAAGCGACACGCTGAACATCTCCATCTCACTGCCGTGCTCCCTGCGGGCAACAGCAGTCCCGTCGCTCACATCGAGCTCCTTCACGCCGGTGACACACGGCCAGCCGAGCGCTGTAGCCACACGGATGCCAACCTGGTAGTCACCGGAGTCCGGGGCCTCGTTCCCCAGGAGAAGCAGGTCGGGAGCCGCGCCTTCGGCCACCTTCTCGGACACTGCCGAAGCCAGCGCCGCAGCAGTCGACATCGGACCCCATTCCTCGTCTCCGCTGTCTATCAGAATCGCCTCGTCGATGCCGAGGGACATGGCGAACTGCAGCTGCTCGACGGCCGACTGCGGCCCCAGAGTGACAACGGTGCTGCTCCCGCCGTTGCGCTCCACCAGCCGCACGGCTTCCTCGACAGCGCATTCCTCGTGGGGACTTATCCCGAAGCCGAGGAACTTGGTGTCGACCTCCTTGCCATCGGGGCTCAGAACCACCTTCCCGCCGACGAGTGGTACGCGTTTGATACAGACCATGACCCTCATGACTCAGGCTCGCATCCGCTCGTTTTCCGGGTCGAAGACGGCTCCGTTGCCGGCCACGACCACCGTCACGGGATACCTCTCGCCCATGCACTCGACAGCAAGGCGCATGTCCTTGACCGCCAGTTCGGGTGGCAGGTAGCTCATCACCAGGTACTGGCCAACCGATGGAGCGAAGCCCGCACTCGTCACATACGATGGACGGCCCTTGCGATCGCTGATGGGATCGCCGTCCGGCGTGACGATGACCTCCTTGCCGAGGGGGAAGCGAGGCACACCGCCCTTGGAGACGGACGTGTCGACCGACAGCGTGCACAAGATGGCGGCCGGCGGCAAGGAACGCTGCACGAGATGTGCGCGCTTGCCGACGAAGTCCTCCTTCTTCACGACACGGCGGTGCAGCCCTGCCTCGACTGGGTCGTACTCGGGGGTCAGCTCGTTTCCGTACGCCCGATAGCCCTTCTCTATCCTCGCGGTGGTCGCGTAGACCCCCATGCCGACCGGGACCGCTCCGAGGGGCTGGCCTGCCTCGAACAGAAGGTCCCAGGCATGAGCACCTTCGTCCATCGGCACGTAGAGCTCCCAGCCGAGCTCGCCTACGTAGGAGATCCTGGAAGCGAGCACCGGGATGTCGCCGAGCTCGATCCACTTGCAGGTCCCGTACTTGAACGCCTGGGCCGAGATGTCGGCATCTGTGAGCTTGCCCACCAGGTCACGCGCACGTGGGCCCCATACGCCTATCGTGCACCATGCCGACGTGGCATCGAACAGGGTAACCGACCCGTCACCGGGAAGATGGTCGACGAACCACTTCTTGTCCACCATCCCGAGGCCGCCGCCGGTGACGACCCGGAACTCGTCCGACGCCATTCGCATGATGGTCAGGTCTGCCTTGAAGCCACCAGCCACGTCGAGAAGCGGGGTGTAGACGACCCTGCCAACCCCGACGTCCATCTGGGCGAGCGCGAGGTGCTGTATGTACGACAGCGCTCCCGGGCCGCGCACATCGAACACGGCGAAGGACGACAGATCGACGATCCCGACGCGATCGCGCATGGCCAGATGCTCGGCGTCGATGATCGGCGACCACCAGCGAGCGTCCCATTCGGCGGGCCTAGACGAGACACGGCCGGCGTACTCCTCCAGCAGGGGGGCATTGGAGCCGTACCACTGTGGACGCTCCCATCCCACCGTCTCGAAGAACTCCGCTCCGAGCGCTTCCTCGCGGGAGTACATCGGGCTGCGGCGCACCGACCGTACGGACTCGAACTGCTCGAGAGGGTGGACGATCGCGTATGTCTTGTTGAAGCCTTCCTCAGCGCGCGCCCGGACGTGGCTCACGGTGCGCTGGTGCGGGTAGAATCGGGCGATGTCGGCCTCATGGACATCGATGTCCGTGACGCCGGCAACCATCCACTCGGCAGCGGTGCGGGCAATGCTCGGGGCCTCCTTGATCCAGCTCGCGGCCACCGACCACAGGCCGCGCACCTCGGGTGTCTCGCCAATGGCCGGCAGGCCATCAGGCGTGAGCGAGATGAGGCCGTTGATGGCATGGCGCACACCGGCCCGCTCGTCGCCGAGGATCTCCGGCATCAGCTCTAGCGCGTCGCGCATCTGAGGGTCGAAGTCCTCCTGGGTGAACGGCAGCTCCGTGGGAGAGAGCACGGCCTCCTCGATGGACGGGATGTCCTCGGGAGCGATCACGATGGGACGGTGGGCATACGAGCCGACCTCCATGTCACCACCGTGCTGGCGCTCGTACATGCCGGTGTCCATGTCACGGACGATGGGGAACTCGATCTCGCCTGCCGTGTCGGCGAAGCGCGCTATCGGACCGACACTGATCATCTGGTGCACCGTCGGGTAAAGCGGGATCGTCGCGCCCGCCATACGCGCCACCTTCGGGCTCCACACGCCGCAGCAAATGGCCACCATCTCGGCCTCGATACGGTCCCCGCCGTCGGTCCGCACGGCAGTGACCCGCCCGCCCTCCACGTCGATGCCGGCGATCTCGGTGCCCCCGAGAACGCTCAGAGCACCCATCCGCTGGGCCTCCTCACGCATGAGGGTCCCCGCCCTGAGCGAGTCCACGACACCTACCGCCGGGAAGTAGATCCCACCGATGATGACGTCCTCGTTGATGTAGGGGACGTAGCCCTTGACCTCTGCTGGGGAGAGGTGGTAGGCCTCCTCGCCCCAGGCCTTCGCCGACACGGCGCGCCGCTTGAACTCCTGCAGGCGCTCCTCCGTGCGTGCCACCTCGATCCCGCCGCTCTGAGTGAAGACCCCGAGAGCCTTGTACTGGTCGACGGCGTCCTGGGTGAAACGCGTCATCATCTTCGAGTGCTCGACAGGGAAGATGAAGTTCGAGGCATGCCCGGTCGAACCCCCCGGGTTCGGCAACGGCCCCTTGTCGATCAGCAGTATCCTCGTCTTGCCAAGACGGGCCAGATGGTATGCAAGGCTGTTCCCGACGATGCCGGCTCCGACTATGACCACGTCTGCCCTGCTCGGCACTTCGCTCATGTCTGGTTCCTCGGTTAGTAGAAGGGACTCGGGTTGTCGCGCGCCTCGGCCTCACCCGTAAGACAGGCCTACTGTCAGACAAGGCTGATGCACGAGTAATATATCTTCTTCATAGCACAGTGTCAACGCACGGCGCTGCATTCGGGCACCGGCTGGGGGCTGGTTGAAGATGGGGGCTCCTTCGTGCTGGGGGCTCGGGCGCCCGCACTCCAGGCGGGCCCCGCTCGTAGTAGGTTCGCCTGCATGCGAGCCCTAGTACAGCGGGTGACCTGGGCGCGAATCCTGGTCGGTGCCGAAGTGGTCAGCCAGCTCGGTGAGCCACCCTACCCAGCGGCACCCCAGGTCGAGGCACCCCAGGTCGAGGCACCCCAGGTCGAACCCAGGCAGCCCGTCGTGCCGGGTCCCGGCCTGCTCGTGCTCGTCGGGGTCACCCATGGCGACACCCCCGACGCGGCCATGACCCTGGCTGGCAGGCTGTGGAACCTTCGACTACTGGCCGACGAGGAGGGTCGCATGAACCGCTCCTGCTCGGAGACCGGGGGAGGGCTGATCGTCGTGAGCCAGTTCACTCTCTACGGGGATATATCGCGCGGACGCCGGCCCTCCTGGCTGGCTGCTGCTCCCGGAGACATTGCCGAGCCGATCGTAGATGCTGTCGTCGAGGGGCTTCGTTCCCTGGGTGCAGCCGTGGGGACCGGCCGTTTCGGTGCCGACATGACCGTCGAGCTGGCCAACGACGGCCCCGCCACTCTCCTCATAGAGCTCTAGGATTGAAGAACCGAGATTGCGCTCGTCGTTAGATCGACGACTAGCAATCTTGCCCTGCAACACATATACTGCTCGTATGCCAGGTGTCGTGCGGCACTGTACCAGCCGTCTCTCGGCTTCCTGTGGTTCGGGTGGGCAAACGATCATTCGCGAGTCAAGCCGATGATGTCGGCCGTGGCCTCCGTGAAGGATCCTGCTCGCGAGGACCCCACGAGCCACCCAGTCCAGATCTCCTGCCAGCATCTCTGGAAGTTCTTCGGCCATAACGGGCACAGCCTTCTCGGAACACCGGAGGCCAACCTCCCCCAGGCAGAGCTTCAGGAGCGTACCGGATGCATCGCAGCAATCCGGGACGTCTCGTTCGAGGTTCACAGGGGAGAGGTGTTCGTCGTCATGGGCCTGTCGGGAAGCGGCAAGTCCACACTCATCCGCTCCCTTACACGCCTGATCGAGGTGGACAGCGGCAACATCGAGCTGTGTGGCGAGGACGTGCGCCATCTCGACCCCGCCGGCTTGCGAGACCTGCGGCGACATCGAGTGAGCATGGTATTCCAGCAGTTCGGGCTGTTCCCGCACCGACGGGTCGTCGACAACGTCGCATACGGCCTCGAGGTGCAGGGCGTGAAGCGCGCCGAGCGCTACCAGCGCGTGGAGGAGCTGCTGAAGGTAGTCGGCCTGTCGGGCTTCTCGCGCTCGTATCCCGACGAGCTGTCAGGGGGCATGCAGCAGCGCGTGGGGTTGGCCCGGGCCCTCGCGGTCGATCCCGACGTGCTGCTGTTCGACGAGGCGTTCAGCGCTCTCGACCCACTCATCCGGCGCGAGATGCAGGACGAGGTGATCCGCCTCCAGGAGCGCCTCCACAAGACCGTCGTGTTCGTGAGCCACGATCTCGACGAGGCTCTGAAGCTCGGCGACCGGATCGCGATAATGCGCGAGGGCTCCTTCGTCCAGGTGGGGACACCCGAGGAAGTGGTCGGAGCACCGGTCGACGACTACGTGGCAGCCTTCACCAGGGACGTGCCACGGGCGAAGGTCCTCACTGCCAGATGGGCCATGAGGCCCTTCGGTACCCGATCCGACCGTAGCAGCGGGTTCGGAGATCGTGTCGTGGCGGCGAGCACACGCCTCCAGGACGTGTTGAACATGGTTCTCCAAAGTGACGAGCCTGTCGGCGTCGTCGACGACGAGGGGGAGATCATCGGTGAGCTCGACCGGACGACGGCTACAGCCGTCATAGCGGGAAGCCCTCTCGAAGGCGATGCGCCTGGCCCCCGCGCCCAGGCGGGGAAGACGCACGGTGAAGGCACCCGGCCGTGACAGTCGCCATAGGCAACGAAACCACCCTGGAGGAGGCTGAGCAGCTAGGGGTCGACAGGCCGGCGAGCCCCCGAGGCACGGGGGGACCCTCCGTTCGCCAGACGCTCGCCAAACCCTGGGTAGGCCTAGTAGTACTGGCGGCGGGGGCAGTCGTCTCGGCGATCCTCACCGGGGTGAAGGGGGGTTTCCCCGCCGGATGGGTCCCGGGGAGCATCTCGGCGTTCAGCTCGCTTGGGACCTGGATCACAGCCCACCAGAGCTCGGCTCCGTTCTTCACCGACGTGCTCGCCCCCATAGGCACCGGCCTCAACGCCATGGTGAGCGGCGTCTCGACCTTCCTCGGGTGGCTGACCTGGCCTGGCCTCATCCTGCTCGGAGCGTTCTCGGGGCTCGCGGCCGGCAGATGGAAGACGGCGATCTTCCTGGTGGTGGCAATAGCTGCCTTCGGTCTTCTCGGGCTTTGGGCCGACTCGATGTCGACGCTGTCGCTCATGACGGTGGCAGTGGGCATATCCGTGGTGATCGGAGTCCCGCTCGGCATCGTGGCGGCATTCAGCCGGCACTTCGAGCAGCTCCTGCGTCCAGTGCTCGACTTGATGCAGATGCTCCCCGCATACGCCTACCTGGTTCCCATCGTCATACTCTTCTCCATCGGCAACCCTGGCGGCGTCGTCGCCACCGTCATATATGCCACACCGCCGATCATCCGCCTCACCCTGCTCGGCATACGGACGGTCCCTGACGACGTGATCGAGGCAGGCAAGTCGTTCGGCTCGAATCGGTGGCAGCTCCTCAGGAAGGTCCAGCTGCCAATGGCTCTCAGGATGATCCTGCTCGGAGTCAACCAGGTCATCATGATGGCGTTGTCGGTAGTCGTGATCGCCTCCCTGATAGGCACAGGTGGTCTCGGGGACCCGGTTCTCCAGGCGCTGAACATCGTCAACGTCGGTGACGCGTTCACCGCCGGCACGGTCATCGTGCTCATGGCAATGGTGCTCGACCGCGTCGTGTCTGCCTTCGGCGAGAGGGCTGATCCAGCCCACCGCACCTCCAAGGGCATGCCCGTCCGCCGCAGGCGCGAGCTGATCGCGGCCGGCTTCGCTCTCGTGGTGGTCACAGCCCTGGTGGCCAAGCTCGGTTTCTCTGCCACCAACTTCCCGACTGCGTGGTCGTTCTCAGTGGCCGGACCCTTGAACACCGGGCTCGGCTGGCTACAGCATCACCTCTACCACTACGCATCCGTGCCCATAGTCGGCGGGACGTCGAACCTGAGCGCTTTCGTCACTCTCGAGATCCTGAACCCCCTCACTCGCATAGCCGGGGACATGCCCTGGTGGCTCGCTGTGTTCGGTACTGCCGCTCTCGGCTACATCATCGGGGGCTGGAGACGGGCGCTGCTGGTGGGGATATGTGTAACGGGGATAGGCCTGCTCGGAGTATGGAACGACAGCGCCGCAACCCTGGCTCAGGTACTGGTGGCCCTCGTGATGTGCATCATCGTAGGGTTGCCGCTCGGCGTAGCCGCCTACTGGTGGGATCCGGTGGAGAAGGCGCTGCGCCCCGTGCTCGACGTGCTCCAGACCATGCCCGCCTTCGTGTACCTCATCCCTGTCGTGCTGTTCTTCAGCGTTGGGAACATGGCGGGGGTGACCGCATCCTTCGTCTACGCGCTTGCACCGGCTGTCAGGCTCACCAACCTCGGCCTGCGCCGTGTGCCCCGTGACATGGTGGAGGCAGGCACGTCATTCGGCTCGACGCGCCTGCAGCTATTGAGGAAGGTCGAGCTTCCTGCTGCCCGCCCGGCTATCGTGCTCGCCATCAACCAGACGATCCTGCTCGTCCTGGCCGAGGTCATCGTCGCCGGGCTGGTGGGCGCCGGTGGACTCGGATACGACGTCGTGGTCGGCCTGGAAAGGGACGAGTTCGGCCTCGGGCTCGCAGCCGGGCTCGCCATCGTCGTGCTCGGTGTGGTACTGGATCGGCTGACCCAGGGCCGCGAGCAGAGGAGGCCGGCGAGAGCAGCCTGACACCACACACAGGCTTGGCCAACAAACAGATGTCATATCGGCAATAACAGGGAGGAGATACCAACGAGGGGGTGCATGCGGGCACTGCTCGCGTGCAATCAACCAGTTACAGAGTCACCAGTTACACACGCAATAAGACAGCTACGACAAGCACGGTTACACAGAGCAGAGCTGCGAAGCTGGCCGGTTGCACAGCCAGCGGATCAGCTATTCGAGACAACACGGTATCGGCAGCCATGCCAGTGAACCAATATCACAAAGGAGCCATCAACCGATGAGGCAACCATCAGATACGACCACGACCGCCAAGCGGTCCACCATCCGACGATCACCATGGCATTTACCTTGGAAACTCGGGCTCGGTGGAGCGGTCCTGGCCCTTCTTCTGGCCGCATGCAGCTCGAGCACACCGTCTGCCAGCAGCCCGACCAGCTCGTCGGCCAAGCCAACCATCACCCTGGTAACCAACTCCTGGGAGGGATCCCTCGCCAACAACGTGGTGGCCCAATACGTGATCGAGCACGACCTGCACTACCCGGTCAAGCTGCTTGACCTCTCCGAGATCCCTGCATGGCCAGCCACCGCCCAGGGCAAGGTCTCCGCTGTGATGGAGGTCTGGGGCCACTACAAGCACTACCAGACCTACGTCGTGGGTAACCACGAGGTGATCAACGCTGGACTCGAAGGACCGATGGGCAGCATCGGATGGTACGTTCCCACGTATCTGATGAAGGAGCACCCGAGCCTCGCGACCTGGAAGGGTGTGAAGAAGGACTGGAGCCTCTTCGTCACTCCCCAGTCGGCTCCGCAGGGCCAGTTCCTCGACGGATCGCCGAGCTACGTCACCAACGACGCAGCCCTCGTGAAGAACCTGGGGATCAACCTGAAGGTCATCTACGCCGGCTCCGAAGCCGCCCAGCTCACGGAGATCGAGACGGCGTACAAGGCGCGCAAGCCGATCATCTTCTACTGGTACACACCCCAGTACATAAACGCGGTCTACCACTTCAGCGAAGTCCAGCTCCCGCCGTTCACCTCGAAGTGTGCGGCACTGCCGGCCTCCCAGATCAACTGTGCGTACCCGCCGTACTACCTGTACAAGATCATGAACTCGCACCTGCCGAAGACAGCCCCGGCTGTTGCGAACTTCATCAAGCGCTTCAACTGGACGAGCGCCGACCAGGACTCGGTTGCCTACGCGATGGCCGTCAAGAAGGAGAGCCAGACCGCCGCTGCAGCAGCGTTCGTGAAGTCGCATCAGAGCCTGGTCCAGTCCTGGCTGAGCGGGCCCTTCACCAAGGTCCGGGCGCCGATCGTCGGCACCTGAGCGCTCAAGGGCTTATTCCGACCGGGGGCAGATCGCCTCTCACGGTCGGGTGAACAGCTCCGTGGCATCTGGAAGGATGCGGAGCGCAAGACCCAGCAACGGGGGCCCGGGCGTCAAAGCCTGGGCCCCCGTGCGCGTGACAAGGCCCGGCACCCGGCACCCGGCACCCGGCACCCGGCACCCGGCACCCGGCACCCGGCACCCGGCACCCGGCACCCGGCACCCGGCACCCGGCACCCGGCACCA
>JAJZJN010000172.1 GCA_021851165.1 Actinomycetes bacterium
CGCCGCAGGCCCTCTCGGCGGCCGGCCCGGACGGTCACGGATCTCCACCTCTTCGATGACCAGCTCCGCTTCCTTAAGCACGGCCAGGTGCTGGCGAACAGCGTTGTGATTGAGCTGCACACACGCGGTTAGCTCGGCTACTCCGACGGGTTGCTTTGAGTCGACGATGTAGTGGAACAGGCGGTGGCGAGTCGGATCGCCGAGGGCCCGTGCCTCGCGCTGAATGCCTGAGGTGTCCATGGCTCTCCTCGCGGGGCTACTTCCGCGCCGCGTCGAAGTTCTAGTGTATACAAGAACAATCAATAGCTCGTAGCGTGACGGACCGGACCGGTAATCGCTGGCCGCTCCCCCGCGCAAGGGCTACGGTGGCTGACCAGGGCCCTGGAATGCGCTGCTCCACGGCCCTGGCCATGGCCGCGCCACACCGTTGAGGCATGATAGGTGCCGTGACATCGACCGTTCTTGACCGCGAACTGTACGACGAGGCCCTCGCTGCTGAGTTGCTCGGCGTCCCGCGCCCCACCCTCCACTACTGGTTGGAAGGTGGCGAACGGCGCGGGCGGACTTACGCGCCGGTCCTGAGGCCGACGGCCACCGGCTCGCACACCGTGACCTGGGGCGAGTTCGTCGAGGCTCGCTACCTTCGAGAGTACAGACGCTCCCTTGGCGCGACGATGCAACGCCTTCGGGGCTTCATAGAGCACCTTCGAGACGAGCTCGGAGTGCCCTATCCTCTCGCCCACGCCCGGCCGTGGGTAGGGCCAGGCCGGCACCTGTTCATCTCGGCCCAGGAGCAGGCGGGACTTCCCCCCGAGCTGTGGGCTTGCGTCGAACCTCAGAGCGGGGTGATGCTGCTGCTCCCGCCGGCCGAGAGCTTCCTCGAACGAGTCGAGTTCGATGGCGAGGAGAACGGGGCGGTAGTGCGGCTCCGTCCGGGCGGATCCGACTCAGCCGTGGTGATCGACCCGGAGGTCCGCTTCGGGTCCCCGGTGGTGCGAGGGATCCCCACCGAGACGATCGCCGAGCAGGTCGCTGCCGGGGACTCAGTCGAGAGCGTCGCCCGAGACTTCGATCTGGACCTCGCGACCGTCATCGACGCCCTGCGCTTCGAGGGGGTTGACCGGGCGCACGCCGCATAGGCGCGCTCGTGACGATCCGGTTCTACGTCGACGCGGATCTGCTGGGGGTGGCGAAAATCCTGGCAGGTGTTCGCTCGGACGTGACCTACCCCGGTGACGGCGGCGGGCGGGGCCCGGATGGCTTCGAGCGGCCACCGTGTCCCGTGCAGGCGGGCGACAAGGACGTCGACTGGATACCGCAGGTTGCCCGAGCCGGCTGGATCATCATCAGCAGGGACCGCCACATCCAGCACCGCCCAGCCGAGCGACAGGCCCTTATCGCTGCGCAAGCGAAGATGTTCCGTCTGGATGCTCGTCACGGGCTCAACAAGTGGCAGCAACTCGAGATCATCGTGACCCAATGGCGCCGCTTCGAGCAGATGAGCGAGCTGCCCGGTCCCTGGCTTTATATGGCGACGCGTACCTCCCTCCGCAAGGAGATCTGACACACCTCCACGCCGTGGCCCCGCCAGCGTCAGGCATGACGCGGTAGTCTCCGGGACGATGAGACGACTCGCGGTGATCGGTGCCGGCTACGTGGGCCTCACCACCGCGGTCTGTCTGGCACACCTCGGTCACGAGGTTCACTGCACCGACATCGGCCGACCGGATCGCCACCCTCCGATCCGGCGAGATCCCCCAGGTCGAGGAAGGCCTCGCCGAGCTGCCAAGTCATCAAACAGCGGGTCCTCGACGATTGGCTCACTTGCCGGTCGATCGTTCTCCATCGCGGCCAACCTCCGGCCGATGGTGCCAGTATGGACCCCGAGGCGCTTGCCGATCGCGACATCGCTCATACCTTGTCTTGACCACTCGGCCGCCCTGGCCAGCTGGTGGGGCGACAGGCTGCGACGACGTCCCCGGGGACGGACCAGGCCCCCAGAACCCCGGTCCCTCGCCCTTCCTCGCAGCATCGAGATGTACTGCGGTGTCAGATCGAAGCACGCAGCTACCTCGGTGCAAGAGAACCTCGCGTTGGTGAGCCCGACGATCGCCAGGTTCCGCATGCCGAGGTCGTCCTCGTCGTAGGAAGCGAACACGTGCGGACCCCGGTAGATAGAGACCCGGCCATCGACGCAGAGCCGCTCCAGACCCCATGGCTCGGGCATGCCCGCAAGCTGTTCGGCGACCGCTCCTCCCAGCTAGACAGTCTACCATGTAGCAGCATAAATATCAACTGTATTCGCGAATATCTACACCACGAGAACTACCTGGCAGGAGGGTGATTCGGGGCGCCACTACCGGAGGTCTGAGGCTACCTCCGCGCCGCGTCGAAATTGTAGTTTAATAGTCGAAATTGTAGTTTATACCAGAACAATCAATATCAATCCCTCTACGTCCAGTGATACGGAACGTGTCCCGCTCCGCCAAGTAGGGGCCGCTCGTAACAGTGGTCCCGCACAATGTCGCGATCCAACGGGATTCACGAACCGGAGAAGTCGCTTCAGACAGGGTAGATGCCGCTGCTGCGAGGAGTCAGACGGCAGCCTCGTCGCGTCCAAGCCCACTTGCTCCTGCCACCGCTGCCGCCCTACGCGCCGATCGACTGCTTGGCGGGGCGAACGAGAACCGAGGAGACTCTTTGCGCCCGGCTTCGGGCCCAGCCGGGCTGTGCGATGCGCTACTGGCCGATTGGCGCCTCGATGCCGAGGCGGAGGACAAATAGCCGGGCTACGTTCTCCCGGTTAGCGGGAACTACGGCCGAATTGGCTGCAAATGACGGCATGCGTAGCGAGGTCGCCGGTAATCCCGCTTCAGTAATCGAAACCTTTCGGTACTCTCCGACCTCTGCATGGCGAAGCTGCCTGCGAGATAGGCGCCCGCCTCGGCGGCTGCTTCACCTCACGTCACGTTGGCTGTTCACCAGGAGTACTTGTGGATCTGCCCGAGCAGACCCGCGAGGCATCAGCCGAGGAGCGCACGGACTACGATCAGCCTGTGCCCCTTGGTATCGGAGAGCCCAGGGACATCAACCACTTCAAGCCGTCACTTCCGGAGGTGTGCGTCGGTCTTCGTCGCATAATCGATCGCCCCGTGACGCGAGGCCGCGATCCCGACCAGATCGGTGTCCACAGTGCCCTCCAATATCGCACATGCGGCTCGCATCGCCAGCCATGGATGTCGTACGCGCGCCGGTGGTGCATGTCCGTTGCCGACAATCGGCCCGGGGTCACGACCGACCTAATCGCTTCATTCGTCTAAGCAATGCAGAGTTCCAGCCCTCCCTCTGACCCGGACGATGAGCAACAGCAGAGTCCGGCTCCACCCGCGAAAAGCTGGCACTCTGCCATTGACACCCTGTTCCTCAAAGACCGGCGAAGACAGCTCGCCGCACTAGGGCTCTGCCTCGTAGTTGTGGCGGAGTGCTTGCGTCCCGGTACTGCCCAGAGCTTGCTGGCTGACGGGGGAATTGTTGCGCTAGCCATGGCTGCCATCTGGCTGGTCCTCGAAAGCCGGGGCCCGTCACCGACCGCTGGTGAAACCAAGCTCGCATCGGGCTCACAGCAACACATAGACCGCACCTCCACATGGCGCTGGACCATGGTTGGCCTGGGCTGTTTCGGTGCCTTGATCTGCCAGAGCTGGTTCCAAGTGGGCACAGCAGTCGCAGGTGGGGACACAACCCCCCCAATCGGCACGGCCTGGATGAGCAACCTCTTCTCACGCTACGTATGGTCAGGCAGCCTCGGTGGGCCCGGTGAACTGCAAGGTAACCTCCCATGGGCGGCGCTTGACTGGTCTGTGCACGCGCTCGGCGGTTCCGGCGCCCTTGCTCAGCGGCTTTGGCTGTCGCTTCTCATTGCTGGAGTCATCTTGGCTGCGGCTGCCCTACTGCGCTCGCTCGGAGTCTCCCCTCTGGCGGGGGCTGCCGGGGCCATTTGCTACCTGTTGAACCCCTTCACGCTCAGCAGCGTCGGGATCAACGACGTCTGGCTCATGGCGATGGTGTTACTGCCCACACTGACCGCCGTGGTGCTTGCTTATGCAAAGGGGAGCTTCAAGCTCGGGCGGGCCATCGTGGTACTCGTCATTGCCTCACCATTTCTGGGGTTCGCTTACTATAATCCGCCGCTTGTCGGTATGCTCGCCCTCGCCTTCGTGCTTTCACCTTTCCTCGCGCGTTTGCACCTGGGGCGCATTGGAGGCCGCCGAGCATTGCGACTCGTCGTGATTGGCGGCTCTGTGCTCCTAGCTGCCAGCGCCGATTGGATCATTCCTGCCAAGATCGCGGTGGCAAACGTGGCAAGTGCCGCACTCTCGAGCATATCTTCTTGGGGCTTCACGGAGCTACGCTCGACGATTGCCAATGGGCTGTGGCTGAACGACACCTGGGGCTGGCACTACGCGGTCTACTACCCATACGCCGCGCAGTACACGCGCTTCCCTCTGGTGCTGGTCAGGGTTCTCGTACCGGTGGCAGCCTTTTCGATCCTGGCCGTGGTGAATACTCG
>JAJZJN010000030.1 GCA_021851165.1 Actinomycetes bacterium
CATCCTGGGTTGTCATCCGCTCGCGTACGACTCTCTCCATACGCGACAGCCCTACACGGACCTGGTTCTGTATCAGCTCGCCTACGGAGCGGATCCGGCGATTGGCAAAATGATCCTGGTCATCCACTCGATACCCGGCTTCACCGTCTGCCAGATGCAGCATATAGGTAGCCGTCGCCAGGATCTCCGAAGCGCTCAACACTCCCTGACCCGGAGCCGGCCGCTCCAAGTCGACGTCCAGCACTGCCGCAATGCGCTCTATCTCGGGACCAAGCTTGCGATTGAGCTTGTACCTGCCCACACGGGTCAGGTCGTAGCGCTTCGGGTTGAAGAAAGCATTCTCGAAATAACCACGAGCAGCCTCTGCCGAAAGGGGCTCACCAGGACGTGCCCGCTTGTAGATCTCGAGAAGAGCCTCCTCACGCGTGGGAGCGATCTCGCGCTCCTTCTCCCACTGACCTTCGAGGAAGTCGAAATGACGAACGAACCGGTTCAGGAACCCTTCGTCCTCATATCCAAGTGCGCGTAGCAACACGAACAGTGACAACCTGCGCTTACGGGCAACCCTCGCACCCGCAGTGACGTCCTTGGAGGGCTTGGCCTCGACGTCGAACTCGATCCACTCACCCCGGTAGGGATGAATGGTGCCCGTGACGATCGTCTTCGCGTCACGACCCGGCTGGAAGATAACTCCCGGCGAACGAACGAGCTGGCTCACCACGACACGCTCGGTGCCATTGATGATGAACGTCCCTCGATCGGTCATCATGGGGAAGTCCCCCATGAAGACCGTCTGCTCCTTGATCTCGCCAGTCGCTGCGTTCATGAACCGTGCCCTCACGAACACAGGGGCGGCAAACGTCATGTCCTTTTCCTTGCACTCGTCAACCGAGAACTTCGGAGACGGGCGCAGGTCAGGATCCGAGGGGTCGAACTCGAACTCCAAACTGAGCTGACCCGTGAAGTCCTCTATGGGGCTGATGTCGGCAAAGGCCTCGGCAAGTCCCTTGTTCAAGAACCACTGGAACGAGTCGCGTTGGATCGCGATTAGGTCGGGTAGGGGCAGCACTTCATCGAGATTGGCGAACGAGAAACGCTCCGGGCTCTTAGACCGTGCAGGCAACAGCCTTCTCCTCCCAGGTTCGGCGCGAACGGTGATTACGGACAGATCTGCCGCGTTACGTCGGGAGCGGCTCCGGTGACAACTGCGACAGCTCGCGACCTACTGGTCGCCTCATCAGACGCTGGGACGCGCGTCATTCAGATGTCGAGATCACGGGTGGCACGAGGACGAGGCACGGCAACCAGCTATCATACGCGCCCCGCATGCAGAATGCAACCCCGGCACGCCGCCATCAGCTCCAGCCGATGACAGGCTAGGCAATCCAACCCACCAAGTCAAGCTCCGTGGGTACCCGGTGCTGGTACCCACGGGGCATGGCTGGCGACTAGGCGTCACCCCCGTCCAAGCTGCCTACTTCAGCTCGACGGTGGCTCCAGCCTCTTCGAGCTGCGCCTTGGCCTTCTCGGCCTCCTCCTTGGAAACCTTCTCGAGCAGGGCCTTGGGCGCGCTGTCAACGAGGTCCTTGGCCTCCTTCAGCCCCAGACTCGTGAGGGAACGCACCTCCTTGATTACCTGGATCTTCTTCTCACCGGCCGCCACCAGCACCACGTCGAACTCGTCCTTCTCCTCCTCACCGGCACCATCGGCGCCCGCCGCACCGGCAGGAGCAGCCGCCGCGACAGCCACGGGAGCCGCTGCAGTTACACCAAAGCGCTCTTCGAACTCCTTGAGCAGCTCTGCCAACTCGATGACCGAGAGGGCAGCTATGCCGTCGAGGATCTCTTCTTTGGTGAGGGTCTTGTCAGCCATTGTCGCTGTGCTCCTTATTCATTATCGATTCATCATCGGACATCGCTTCGGTCTGATCCGGCTCACTGGCCGCTTCGGTCTCGTCCGGCTGCACCTCGGCAGCGGAACCCTCTTCGCGCCGCTTGTCCACTAGAGCGGACAGCCCATACGCCAAGTTGCGTGGCAGGGCCTGGAGCAGCGAGGCCAACTGCTGCATCGGCGCTGCCAGGGCGCCGGCCAAGCGAGCCAGCAGGACGTCGCGGGAAGGCAGATCGGCCAGCGTTGCCAGATCCGCGGACGACAACACCCCGTCCCCGAGCATGCCGCCCTTCACCAGCAGGTGCGGATTGGCCCTCGCGAAGTCGCGCAGTGCCTTGGCCACGCCGCTCAGATCCCCCGAGACGAAGGCAATGGCAGTAGGCCCGGTCAGAAGGTCCTGCAGTGGTTCGTGGCGGCTACCCGCTACCGCACGCTTCACGAGGGTGTTCTTGTAAACCGCGTACTGGGCACCTACAGGCGACAGCGCCTGGCGTAGCTCCGCCATCTGGGCCACTGTCAATCCCCGATACTCGGTCAGGATCGCAGCCTGGCTGGCACCAAGGCGCGCGCGGACCTCGTCGACTACCGCAACCTTCTCGGGCCTGGGATTCTCCACCAATCCTCCTCGTACCTGCCGGTCATGCCAGGCAATCTCCGACAGACATCACGACTCACGTCGCATGTAGGAGGACTGCGCCTCATCAGGCGGGCTATCGCCCATTGAACACCTTTCACAAGGCGTACCGGAGGTCTCTGGCGATCCAATTCTCGTGTGACTGGAGTCCGATGACATCCAGCACTTGGTTCGGGAAGCTTAGCATGGACATGTCGGCATCACCACCAAGTGTGCGATATGCCGGCTCCTGCAAGCCAGCCACGCGGAGGTCACGCCGAGGCGGCAAGCACCTCTTCATCGATCTCACGGGCACGAGCCGGATCGATATGCACTCCTGGCCCCATGGTGGAGCACAGTGTGACAGCTCTCAGATAGCGACCCTTCGCCGCCGCCGGCTTCACGCGCACCAGCTCCTCGATGACGGCGTGGATGTTCTCCAGAAGCTGCTCGCGCCCGAAGGAGGCTTTCCCGACGCGGACATGGATGTTGCCGACCTTGTCCGTGCGATACTCGACACGACCGCCCTTGAACTCCCGGACAGCCTTGCCCACATCCGTGGTGACGGTGCCGGTCTTCGGATTGGGCATCAATCCCCGCGGCCCCAACACCCGCCCCAGCTTGCCAACCTGGCCCATCATGTCAGGAGTCGCAATGGCCACATCGAAGTCGAGAAAGCCTCCCTCGATCTGCGCCACCAGATCATCGGCACCTACCAGGTCGGCTCCCGCTTCACGGGCATCGACGGCCGCATCACCGGCGGCAAAGGCAATCACGCGAGCCGTGCGTCCTGTCCCTGCCGGGAGCGTCAGTGTTCCACGTACGATCTGGTCTGCTTTACGCGGATCAACCCCCAGACGTGCCGCGAGCTCTATGGTCTCGTCGAACTTCGCACCTGCAAGGGCCTTCACCAGGTCTACCGCCTCACCCGGCGCGTACAGCCTCTCCCGGTCCAAGCGATCGAGGGAGCTCCTGTATCTCTTGCCTCTGCTCACCATGAGCTCCTTTCCTCCAGACGTCCAGTCCCCTGACGGCAGCCCGCGAGACACCTACACCTCAAGTCATGCCGCAGCCAGCGCAGCTCACCTGCCCAGCGGTAGCGGAGCATATCAACTGGCCACAGCTATACCCATCGAGCGGGCCGTGCCGACTACCTGGCGCTTGGCCGCATCGAGGTCAGCCGTGTTCAGATCCGGCATCTTGACCTTGGCAATCTCCTCGACCTGAGCCTCTGTGACCGTGCCGGTCTGCTCACGCCCTGTTGCCGCTGAACCCTTCTCGATGCCGGCTGCCTGACGGAGAAGGGCCGGCGTCGGCGGGGTCTTCAGCACGAAGGAGAACGACCGATCATCGAAGATCGTGATCTCGACGGGCACGATCGAGCCGCGCTGGGCTTCGGTTGCAGCGTTGTATTGCTTGCAGAACTCCATGGTCTGCACCCCGTGAGGACCCAACGCAGTTCCGACCGGGGGCGCCGGCGTGGCCCCTCCCGCAGGAAGCTGTATCTTCACGACCGCTATCTGCTTCTTCCTTGCCATTGGATGGCACCTCCTGGATCTGGACTAGATGCGATTCTGATCTGATATGGAGTCTGATCTGATATGTAGCGCCGGAAAGACCCCATTTCCCGCTGCGGCCTGCCTGAACCCGCCCACCCAACCGCTACCGTGTGCACTGAGCCACGTCGAGCTATGCCTCGCTGGACCTGCGAGAAGGTGCGCTAGAGCTTCGCAACCTGGCTGAACTCAAGCTCGACGGGGGTCTCACGCCCGAAGATGTTCACAAGCACCTTCAGCTTGAGCTGATCCTCGTTGATCTCGGCCACCTGCCCCGAGAAGTCGGCGAACGGTCCTTCCTTGACCCTGACCGTCTCGCCCTCCTCGTATTCCAGACGAGGCCGTGACTTCTTCACAGGTACGGATCCCTCGACCTTGACCTGCAAGATGCCTTCGACTTCGCGTCGCGAGAGGGGCGTCGGCTTCGTGCCCGGACCCACGAACCCGGTCACGCCCGGAGTGTTGCGAATCACCGACCACGAGTCGTCATCCAGATCGCACCTCGTGAGCAGGTACCCCGGGAACACCTTCTTCGACACCACTACCTTCTTGCCATTCTTGAACTCGACGACATCCTCCATGGGGATCACCACCTCGAAGATCCGATCCTCCATGTTCATCGAGACGATGCGGCTCTCGACATTCGACTTGACCTTGTTCTCGTAGCCGGCGTAGGTATGGACCACATACCAACGGCCAGGCCGATCGTACGGGCTCTCTACGGCTGGACCCTCCTCGTCGTCCAGCTCGTCATCCTCGTCAAGCTCGTCGACCACGATGCCTGCCGACAAGTCGTCAGGGGCCGAGGTCGATGTCATGGGATCTTGGTCAGCGGGTTCGTTGTCAGTCATGGCCTTTGGATCAGTCATGTCTTGAATAGGAAGATGACGCCTCGAGAAAACACATAGTTCAGGAGGAAGATCAAGCCTACAAGAAGCACCAGGGTAATCATCACCACGGTCGAGGAATTGACAACTTCACCTCGTGTCGGCCATGCGACCTGGCGAAGCTCTGATCTTACCTCTCGCGCGAACTCCGCCGCTCGAGCGGGTATCGACCCCTCCCGCTGAGGCACCGCCCGCGCTCGCTGGGTCGGCGCCGTGCGCCGGGGCGTCGTGGAGCCATCGGCCTCCATCTGGCCCTGCCGCTGCATCATGCGTTTCATCTCTCGGTTCACAGCTCGGACGCCTTTCGACGGGACGAACAGGTGGCAGGGCAGGAGGGACTCGAACCCCCAACCGCCGGTTTTGGAGACCGGTGCTCTACCTGTTGAGCTACTGCCCTCCGCCTACCGGAGACACCGACCACGACGGCCGGCCGGCTACCGGCTGAGCTCAGGGACTTCGAGTGAGGATACCACCTCTGCCACATGGGAGCGCCATCGTGCTCCACCCGTGGAGGCGTGGCGCATAGAACGGCCCTTCGACGCGAACACGGCTGCCGCCGCCCCGGCTCCTCCCACAGCCGCCACTGCCGACGCAAGCCCTGCGGCAACCGCTATACGTCGCTTGCGCAGCGCAGCACGCACAGCCTCGGCGGCGGCGGCTTCTCGAAGAGCAGCAATCACGTCAGCCACAGCTCTCGGCTGAGAGATCGGGCGGTCCATGCTCAACTGCCTCAGCACCCTGAGCATCCCGCGGTACCCGGCAAGGTCCGCCTGGCAGCGCAGGCACCTCTCCATGTGGCGCCTCACCCTGTAGCCGGTGATCCTCTGGATACGGCCGGCTGCAAACCCGCCGCTGCACGGCGGATCGATAACCAGCGGAATGGCCTGAGCCGCTGCATCACACCGCATCGGCAGCCTCGATCACGTGCTCGTTGCCATGGACACCCTCCACCCGACTGGACGCCTCGGATGGGCGGGCCCACTTGGCCCGGTATTCCTGCAACTCGTCCCTGAGCTGTCTACGCGCCCTATGCAGCCTCACCCGGGCAGCAGTGATCGTGATACCCAACTCGTCGGCAACGGCCTCGTGGGGAAGGCCATATACGTCCCTCAGCACGACAACGAGTCGCAGGCGATCAGGCAGAGCGCCAAGTGCGCGACTTAGTATCTCGCGGTCGGTGATGCGACAACAGCGGGCCTCGGGATCGTGAGCGGGATCTTCATCGACAAGCCTTTCCGAGGCGACAGATGTGCCCGGGCCGTCAAGTGGCTCGTGGCGAGCGCGCGAGCGCTCCGCAGTCAGGTTGGAGGCGCAATTGGCCGTGATCCTGTACATCCATGTCGAGAACGCCGCGTCCCCGCGAAACCGGCGGATGAAGCGGAAAGCCCGTAAGTACGCCTCCTGGGCGACGTCGCAGGCATCCTCTTCGTTGCGCGTCAGGCGGAGCGCAAGTGCATATACGTCCCCGTAGGTAGCACGCACCAGATCCTCGAACGCCCCTACGTCGCCCCTTCGGGCATGCTCGGCGAGATCGGAGGCGGCGGCGCGAGCCCCGCCAGCCCGCCCAGCCGTGTGAAGCATCTGGCTCAGCGCGTTTCCTTGTGCAGGGTGTGCGCCCTGTCGAACTTGCAGTACTTCTTCAGCTCGATCCGCTCACGGTCGTTCTGCTTGTTCTTCGTGGTGATGTAGTTGCGGCGCTTGCACACCTCGCAAGCGAGGGTCACCTGCACCCGCTTCTCGTTCTTCGCCATGAGACCGCGTTCCTCCTCGCTGCTTGCCGGCTGTGCCGGGATTCAACACTATCGGCCGGACCTTGGTAGCGGCGGCGGGACTCGAACCCGCGACCCCACGATTATGAGCCGTGTGCTCTGACCAACTGAGCTACGCCGCCCGGGAGCCCCCTGTCGGAATCGAACCGACGACACCAGCCTTACCATGGCTGTGCTCTGCCGACTGAGCTAAGGGGGCCGACAGACACCATTGTCGCCGGGAGGCGATCATAGCGGATGCAGCCCAGTGCTGGCATGCGGTAGCCAGTCGGTACGATTGGCTGGATGCAGCTAACAGTCCGGCTCGCTGAGCCCGGCGATCTCGAAGCGATCCGGTCCATCTACAACCATGAGGTCACCGGATCCACAGTCACATTCGACATCGTGCCGAGGACGGCTGCCGACCAGCGCGAATGGCTGTCACGCCACCAGGGGGCATACCCGGTGGTCGTAGCCACAGGCGCCGAGGAGCCCGCCGTCACGCCGGTCCCCGGAGACACGCCGGTCCCCGGAGACACGCCGGTCCCCGGAGACACGCCGGTCCCCGGAGACACGCCGGCCGTGCATGGTCCGCGGGAGGTCGCCGCATTCGGCTCGCTTTCCCCCTATAGGGACCGGCCTGCCTACTCGACCACGGTGGAGGACTCCGTCTACGTGCATAGCGCCTGGCGTGGACAAGGAGTGGGGCGCATGGTGCTCGACGAGCTATTGCGCCTGGCGCGAGCCTACGGGTATCACACAGTCATAGCGAGGGCCGTAGGTGACAACACCGCATCCATCCGCCTCCACCAGTCCTGCGGGTTCGAGGTCGTAGGCCTGGAGCGCCAGGTGGGAAGGAAATTCGGCCACTGGCTCGACGTCACGGTCATGCAGCGGATGTTGTCGTGAGCGACGCGCCGCGCCTGCGCTGGCGCCATGCAGCTACCAGGCGCTGACTGTCCCATGACGTGAGTGGAACCGTGAGCACGCCAAGCAACGCCAGCAGCGCAAGTGCCATTGACAGCGGATTGGCATGTATCAGCTCATCGAAGAGCTGGCGACCGCCAGGCAGGCCGATGAACGCTGAGGCAATCGACGCCGCTATCAGCACCGAGCGAACCCTCCCGACTGCGACCGGCGCAAGTAGGATCAGGCCCCACGAGAGATACCAGGGCTGCACGACCGGGCCGAGTGCAACCACTGCCAGCATCGTCAGGCCCATGGCGCGAAGCGTCCCTATCCTCTCGCTGTTCCACAGGAGCCACAGACCCAACATCCCCGCGGTGGCCAACCCGAGCACGCGGGTGCCGGATAGGAATATGTGCGTCGGCACTCCAATACCGACCAGGTGCGCGATCCCCGATATCAGCATCCCTATACCCGTGGCAGGAGCCAGCCACGACCGGACGGTCCCCGGGGTGGCCAGGTTGGCGACCCAGCCCCACCCGAGCCCCGTTATGAGTGACAGGGTGCCCATCACTGCTACCGATATGATCCCCGCGGTCATAACAGGCCGTATGCGCTCCCTCCATGGCACGCCGGTGCCCATCCATTCCCAGCCTATGTAGACGATACCGAGAGCAGCCGGTGCCTTGACGGCAGCCGCCAGCGTGCAGACGATGAGACCTGCCACCGGTCGTCGTTTTCTGGCAAGGGTGATCCCTGCCACCAGCAGCCCGATCATCAGGCCGTCGTTGTGAGCCCCTCCGATCAAGTGGAGCATCGTCACAGGGTTCAAGACGGCCAATGCGAACGCCTCTGACGCGTCACGACCGAACGACCGTGCGAGAGTGGGTATGCATGCAGCCATGAGCAGCACGCCGCCGAGCTCCAACAGGCGCAGCATTACCAGGTCCGGCAGCTCGTCGTGGCCAACCGCATGGGTTATGAAACCGTCCACCTCCAAGAACAACGGTCCGTATGGAGCCGGGGCATTTCCCCACAGGGGATCCACCAGGGGGACATACGGGCTGCCACCCAGCACATCGGGACCGTAGCGGTACGGATCGATGTGGTGGCTCACCATCTCGCCCTGGGCAGCGTAGCTATAGATATCCCGGCTGAACAGCGGTGGAGCTATGAGCAAGGGGATCACCCACAGGGCGAAGACCGCCACCAGCTTCCGCACAGGCACCCCCGGCATCTTGGACAGCGTCCGCGCCAGGCCATACCACACCCTCATCAGCAGCAGGAGTCCGCCGTAGACCGCCGTGAGGCCCAGGAACAGATCCTGCGGAGATGCGGTTCCCCCCGAAGCCGGCACTCCGAAGAACCAGGCACCGGGCATCTTCAAGGTGAACGGCGAGCCGGGCAATGATGTACCGAAGGTGATTGCCACGATCGCTACGAATCCGAGGATCGCCGGCCTGAGCAGGAGCCGAGAACTTCCCCCGCCTGCGTCCAGCGGCGCTGTGTCAGGCGCGACAATTGCCACGAATGGCCATCTGGCTCGCACGCGGTCGTCCCATTCGATCACCCGGTCGACTACCCTGGCCAGGGTCGGCATGCTGGATATCGACTTCCAGCGCCCATCCGCCCTTGGCTCGCAAGCGGCAACTTCCCCAGTCGTCTGAACGCCCATAAGGTCTCGATTCCTCCGCCGGGGACAACCCTCGGGTCTCTGGTTCTCCAGAGCGAGGCCCGTGATCAATCAACCAGTCCGGCCCATGCCGCTGGGATAGCGGCCCTGTACCGGTTTCGTAACGGCATTGTAACGAAGCTGCACGGCGAAGCAAGCGCGCCCCTCGAACTTACTCCGCGGACGGCTCATGACTGCAGTCGCGATGGGCACCGGCAACGTCTTCGGAGCAGCGAGTAGCCCGCTTCGACGGCGCGGAATTTCATTCAAGTGCGCCGTGGTGGAAAGATGAGCCGTCGTCAGCCGATCATGGGTTGGCGGGAGCGCGTGCGAGCAGGAGATCTCAGGAGGAACGAGCGTGAGCACACTCGGAGATGTGAAACCGACACCGGTCACCCTTGGCGGGGCACGCGGCGGACCCAACGTCCGGACACTCAGAGGCGACCGGTGGTGGGTTAGCCCTGCTGTGACCGTCGGCGTCCTCACCAGCTTCGTCGCCTATGCGACCTGGGCCGCCTTCCAGAACGCCAACTACTACGTGGGCGCATCCATGCACCGCGATCTCATATCGCCGTTCTACTCCCCCTGCCTCACAGGGAGCTGTGTCCCTGGCAGCCACCCTGGGTTCGTGTTCACATGGTGGACGATCTCGCCGGCGATCCTCATCCTCATCTTCCCTCTGGGCTTCCGGCTCACGTGCTATTACTACCGGAAGGCCTACTACAGGGGGTTCTGGCAGTCGCCCCCGGCATGTGCCGTCGCTGACGGTCACAAGTCCTACAGCGGGGAGGCCCGCTTCCCGCTCATCCTCCAGAACCTCCACAGGTACTTCTTCTTCTTCGGGCTCATCTTGAACGTGATCCTCACGATCGACGCTGTCATGGCCTTTCGCATGCCAGGCGAGGGACTGGGCGTGTCGGTCGGGACTCTGGTGCTCTGCGTCAACGCGGGTCTGCTCTGGGCCTACTCGCTGTCATGCCATGCATGCAGGCACCTCTGTGGAGGAGGGGTGGACCAGTTCTCCAAGCACAAGATCCGGTACCGCGTGTGGAAGACATTGTCGCCGCTGAATGCCCACCACATGCAGTTCGCATGGATGAGCCTCATCTTCGTGGGACTTACTGACCTCTACGTGCGCTTGGTGGCCAGCGGCGTCTTCCACGACCCGAAGCTCTTCTGAGGCCGAGCGACGGCGACCCCGGATGAGATGTGACCCGAGACAAGCGCAAGACATGACCCGAGACAAGAGGATCTGAAGATGCCAGAGATCGAATCCCACGACTTCGACGTGGTCGTCATAGGTGCCGGCGGCGCAGGGCTCCGCGCTGCGATAGAGGCCAAGGGGCGGGGACTTCGCACAGCGCTCGTGTGCAAGTCGCTGCTCGGCAAGGCGCACACCGTAATGGCCGAAGGGGGCGCTGCCGCCGCCCTGGGCAATGTCTACCCGGAGGACAACTGGCAGGTCCACTTCCGGGACACCATGCGGGGCGGGAAGCTGCTCAACAACTGGCGCATGGCAGAGCTGCATGCCAAGGAGGCCCCCGACCGCATCAACGAGCTCGAGTCCTGGGGTGCGCTGTTCGACCGCACCCCCGACGGACGCATCCTCCAGCGCGACTTCGGGGGACATCGCTACGCGCGCCTCGCACATGTCGGGGACCGCACCGGCCTCGAGATGATCCGCACCCTCCAGCAGAGGGCCGTCGCCATGGACATCGACGTGTTCATGGAATGCAAGATCCTGCGCCTGCTCACCGACGGCAGCGGGCAGATGAGCGGCGCCGTCGGCTACTGGCGGGCGACGGGCGAGCCCGTCTCCTTCACCGCCAGGGCAATCGTGCTAGCCACCGGAGGAATCGGCAGATCGTGGAAGTACACGACGAACTCCTGGGAGTCCACGGGGGACGGGGATGCCATGGCGTTCTGGGCCGGAGCGGACCTCATAGACATGGAGGCCGTTCAGTTCCACCCGACCGGGATGGTCTGGCCCATGTCCGTTCGTGGCCTGCTCGTGACCGAAGGGGTGCGTGGCGATGGCGGGGTCCTGAGAAACTCCGAGGGCAAGCGCTTCATGTTCGACTACATACCCGAGATGTTCGCAGCAGAGACCGCCGACACCGAGGCGGAGGCCGACCGCTGGTACGACGACCATGCGAACAACCGCCGGCCACCCGAGCTGCTCCCACGCGACGAGGTTGCCCGCTCGATCAACGCGGAGGTCAAAGCAGGCAGGGGTAGCCCGCACGGCGGAGTTTTCCTGGACATAGCGACGCGTCGCAGCGCCGAGTACATACACCGCCGCCTACCATCGATGTACCACCAGTTCAAAGAGCTCGCGGGCGTCGACATCACGACCGAGGCAATGGAGGTAGGCCCGACCTGCCATTACATGATGGGAGGCGTACGTGTCGAGGCTGATACAGCGGCCACGACAGTGGCGGGGCTGTTTGCCGCAGGGGAGGTGGCCGCAGGGCTACACGGTGCGAACCGCTTGGGCGGCAACTCCCTGTCCGATCTGATCGTCTTCGGACGACGGGCCGGAATGGGCGCCTCCGACTACGCGGAGGGGCGCAGCGGGGATCCCAGCGTCGATCCAGCAGAGATCGACACCGTGCTGGCCGAGGCGTTCGCGCCCCTAGGTCGGGAAGGCGCCGACAGCCCCTACGACGTCCAGCATGACCTGCAGGAGACCATGCAGTCGCTGGTAGGCATAATCCGCACCGAGTCCGAGCTCGTGGAGGCCATCGACAAGATCGGCGAGCTGCGCGAGCGGGCAGGGAGAGTCTCGGTGAAAGGCGGGCGCGCCTACAACCCGGGATGGAACCTTGCCACCGACCTTCCTTCCATGCTCACCGTCTCTCTGGCTGTCGCCAAGGGCGCCCTCGATCGACGCGAGAGCAGGGGTGGCCACACCCGCGACGATTACCCGAAGCCGGACCCGGCGCTGGGCAAGATAAACCTCGTCCAGCGGCTCGTGGACGGAGAGCACACGATCACCCCCGAGGAATTGCCGACAATGCCGGCTGAGCTGGCGGTACTGCTAGAGGAGGGACACTGATGTCAGAGGTGACCATGAGGATATGGCGGGGAGATCCAACCGGAGGTGACTTCGAGAACTACACCCTCCCGGCCAACGAGGGTGAGGTCGTGCTCGACATGGTGCACCGGATACAAGCAGGCCCTGCGCCGGACCTCGCCTGCCGGTGGAACTGCAAGGCCGGCAAGTGCGGCTCGTGCTCGGCCGAGATCAACGGGATGCCGCGGCTGATGTGCATGACGCGCATGGACGAGCTCCCCGCCGACCAACCCGTCACCGTGGCACCCATGCGCACCTTCCCGGTGATCCGTGACCTGGTCACGGATGTGTCGTTCAACTTCGAGGTAGCCAAGCGCATACCCTCCTTCGCCCCTCGGCCACGCGAGGCAGACGGAACCTACCGGATGGCCCAGATGGACGTCGACCGGGGCCAGGAGTTCCGCAAGTGCATCGAATGCTTCCTGTGCCAGGACGTCTGCCATGTGATCAGAGATCATGAGGAGAACAAGGCCCATTACGCAGGCCCTCGCTTCCTGATGCGCGCCATGGAGCTCGAGTCGCACCCGCTCGACACTCGCGATCGGCGCGAGCTGCTCCGTAAGGAGCTCGGACTCGCGATGTGCAACATCACCAAGTGCTGCACCGAGGTGTGCCCGGAGCACATCAAGATCACAGACAACGGCATCATCCCCTTGAAGGAGCGGGTCGTCGACGCGGCATACGATCCGATCGCCTGGCTGGGCCGTAAGATCCTCCGCCGCTCCAGACCCCCGGTACTCGAGACGGAGACCGCTGCCTCACCGGCCTGAACGCTCTAGCTCCCGGCAACCTCTCGGTAACGCCTGAACACCTGATCAGACCTACTTGACGACCAGACCCTTCATGCCGCACTTCCTGAGCCCAGAGTGGATATCAGCGTTCAACGCGGCTGTCGAGAGCGCTCATATCCCGGAGCCCGACGCTCCAAGCCTCGCCGGGAACCACAGCCATTTCACGATCTGCCAGATAGTGACGGCTGGGCCTGAACGGGGAGATATCCACACCGTTCTGGAGGTCGCCGCCGACCGTCTTCACATGACGCTGCTCACCGATCAGAATGCCTCCAGCGACGCTGAGCGGTGCGATGCTGATAAGACTCGCTCTTGCGACGTGACAATCACCCTCGACTGGAATGCGGCCGTTGCGCTGTCACGGGGAGAGGTCTCACCTGTCGAGGCCCTCACCGCAGGCAAGGTGCGCGTCAGGGGGAACGTCACGGTACTGGGCGAGGTCCACCAGCTACTGGATGCAGCCCGGCCCTATCTCCATGACCTCAGCCGCTCCACCACCTACTAGCTGCCGCAGCGCGCCATGCCTGGGGCCTCCTGACACCGCGTGGCAGCGCGACTAGGGTCGGGGACGAGGTAGCCCACCCGGGCGCCGAGGAGGGAGGTCAGATGACCGTTTCGGGGATACTCGACGACCAGGCACTCCGCCGCTACCGCGAGCTGCTGGATGCCGAAGATGCTGCTTTCGACGACCTGGAGCATGCCTACGAGGAAGGCGATCGGAGCCACTTCGAGTCTGATCTTGCCGCATGGAAGGATGCCCTCGGACAGAAGCTCTCTTTTCTCCAGCTCCTTGGCATCGACTTGCCAGTCTCCGCTGACTCCCAAGTCTGAGATCTGGGCCCCCGGCCAAGTTCATCACCGACCACCACGAGGTACGGACGTGTCGGCCGCCGGCGGCCCCGGATAATTTCTCCCTGTCACCACAAGCTCGAGCCGGGTTCTGCGTTACTCGCTCAGCGTGTGCGGCTCTAGTCGGCCCGTAAGCGCTTTGCAATGTCCTGGACCGCACGAGGTCCACCTAAACGAGCTATGGGGAGGAATCATCACAATGGCATCAAAGGCAATTTTACGTCACCTGAAAATCGGCTCGGGACTCGGCGCTCTTGCCGTGGCAGGGGTTGTGGGGGCTTCGGCACAGTTCGGTGCGGCACCGACAAGCGCGTCGCTGCCTTCGTTACCCTCGATTCCCCTTGTAAGCAGCAGCGGCAGCAGCCTGCCGTCGCTTCCTGGGCTGTCGAGCCTTCCTGGGCTGTCGAGCCTTCCGAGCCTGCCCTCGCTTCCGAGCCTGCCTTCGGGATTGCCTACAGGCACCAGCGGCTCCGGGGGTAGCGGCAGCTCGGGTGGCAGTGGCCTGCCCTCGCTTCCTGGGCTGTCTTCGCTGCCTCTGAACGGCTGCCACTCGACGCCTGGGCTCCCGTCGCTTCCCCTGCCGGGGTCCGGATCGGGCAGCGTGAGCGTGAGCGGTGGTGGCGGGGGCGTGTCACTGAGCGCCAGCACGACCAAGGGCATCACGATCTGCACTCAGGCCCCTTCGCTTCCGAGCCTGCCCTCGCTTCCGAGCCTGCCTTCGGGATTGCCTACAGGCACCAGCGGCTCCGGGGGTAGCGGCAGCTCGGGTGGCAGTGGCCTGCCCTCGCTTCCTGGGCTGTCGAGCCTTCCTGGGCTGTCGTCGCTTCCGAGCCTGCCCTGATCCATCCTGCCTGCACGGCGAAGAAGAAATCCATACCGCGCCAGGCATCGTCCCGCGTGACCGAAGAGGGAGGCTGCTCGCTTGCAGCCTCCCTCTTCGCGTCACTCCAAGCGTCGATCAAAGTGTCATCGCCCTCTACCGGCCAGTAACATGACGCCTTATGTCCATCACTAAAATTGGAATCGTCGGCTCGGGGATAATGGGCTCTGGGATAGCTCAATGTGCTGCTCTGAACGGTTTCGAGGTCGTGCTCCGCTCACGGTCACGGACTACGGCGGACGCCATGGTCGCGGCCATGGAAAAGGCGCTTGCTCGTCAGATAGAAAAGGGCAAGCTCACCGAAGCCGAGCGTGATTCGGCCCTAGCACTCGTACGGGCTACATCAGACCTGGGTGAGCTGGGAGGCTGTGACCTCGTCATAGAGTCTGTCGTCGAGGATCTGTCGGTCAAGAAGCACCTTTTTACCGAGCTGGACCGTCTCTGCGTGGACCATGCGATTATCGCTACGAACACGTCGACCCTGCCTGTAGTCGAGATGGCAATGGAGACCGGACGACCGGAGAAGGTCTGCGGCATACATTTCTTCAATCCCGCCCCGGTGATGCCCCTTGTCGAGATCGTGAGGCCCCTCACTGCCTCGGACGAGACCATCGCCGCCGCCTCCAGCTTCGCGGAGGCATGCGGCAAGACCCCCGTGGAGGTCAAGGACCGTGCCGGATTCGTAGTGAACGCTCTGTTGTTCCCATACCTGAACGATGCTGTCCGCCTGCTCGAGACGCAGGTCGCCTCGCTGGAAGGAATCGACACAGCCATGACTGGCGGGTGTGGATTCCCAATGGGCCCTTTCGCGTTGCTCGACCTCGTAGGCCTCGACACCACAGTTGCAATCCTCGATGCGCTGTACGACGAGTTCCGCGACCCTCGCTACGCGGCTGCTCCCCTATTACGGCGGATGGTGGCTGCCGAGCTCCTCGGCCGCAAGTCGGGTAAGGGGTTCTACGATTACCACTGATGACATGACCGAACATGACATGACCGAACCTGACATGAGCGGCCCTCACAGCTCGAGCGGAGACTCCGGGCGAGCCCCGGACAAGCCATGGGTGATGCGAACCTATTCAGGCCATTCATCCGCGCGGGCCTCCAACACCCTTTACCGCACCAACCTGGCCAAGGGCCAGACCGGCCTTTCGGTAGCCTTTGACCTGCCTACCCAGATCGGCTACGACCCCGATGCCCCTGAAGCGGCAGGAGAGGTGGGCAAGGTCGGCGTGCCTGTGGCCCACCTCGGCCATATGGCAGAGCTCATGGATGGAATTCCCCTCGGCGAGATGAACACGTCCATGACGATCAATGCGACAGCCGCTTGGCTTCTCGGGCTCTACATTGCCCGTGCCGAGGACACGGGTGTCGAGCCGGCCGCCCTTCAGGGAACCACACAGAACGACATAGTGAAGGAGTACCTGTCACGGGGCACTTACATATTCCCACCGGCCCCTAGCCGGCGTCTGATCGTCGACATGATCGCCTATACGGTGCGCCACGTCCCGAGGTGGAATCCGATCAACGTATGCAGCTATCACCTCCAGGAGGCAGGCGCGACCCCTGTCCAAGAGCTCGCTTACGCCCTGGCCACTGCCATAGGAGTGCTCGATGCCGTCCGTAGCTCGGGGCAGGTTGACGAAACCGACTTCCCGTCGGTGGTCGGCCGTATCTCGTTCTTCCTCAACGCTGGCATACGCTTTGTCGACGAGACCTGCAAGGTCAGGGCTTTCACCCACATGTGGGATCGCGTGTGCACAGAGCGCTACGGGGTCAAAGATCCTGCTCTGAAGCGCTTCCGCTACGGCGTGCAGGTCAACTCGCTCGGCCTGACCGAGGCCCAGCCAGAGAACAACGTGCCTCGGATCGTCCTGGAGGCCCTCGGAGTCACCCTGTCGCGCGACGCCCGTGCCCGAGCCATCCAACTGCCCGCATGGAACGAGGCGCTGGGCCTGCCGCGGCCATTCGATCAGCAGTGGTCACTGCGCATACAGCAGATCCTCGCCTACGAGACCGATCTGCTCGAGCACGACGATATCTTCGATGGCTCGCGCGTGATCGAAGCCCGTACCGCCGAGTTGGCCGAAGCCGCGTGGACGGAGCTCGACGACGTGTTGTCTATGGGCGGAGCATTCGAGGCCGTGGACGAGCTCAAGGCGAGGCTGGTGCGCTCGCAGGCGGAACGGGTACGGCGAATAGAGACCGGTGACCTGAAGGTGGTCGGCGTCAATTGCTTCACCGAGTCGGAGCGCTCCCCCCTGCTCGGCGGTGAGGGAACGCAGGGCGCGTCTACGATCCTGAAGGTAGATCCGGCAGTAGAGGCGGAGCTCAGCGAGGAGGTGATCGTATGGCGCGCGAAGCGCGACAGGTCAAACGCCCAGCGGGGTCTTGACGACTTGCGGCGCGCTGCGGAGTCGGGCGCCAACATCATGCCTGCCACTATCTTCCTCGCCCATGCAGGGGGCACCACCGGCGAATGGGCAAGCGCCCTGCGAGAGGTATTCGGGGAATACAGGGCGCCAACCGGCATATCCGGTGGCACCGGCCAACGTGGAACGGAGCTAGCCCAGGTGCTGGCCCGCTCCCGCGAGCTGGCGCGGCGATCGGGTGGGCCTCCTCGCCTGCTCGTCGCCAAGCCGGGCCTAGACGGCCACTCCAACGGCGCCGAGCAGATAGCGGTGGCAGCTCGAGATGCCGGGTTCGAAGTCATATACCAGGGAATCCGCCTTACCCCCGAACAGATTGCCGCCGCCGCGCGCGACGAGGACGTGGACGTAGTGGGTATCTCCATCCTCTCGGGAAGCCATCTTGAGCTGGTTCCCGAAGTGATCGCACGCCTGCGTCAGGAGGGCGTATGCGCCCCCGTGGTGGTCGGGGGCATCATCCCTCCCGAGGACGCCGACGTGCTCCGGGCCATTGGGGTCGATGCGGTCTACACACCCAAGGACTTCGAGATGGGCCGCATCATGGCTGAACTGGTCCGCCTGGCTGAACGCCATCGGGGAGAGATGGGAGTGTGACCGGACCACGTCCCCCGAGCCACTGGATCACGCCCAGAGAGAGCACGTCGAGGCTGAGGCTGAGCCTACCTGCGCGCCCAGGGGCGGTCTCGCCTGAGCGGCGTCGGTACCGCCCACCAACGCCCGCTGAAGCGCCAAGTCGACACCCCTTGGCGCTGGGCTCCGGGGAGCACGTATCGAGAGGGGCGCGGCCATGCCTGGTCCACAGCCACGGCTATCGCCGCCAACTCCTCGAGCGAGGGGCCCACTGTCACATCGTCACCGGGCATCGGCGGATAGTCGCTCACAACGGCATATTCCCGTGCTTACGCTTGGGAAGGTCCTCGCGCTTGGAGGACAGCACCCGCAAGCTCCTCACGAGAACCCTGCGAGTGTCGGCGGGATCGATCACATCGTCTATGTAACCACGCTCCGCAGCAGCGTAGGGATTCGCATAACGCTCCGTGTACTCGTCGACGAGCTCCGCCCGCCTTGCCAGTGGATCCGTGGCTTCGGCGAGCTCTCGCCGGTACACGATCTCGACGGCCCCCTGAGGCCCCATGACTGCGAGCTCGGCAGACGGCCAAGCGAAGGCGAGGTCGGCACCGATCGACTTGGAGTTCATCACCACATACGCTCCACCATAGGCCTTGCGAGTGATGATCTGAATACGCGGCACCGTTGATTCGCAGTACGCATAGAGCAGCTTCGCCCCGTGCCGGATGATACCGCCGTACTCCTGATCGGTGCCCGGCATGAAGCCGGGAACGTCGACGAACGTGACCAGAGGTATGTTGAATGCATCGCAGGTCCGCACGAAACGCGAAGCCTTCTCGGACGAGTCGATATCGAGCACACCCGCCAGCACAGCCGGCTGGTTGCCCACTATGCCAACGACCATGCCGTCTATGCGCCCGAATCCGCAGGTGATGCTCATCGCCCAGTGGGGATGAACCTCCATGTACTCCCCCTCGTCCACGACGGCGGCTATGACCTTCTTCATGTCGTAGGGCTGGGTAGGCGAGGCGGGCATGAGCTCGGTCAGCTCGGGGGTTGCGCGCTCGGGATCATCCTGCGGCACCTCCTCCGGCGGATTCTCGAGGTTGTTCGACGGAAGGTAGGACAGCAGAAGCCTCACATCATCCAGGCAAGCCCGCTCATCGGGTGAGACGAACGTGGCAACGCCGGACTTGGTGGCGTGGCTCATAGCGCCACCCAGCTCCTCGAGCGTCACATCCTCACCCGTGACGGTCTTCACGACATCAGGGCCGGTGATGAACATGTGCGACGTTCCCCGAACCATGAAGACGAAATCAGTCATGGCCGGGGAATAGACCGCGCCCCCCGCGCAGGGTCCCATTATCACGCTGATCTGGGGAATCACACCGGAAGCCGAGACGTTTCGATGGAAGATACCGCCATAGGAATGCAGAGACACCACGCCCTCTTGTATGCGCGCGCCTGCCCCGTCGTTAAGGCCGATCATCGGAACGCCGATCGACTCGGCCAAGTCCATCACCTTGTGGATCTTCTCGGCGAACACCTCTCCGAGAGCTCCTCCGAAAACGGTGAAATCCTGGCTGAAGATGCACACCCTGCGGCCGTTCACGGTGCCGAAGCCAGTGACCACCCCATCGGTGTAAGGACGGTTCTCGTCAAGTCCCATGCCATGGGCACGGTGCCTGGCGAGCATGTCCAGCTCCTGGAACGAGCCTTCGTCCAAGAGGTACTCGATACGCTCTCGCGCCGTCATCTTGCCCTTGGCGTGCTGACGCTCCGTGGCACGGGGCGAGCCGGCGTGCAGAGCCTCCTCTTTCCTCCGCTTCAGCTCGGCGAGCCGCTGGGTCATGGGGTGCTCCATGGGCCACGAGGCTACCAAGGCGGAGCACCGCACCTCGAAGCGGCGCAATCGGCTACCACGATCGGGCACTCTCGGCCGCCACGATCAGGTGCCGGATAAGCCGTTGCAGCCGACTGAGCAAGCAATAGTGATCACTCACGCTGCACCCCCCCGATCGAGCACTCCGAAACGCCAGGCGACTCGGCAGCGGCGGTGGGATGCCCGCCTCGCTACTCCTCCACGAGCTCTATCAGCGTTCCGAAGGCTCCCGCGGGATGGACGAAGGCAACTGTCGTGCCCCTCGATCCAGGCCGGGGGACCTGATCGACGAGCCTCGCTCCTGTCGCCCGCACCGCCTCCAGCGCCTCAGCACAGTTCGCCACCCTGTAACCGACATGATGCAATCCCTCACCCCTGCGCTCTATATAGCGGGCCACAGGAGAATCCTCGCTTGTCGGTGTGATGAGCTGGATATAGGACTGGGCTACCGCTACCAGCGCCTCCTCAACCGCGTCGGAGGCGATCGTCTCACGATGCACTACCAAGGCTCCGAAGGCATTGGCATAGAAGTCCATGGCGGCCGGCAGATCCCTGACCGCGACGGCCACATGGTCGATCTCCGTGAGCAGCCCGGCGGTGGTGGCTGCACCCTGCATCATGCGCCGTGCCTCCTGTAGGCGGTGAGACGTTCCTCTCCCACCCTCGCGCGAAGCTCGGGATCCTCGATGCCAAGACCCTCGGAGGGAGCCAGGCACAGGACGCCTATCTTGCCCTCGTGGAGGTTGCGATGCACCTGGAGCGTAGCCTCACCTACCTGCTCCAGCGGATACACCGCAGACAGCGCTGGCAGCACCTTTCCCTCACAGATGAGCTTGTTGGCGTCCCACGCCTCCCGGTAGTTGGCAAAATGAGACCCCTTGATGGTCTTCAGCTTCATCCACAGGTGGCGGTTGTCATACTCGATCATGTAGCCCGATGTTGCAGCGCATGTGACGATCGTGCCGCCTCTCTTGCACGCGAACACCGACGCGCCCATCGTCTGGCGCCCAGGGTGCTCGAAGACTATGTCAGGATCGTCGCCTACCAGTGAACGAACGTCCTTGCCGAACCGACGCCATTCGGACTCGTCCTGGGTGTGCTCATCGGCCCAGAAGCGGTACCCTGCAGCGCGGCGGTCTATGACGGCTGAAACGCCTACATCGTGCAGCAGCTCCACCTTGGCAGGCGAGGAGACCACCCCCACCGGGGTTCCTCCGCCATTCAGGACGTGCTGGATGGCATAGCTCCCCAAGCCACCGGTGGCACCCCACACCAGCACCGTATCGCCCTGCTGCATGTCGGCACCGTTGCGAGACACGATCATCCGATAGGCGGTCGAGTTGCACAGAGCGTTGACCGCCGACTCCTCCCAGCTCAGATGCCTCGGCTTTGGCATCAGCTGGTTGGCCTTCACTACCGTCAGGTCCGCCAGTCCCCCGAAATTGGTCTCGAATCCCCATATGCGCTGGTTTGCCGCCAGCATCGAGTCATCGTGAGAGGAGGGGTCCTGATCGTCTACGTAGTTGCAGTGAACGACGACCCTGTCACCGGGTCTCCAGTTCCGCACGGCCGACCCGACACGCACCACCACTCCCGCGGCATCGGAGCCGACCACGTGATACGCGAGCGCGTGACGAGCTCCCCAGCGGCTCTCCTTACCCAGGCGATCAAGGAACGCGAATGTCGGGATCGGCTCGAAGATCGAGCTCCATACGGTGTTGAAGTTGATCGACGAGGCCATGACGGCCACGTAGGCCTCATCAGGAGCAAGCTCGGGAACAGCCACCTCGTCTACATGGAGAGATTTGCGCGGATCCTTGTCAACCGACGCGACGCCGTTGAACATCTCGACCTCGTCACGGCGCACGAACGCGGCCCTGTAGGAGTCGGGAAGGGGCAGTGCGGCCAGTTCGTCACCCGGCACGTCGGCAGTGATGGCATCCAGGAATGTATTCACAGTTGGCCACCATACCGCCGTCCCGTACAATGGAGACAAGCTCACGGCATCCATCACAGTGCCCGCAGCCTGGCGACCGGCAGGCATGATCATCCGGTCGCCTATGCACCACCCACCAGCCGGAGGAAGCCATGTCAGGTTCCGTGATAGTCGCAGGTGCCCGTACACCCATAGGCAAGCTTTCGGGGTCGCTGAGTGCCTTCAGCGCCATGGACCTCGGAGGATTCGCCATAAGCGCTGCGCTCGAGCGCGCCGGGGTTGCACCGGATCAGGTGGACTACGTGTTCATGGGTCACGTCCTGCAGGCCGGCCAAGGACAGATCACCGCACGCCAAGCTGCCGTCAAGGCCGGCATACCCATGTCGATACCCTCCACCACCGTCAACAAGGTCTGCCTATCCGGCCTCAACGCCATATACCTAGCCGATCTCATGATCAACGCCGGGGAGGCCGACGTAGTGGTGGCAGGCGGCATGGAGTCGATGACGAGGGCACCTCACCTCCTGCCGAATGCCCGCTCCGGCTACCGGCTGGGAGACGGGACCCTGGTGGATTCGATGATGCACGACGGCCTTTACTGCCAGTTCGACCAGTGCGCCATGGGTCTCGGGACCGAGGCGTACAACCGCAAGGCTGGTATATCACGTGAGCGGCAGGACGCCATGGCAGCGCTGTCGCATGATCGGGCTGCTGCAGCTACCAAGGACGGGCGATTCGCCGACGAGATAACACCGGTCCGCGTGCCCCAGCGCAAGGGCGACCCGCTGGTCGTCGACACCGACGAAGGGGTGCGTCCAGGCACTACGCAGGAGTCTCTCGCGAACCTGCGTCCAGCCTTCGACGAGAGCGGCACCATCACTGCCGGCAACGCGAGCCAGATATCCGACGGGGCGGCGGCTGTGATCGTGATGTCCAAGGCCAGGGCAGAAGCCGAGGGGATAACCCCACTGGGTGAGATCCTCTCCTACGGCCAGGTGGCTGGTCCGGACGCATCTCTGCTGCTCCAACCAGCCAACGCCACCACCATTGCCCTTACCAAGATCGGAAAGACTCCTGCAGACGTAGACCTGTTCGAGATCAACGAGGCATTCGCCGTGGTGGGCCTGGCATCCATGGATGCCCTCGGCATCAAAGACGACATCGTCAACGTCAACGGCGGTGCTATCGCTCTCGGGCATCCGGTCGGCATGTCGGGAACCAGGCTGGCCCTCACTGTGCTTTACGAGCTCAAGCGTCGTGGTGGCGGCATGGGTGCTGTCAGCCTATGCGGGGGGGGCGGCCAGGGCGACGCCATGGTGCTCAAGACGGTTTCCTGACCCAGAACCTCAGGACTTCATCTCCCGGCGCCACTCCAGCGCCCTTCCGAGTGTCAGCTCGTCGGCATACTCCAGGTCGCCGCCCACAGGCAGCCCGCTTGCAATCCTGGTCACCTTCACCCCCAGGGGCTCTATCAGCCGGGCGAGGTACATGGCCGTCGCCTCCCCCTCAAGGTTTGGGTTCGTGCACAGGATAACCTCCGACACGCCTTCTGCCCCGAGCCGTCCGAGCAGCTCGCGGACTCGTATCTGCTCAGGACCGATACCCTCGATCGGGTTGAGTGCGCCGTGGAGAACGTGGTAGCGGCCGGAGAACTCCTGAGTTTTCTCGACGGCCACGATGTCACGTGGATCCTCCACCACACACAGTATCGAAGCTTCGCGCCTTGGGTCGTCGCATATGCTGCACAGGCCCCCTTCGGCCACGTTGAAGCATCTCGTGCACAACGTCACGCGCTCTTTCACGGCGATGATGGCTTCGACCAGCCTGGCTGCGTCTTCCGGCGCCACTTTGAGGATGTAGAACGCTATGCGCTGTGCGGACTTCGGACCTATGCCCGGAAGCCGGCCAAGCTCGTCCACGAGAGAGCGCAGAGGCCCCGCGAATGCCACAGCCCTATATCTCCACGGCACCGGGGAAGGCGCGCTTCAGGCGCTCCTCCGGCTTCATAGCCATGCCTGCAGGTTCTGTCTCCTTGGCAAGCACTGCAGGATCAAGCAGGTCGGGTTCGTCGGCTGCTTGGTGAACACCGGGAGAAGACGGTCCGCCATCCGAGGATGGTCGCCTGGCAGCCGGCTCGTCGGCTGGATCGTCATCGACAACGAGGCTGATGCCGACGTGGGTGGAGAAGTGCCCTGACAGCACAGACTCGACATCGGCCTTGACTTCCTCACAGTACTGACGGTGCATCTCGTTGGGAAGGGCAAAGACAGCGCTGCCTGCCTGAGCCGCCACGAATCGCCCCACTCGGAATCTCGCACGCGCTCGAGCCGGCAAGGAAGCGAGCAGCCCGTCGCCCCAAGCCTGCACGATCTCCTCCCGGCTCGGGAATGCGCCACCAGGGCGGGGCTCCGAGGACGCTGGTGCCGCCAGGTCCGCCGGTGCTGCCGGT
>JAJZJN010000173.1 GCA_021851165.1 Actinomycetes bacterium
ACGGGATACGCCAGCGTCTGACCGAATCGATGGAGGCGGCCCTGCGCCTGGCCGATGGTGTGGCGGAGATCGCGGTGCAGCCCGGTGCCGGTCGCGGGACCGGTGCCAGTCGCGGGACCGGTGCCAATCGCGGGACCGGTGCCAGTCGCGGGACCGGTGCCAGTCGCGGGACCGGTGCCAGTCGCGGGACCGGTGCCGGCAAGGAGGGCGGCGGTGGAGGAGGAGGTGTGAGCCGTGCCGACCCGACCAATGCAGAGGACGATGCAGCGGGCAGTGCAGAGGAGCTCATCACGTTCTCGGAGCACCTCGCGTGCCTCGCGTGCGGCCTGTCGTTCGAGGAACCCTCGCCTCGTAGCTTCTCGTTCAACTCGCCATACGGGGCATGCCCTGCCTGTGACGGGCTCGGTACGCGATACGAGGTCGACCCCGATCTCGTTGTCCCCGATCCATCCCTGAGCCTGGCCGAGGGGGCGCTTGCCCCCTGGGCAGGAGGGAGGAACCGGTGGTTCGACAGGCTTCTCGAGACGCTGGCTACGGCGCGTGGGTTCTCGATGGAGGTGCCTTGGAAGGACCTGGGCAAGGCAGATCGGAAGGCCATCCTGTACGGTACCGGATCGCGCAGGATCGATTTGCGGTATAAGAACCGCTTCGGCCGGGAGCGATCCTTCACGACCAGCTACGAAGGCATAGTCCCGTGGCTCGCGAGGCGTCACTCGGAGGCTGAATCCGACACCCTGCGTGAGGCAGTGGAGGCTTACATGCGCGAGGTGCCCTGCATAGAGTGCGGCGGTGCCCGCCTGAAAGCCGAGTCTCTTGCGGTGACGATAGGTGGCCGGAACATACACGAGCTCTGCAGCCTCCCCATCGCAGGAGGGGCCGAAGCGGTGGCGGATCTGGAGCTCACCGAACGTGAGCACCTCATAGCGGACCGGGTCCTGAGAGAGGTCGGCGCGAGGATGAAGTTCCTGCTCGACGTCGGGCTCGGCTACCTGTCGCTCGCCCGGGGCACGGCGACTCTCTCGGGCGGAGAGGCGCAACGGATCCGCCTGGCGAGCCAGATCGGATCTGGGCTCGTAGGCGTCCTGTACGTGCTCGACGAGCCGTCGATCGGCTTGCACCAGCGTGACAACCAGCGCCTGCTCGAGACCCTGGAGCGGCTGAGGGATCTTGGCAACACCGTGATAGTCGTGGAGCATGACGAGGAGACCATCAGGGCGGCAGACCATGTCGTCGATATAGGGCCGGGGGCAGGCGAGCACGGGGGCTCGGTCGTCTACGAGGGTGATGTAGAGGGGCTCGTGCGCTGTGAAGCGTCGCTCACCGGGCAATATCTGTCGGGGTCCAGGCGTATCGCAGTTCCAGCCGAGCGCCGGTCGGGCAGTGGCAGCGAGTTGGTGGTGCGGGGGGCGTCCGAGCACAACCTGAAGGCGATCGACGTCTCGTTCCCGCTCGGCCGCCTGGTGGCGGTCACGGGTGTGTCGGGATCGGGCAAGTCCACATTGGTCAACGACATCCTGCTCGCTTCGCTGCTTGGCACGGTGCATCGTGCGCGCACCTCACCGGGCCAGCATGCCGGCATCGAGGGGGTGGAGCTTCTGGACAAGGTAGTGGCCATCGACCAGTCCCCCATAGGGCGAACCCCGAGATCGAACCCGGCCACCTACACCGGCATGTTCGATCATGTTCGCAGGCTGTTCAGCCAGACCCCCGAGGCCAAGGTACGCGGGTACCTGCCGGGCCGCTTCTCGTTCAACGTAAAGGGTGGGCGATGCGAGGCATGCGCAGGTGACGGCACGATCAAGATCGAGATGCACTTCCTCCCCGATGTGTACGTGCCCTGCGAGGTCTGCGGAGGATCGCGCTATAACCGTGAGACCCTCGAGGTCACCTTCAAGGGCAAGTCGATAGCCGATGTCCTCGCGATGTCGTGCGAGGAGGCTCTCACGTTCTTCTCCAACCAGGCACCGATTGCTCGCCACCTGCAGACCCTGGTGGACGTCGGGCTCGGCTACATCCGCCTCGGGCAGCCGGCCACGACTCTGTCCGGCGGAGAGGCCCAGCGGGTGAAGCTCTCCTCCGAGCTCTCGCGACGACCTACCGGGCACACCCTATATGTTCTCGACGAACCGACCACCGGCTTGCATTTCGAGGACACCCGTCGCCTTCTCGACGTGCTGTCGCGGCTGGTGGACCAGGGGAACACGGTAATAGTGATCGAGCACAATCTCGATGTGATAAAGACGGCAGACTGGATCATCGACCTTGGTCCAGAGGGAGGCGATGCAGGCGGGGAGATAGTGGCAGAGGGAACTCCTGAGCAGGTGGCAGCCAATCCACACAGCTATACCGGAGCCGTGCTGGTCCCCGTTCTCTACAGGTCGCTTGCCGGTGCCGAGCCGGCAGTGGCTGCCCGGTCCGGCGCTTTGATCAGGTGATTGCAAGCATCCGGTCGAGTGCCACCCTTGCCCACTTGGCGGTATCGGGATCCACTGTGATCTGGTTGTAGACGTCGCCACGAGCCAGACCTTCGAGGATCCAGCACAGATGCGCGGAATCTATGCGCGACATAGTCGAGCACGGGCAGACCAGGGGATCGAGCGACAGCACGGACTTGTCCGGATGCTCGTCGTCGAGACGCTTGACAAGGTGTATCTCGGTGCCGACTCCTATCACGGTCCCGGGGGGGGCCTCATCGACGGTCCTGATGATGAAATCGGTGGATCCGGCACTGTCGGCCAGAGCGACTACCTCATGGGAACATTCGGGGTGGACGACCACCATTGCCCCCGGATGCTCCGCGCGAAATGACTCCACATGGGAGGGCTGGAAGCGCTGATGGACGGAGCAGTGACCCCGCCACAGCAGCAACGGGGCATCTTTCACCTCGCGATCGTCCAATCCGCCGAGTGGGAGCCTCGGATCCCACACCCGCATGTCGTCGCCGGTCCAACCGAGCTGGTAGCCGGTGTTGCGTCCGAGGTGCTGGTCCGGGAAGAAGAGGACCTTGTCTCCACGGCGCTCGGAAGGGTTCTGCGGGTTGAGCGCCCATGTCAGCACGGCTCGGGCATTCGACGAGGTGCATACGGCACCCCCGTGCGACCCGACGAAGGCCTTGAGCGAGGCGGCAGAATTGATGTAGGTCACGGGGATCACCCGCTCGATGTCGACGACCGCTGCGAGCTCATCCCACGCCTCCTCCACGGCGTCGAGGTCGGCCATGTCGGCCATGGAGCAGCCTGCATTGAGGTCTGGCAGGATCACCTGTTGATCCTGTGAGGTGAGGATGTCGGCAGCCTCTGCCATGAAGTGAACTCCGCAGAACACGATGAACCTTGAATCGTGCCTGTCGGCAGCCAGGCGAGACAGGGCCAGGGAGTCCCCTCGGGCGTCTGCGAAGCGCATGATCTCGTCGCGCTGGTAGTGGTGACCGAGTATGAGCAGTCGATCGCCGAGGGCGGCCTTGGCTCTGGCTGTCCACTCGGCCAGCTCGTCGGGTGTCGCGTTGGTGTAGCGCTCGGGGAGCGCCGTTTGGATCCGCAGCATGGGATATACCCCCTTCGGGGAGTGCCCCGGTGCTTGGCCGGCGGGGACAGCCTGGTCGCCCATCCGCGGGTATGTCGGCCCCGGAGCTATGTACACGCCGGGATACCAGGCCGACGCACTGACAAGTGTAGTGCGTAGAGCAACGTGTGGCACGCCAAACGCCCATCTTTGAGGCACAGTGGTTGGATGCTCATACGCCCGCCCGCGAGCTCGATACCGGATGCCCCCGGCTCTTACCAGTTCTACGATGGCGAGGGCCGTCTGATCTACGTGGGCAAGGCGAAGTCCCTTCGCAGCCGTGTCGTGAGCTATTTCGCGGATCCCTCGACCCTGCCGGCTCGTACTGCCCAGATGGTGGCCGCAGCAGAGAGGGTGGAGTGGATGCAGGTCGCGAGCGAAGGCGAGGCGCTGCTGCTCGAGTACTCGCTGATCAAAGAGCACCGGCCTCGATACAACGTGCGCCTTGTCGATGACAAGAGCTATCCCTGGCTTGCCGTCACCCTGGATGATGAGTGGCCCCGAGCAAGGGTGGTGAGGGGCTCGCGGAAGGCAGGCGTCCGCTATTTCGGCCCTTACACCCATGTAGGGGCCATCAGGGAAACCCTCGAGATGCTGATCCGCTCGTTCCCGGTGCGGACTTGCTCGGATTCGAAGTTGGACCGTCACCAGCGCCTGGGCAGGCCGTGCCTGCTTGCTCACATCGATCGCTGTAGCGCCCCGTGCGTAGGGGCGATCGGGCGTGAGGACTACGACAGGTTGGTCGAGAACCTGATGGCGTTCCTGGCCGGTGACACCGAGGAGGTG
>JAJZJN010000174.1 GCA_021851165.1 Actinomycetes bacterium
CCCGCACATCACGCCCGTCATAGGCAATGGCGTAGTCGTGGACCCGGCCGTGCTCCTCGACGAGCTCGATACGCTGGCAGGCAAGGGCGTCGACACGAGTCGCATGGTCGTGAGCGGCAACGCGCATCTGATCATGCCGTACCATCAGGAGCTCGACCGGGTGACCGAGCGCTACCTAGGGAAGAACTCCCTTGGCACCACCAAGCGAGGCATCGGGCCGGCCTATGCCGACAAGGCTGCGAGGGTTGGGCTCCGGGTGCAGGACCTGCTGGACGCGAAGATCTTCCGCCAGAAGCTCGATGTGGCGCTGAAGGAGAAGAATGCCGTGCTGGCGAAGGTCTATAACCGCCTTCCCCTCGATGCCGACGAGATATGCGACAGGTACCTGGGCCTCTATGCGCCTCGTATAGAGCCCATGGTCGGCGATGCCGTCGCCGTGGTGCATGAGGCTCTCGACGCTGGGCGCAATGTCCTGCTGGAGGGGGCCCAGGCGACTTTCCTCGACCTCGACCACGGGACATATCCCTTCGTCACGTCGTCCAACCCCGTCGCGGGTGGAGCGTGCACCGGGGCCGGGATAGGGCCCCGCGAGATAGGCGAGGTGATCGGGATAGCCAAGGCGTATGTAACCCGCGTCGGGGCAGGGCCGTTCCCGACGGAGTGCGAAGGCGACGACGGAGACCTGCTGGTGCAAAGAGGTCACGAGTTCGGTACCAACACCGGCAGGCGCAGGCGTTGTGGCTGGTTCGACGCTGTCATGGCCCGTCAGGCAGTTCGCCTCAACTCCCTCACGGAAGTTGCCCTGACGAAGCTGGACGTGCTCGATGCCTTCGACAGCCTGAAGGTCTGCGTCGGTTACGAGTCAGGTGGCGAGCGCTTCGAGTACCCGCCCTACCATCAGTCTGTGCTGCACCAGGTGGTGCCTGTGTACGAAGAGCTCGCGGGGTGGCGCCAGGATTTGTCGGGCGTCACGGATCTAGGAGATATGCCGGATGCGGCCCGGGAGTACGTAGCATTCCTCTCGACGATGATGGGTGTGCCCATACGCCTCGTCGGGGTGGGGCCGGGCCGCGAGCAGTTCGTCAGGTTCGTTCCGTGAGAGCGGGAGCGACGCGGGTGGCGCGAATGATCGGGCTGGCCGGATGAAGGTGTGCGTGGTGGGCTCGGGGGGCCGTGAGCATGCGCTCGCCTCGGTCCTGGCGCGCAGCACGGATGTGATCGTCACTCCCGGCAACCCGGGGATGGCCGGTATCTCTGCCGAAGGCCACAGCGTCGAGGTGACTGGGGCACCACCCGAGGACGTCGAAGCCGGGATGTACGTGATAGGCCCGGAGGTCCCGCTCGTTCAGGGGCTGGCCGACCGGTTGCGTGCCGCAGGGCACCTCGTGTTCGGGCCAGGGGCCGACGGGGCGCGTCTGGAGGGATCGAAGGCGTTCATGAAGGAGACGCTCGTAGCGGCTGGGGTTCCAACGGCTCGCTTCGGGGTGTTCAGCGGCGTACGGGAGGCGAGGGAATTCCTGGCGACGCTTTCCCCCCCGTACGTGGTGAAGACCGACGGCCTCGCAGGGGGTAAGGGCGTTTTGGTGACCCAGTCGTTGGCCGAGGCCGAGGATGATGTGCTCGCCAAGCTTCGAGGTGACGCTTTCGGTGATGCTGGCAGGAGGGTCGTGATCGAGGAAGGTCTGGTGGGTCCGGAGTGCTCGCTGCTGGTCCTCTGCGACGGCAGGCGGGTCGCCCCGATGCTCGTGGCTCAGGACTTCAAGCGACTGGGCGACGGGGGCACCGGGCCGAACACAGGGGGGATGGGGGCGTACTGCCCCGTAGGCGAGATCGGCGGGACGCTCGTCGACACCATGATGGATGAGGCTGTAGAGCCGCTTGTGGCGGAATTGCGGCGCCAGGGGATCGACTACCGGGGGGTGCTATATGCGGGCTTGATGCTCACTGCCGACGGGCCGCGGGTGCTCGAGTACAACGTCAGATTCGGTGACCCGGAGGCACAGGTGGTGCTCCCGTTGCTCGTGGAAGATCTGGCAGGCCTGCTTGCCGAGGCCGCTTCCGGTCGGCTTCGCACCGAGCCTCGCTTCGAATCCGCAAGCTCGGTCTGCGTAGTGATGACAGCCCCTGGCTACCCACTCGATCCGTCCCTGGGACACCAGATCCAGGGCCTCGACGCGCCGAGCGGTGTCGAAGGGGTGACCGTCTACCACGCCGGTACCGGACTTGACCCAAGCGGTCGCCCGGTGACCGCCGGCGGGCGCGTGCTGGATGTCGCGGCTATCGCTCCCGGCATAGCCGAGGCCCGGAGGAAGGCCTACGAGGCGGTCTCGAGGATCGGCTGGGAGGGCGTCCACTACCGCAGCGACATCGCAGAGGCGGCAGCCCTCGTCGAGGCACACGGCGGCGTCACGCCGGGCAGCGTGGGCGTGGCGGCCGGTGACCGTCGGCGGGGATAGGGTGGCCAAGCAATGATCCCCCGTTACGCGCTTGCCGACATGACTCGGCTCTTCACAGACGAGGCCCGGCTTGCTTCGTGGTTGGAGGTGGAGCTGCTGGCAGTCGAGGGCTGGGCGGGGATAGGAGTGGTGCCGCCTGACGCCGCCGCCACTGTGCGAGCGAGAGCGCCTCGGGTCACCCCCGAGCTGGTGGCCGCCGTATCGAGGCGTGAAGAGGTGACCAATCACGACGTGGCTGCGTTCGTCGACGTGGTGCAGGACGCGATAGGGCCCCCCGAGGGCGGGTGGGTGCATTACGGTCTGACCTCGTCGGATGTCGTGGACACGGCTTTGTGCATGACTCTCACCCGAGCTGCGGACTTGCTGGTGGAGGATGCAGGCGCTCTGGTGGCCGTACTGAAGAGGAGGGCCGAAGAGCTCATAGACGCCCCCATGGCGGGGCGAACCCATGGTATGCACGCCGAGCCGACCACCTTCGGGGTCAAACTGGCGCTGTGGTGTCTTCAGGCCGATCGCGATCGCTCCCGCTTGCGTGCAGCGAGGAAGGCGGTGGCGGTCGGCAAGCTGTCGGGGGCGGTTGGCACCTATGCGAACGTCGATCCGCGTGTGGAGGCCTATGTGTGCAAGGTGCTCGGGCTCGTACCCGTGCCGGCCACGCAGGTGGTGGCGCGCGACAGGCATGCAGAGCTGCTGTGGGCGATCGCCGCGGCCGGATCCACCGTCGAGACGATAGCGACCGAGATACGTCACCTCGCGCGAAGTGAGGTCGGTGAGGTAGAGGAGTCATTCGGGCCCGGCCAGAAGGGCTCCTCGGCCATGCCCCACAAGCGCAACCCGATCCTATCCGAGCGGTTGTGCGGGCTTGCCCGGGTGCTCAGGGGCTATCTGGGTGCGGGGCTCGAGGATGTGGCGCTGTGGCATGAGCGCGACATATCCCATAGCTCGGTCGAACGTGTGATCCTTCCTGACGCCTGCGGGCTAGGGCACTACTCCCTCCGCAAGTGTGCTGGCCTGATCGAGGGCCTGGTGGTCCATACCGGGAAGATGCAAGCCAACCTTCTCGAGGGCTCTCTCGGCCTCGTCTTCAGCCAGCCGGTTCTCCTTGCGCTGGTTGCTGCCGGGATGGAGCGTGATGCGGCCTACAGGGTGGTCCAGAAGGCCGCCAGAACAGCCTCGGAAGGCTCCCGCCCGCTGCGCGCGGTGATCGAGGAGGATCCCGAGGTACGCAAGTGGCTTGCCGACTCCGACATCGACACGGCGTTCAGTCTCGACCGCTCGCTACGCAACGTTCATAGGTTCCTGGAGGCTCTGGAGGAGATCGAGTGACGAGCGGTATCTCGCTGCCCTTGGTGCACACCGGCAAGGTGCGCGACCTCTACGACGCGGGTGAAGGGCGGCTGGTCATGGTCGCTTCGGATCGAGTCTCCGCGTTCGACGTCGTAATGGCCGAGCCGATCCCGGACAAGGGCAGGGTGCTTACGGCAATGACGGCGTTCTGGCTCGACGAGCTTGCAGATCTGGCCCCGAGCCATATGATCTCGGCAGATCCGGCATCTATGGCAGCGCAGCTCGGAGGCGGCGAGCTGCCGGACGGCTGGGCGGGGCGGGCGATGCTAGCTCACCGGGCGGAGATGCTCCCTATGGAATGCATCGTCCGGGGATACCTGGCCGGATCTGGTTGGAAGGAATACCAGAAGTCAGGCACGCTTCATGGCGAGCGTCTGCCTGGAGGGCTTCGCCAGGCCGAGAGGTTGCCCGAGCCGCTCTTCACGCCATCGACGAAGGCCACCGAGGGCCACGACGTCAATCTCAGCTTCGACGAGGCCTCGGCGATGGTCGGCCGTGAGGTCGCCGAGCGTGCTCGCGACCTGTGTCTCGAGGCGTA
>JAJZJN010000175.1 GCA_021851165.1 Actinomycetes bacterium
CAACGGGAGTGTAACCACAACGGTGTAACTGTCCTCCTACAGTAGCTCGGGCCGAGCCCGACGGAAAGGACAGCAGTGACCGACACGATGGACGTAATAGGGGTCTTCCGGCACAGATGTGGGTCTCGGAGGGGATCACAGGACCCGGATGGCGCATGGCGCCTGGTCTGCAGGGCGGCGGGGAGGCTCCCCGAGGATGTGTCCGACTTCGCTCTGGATGCTTAGCCTGGGGAAGTGTCCGGTGAGCGTAGGTATGGGTGCTTACGGCCTACGACCCGACGAGCAGGGCGGCAGGTAGGTCTCCCCAAGGCGGGGACCTACTCCGTCGTCGGCTCCGCGAGCCAACAGCGAGCGCTGATGGGAAGGCCAAGTCCTACGGAGCGCCTGCGGCCGGCCTTGACACCAGCTCGGCCAGCCCGAAGCCGAACATGCGAGGAGGCTCATTGAGCGAGCTACACAGGTGTTGGCCCCTAGTGGTGGCACGCACGGGTGACGGTACCGTTCAGGATGCGAAACCAATGAAGAGGAGCGTCACCCGATGCGTGTCACCACAGCATTCTCTCGCATGTTGGCCCTCGATGGGGTCCGGGTCTGGCACGTGGCCTTCGGGGCCGAGGCGATCACGGTGAGCCTGGCGCCCCGGCGCCGGGCCCTGGTCTGCCCCGAATGTGGCTACAAGACCATGGCTCGCTACGACACCCGCCCCGTCGTCTCCCGATGGCGGCACCTCGACCTCGGGATCTGGCGCCTGGAGCTGACCTCGACGCTTCGCCGGCTGTGCTGTCCGTCCCATGGGGTGCGCACCGAGGCGGTCCCCTTTGCCCGGGCCGGGTCGCGCTTCACCGCCGACTTCGAAGACCTGGTCGCCTGGCTGGCGACGGCCATGGACAAGACCGCCATCTGCGCACTGGTGCGCATCGACTGGGACAGCGTGGGGCGGATCCTCACCCGGGTCATGAGCACCTCGATCGACCTCACCCGCTTGGACGGGCTGTTCCGCATCGGCATCGACGACGTGTCATGGCGCCGCCACCACCACTACCTGACCCTGGTCTCGGATCACGACACCTCCCGGATCGTCTGGGGCGCCCCCGGGCGTGACACCGCCACCGCCGACAGCTTCTTCGACGAGCTCGGAGAGCAACGCTCCGGCCAGCTCGAAGCGGTCTCTGCAGACATGGCCGCCGCCTACACCAACTCCGTCAAGGCGAGAGCCACCAAAGCGGTCATCTGCTACGACCCGTTCCATGTCGTGCAGGTGCGCCGTGAGGCGCCGTGTGTCCGGGGGTGGGTGAGAGGCCCGCCCCGCTGGGCTGTCGCAGCAGCCTGGTGAAGCTGAGGGCAGCCTGACCCTGGAGGTGCAGGGGAGGGTGGGAAGCAGCCCTGACAACGACGGGACGGGTCGGCACTGCCAGACGACCCGGGTCCGGCAAGCGAGATCGAGAGGCGTAACGGAAGTGAACCAGTGGTTGAACCCGCTCAAGCGTGGAACCGGCTCCAACCTGGTGGATATGGGCCGGGCAGCAGCGTGCGTCCCCCGAGGCAGCACTCGGAAGACGACTCCGGGGCCGGTCATGGACGCCGGCCAGGAGGCCACCGGGGAAGGCCTGCGGCGTACCCGTGGCGAGGCTGCAGCGGCAGAGCTGGGCGCCGATCCGATCGACCGGCACACGGTGAACACGGGAACCGTCCCCGGGTCGCCCTACCCACCGCCCGGCCAGGGCGGTGGCGGGCAGGCCCGCCGTCGGCTGACGGCCCGGGGACGGGGCGGAGGGTCCGTAGTAGTCCGAGCGTGGGAGAGCCACGCACATGGCGAAGGGACCCAGCGAGTCTGCAGCACAAGGACTGGGATGCCAGGAGGTCGCCGGTGAACACCGACGCTCCGTGGCCGAGCCTCGATGAGGCCGAGTCACGGGTACTGGGGATCCAGACCAAGCTGCACCAATGGGCAACCGACAATCCTGATCGTCGGTTCGATGACCTGTTCAACCTTGTCGCCGATCCTGCGTTCCTCACCGTCGCGTGGGATCGGGTGCGAGGCAACCGAGGGGCACGCTCGGCTGGAGTCGATGGGGTGAAGCCTGCCGACATCGTCTTCGGTGCGGACACGTTCCTGTCGCAGCTACGAGATGATCTCGGGGCCGGCAGGTTCGAACCGCTGCCCGTGCGAGAACGGATGATCCCCAAGGCGTCGGGAAAGCTCCGCCGCCTCGGCATCCCCACCGCCCGGGACCGGGTCGTGCAAGCCAGCCTGAAGCTGGTCCTCGAGCCGATCTTCGAGGCGGACTTCAAGCCGGTGTCTTACGGCTTCCGTCCCCGACGCCGACCTCATGACGCCATCGCCGAGATCCAGATGCTGGCCACCCGGGGATACACCTGGGTGCTGGAAGCTGACATCGCGGCGTGCTTCGACGAGATCTCCCACACCGGTCTCATGGGCCGGGTGCGAGGTCGGATCGGGGACAAGCATGTCATCAGGCTGGTGAAGGCGTTCCTCCGCTCCGGAGTCCTCTCCGAGGATGGCGTGACGAGGGACACCAAGATGGGCACCCCGCAGGGCGGCATTCTCTCACCGCTGTTGGCGAACATCGCCCTCTCGGTCCTCGACGAGCACTTCGTCGAGGCGTGGGCGTCGTTTGGCAAGAACCAACAAGCCCGCAGCTATCGGCGCAGCAAGGGGTTGCCCACCTACCGCCTCGTTCGTTACGCGGACGACTTCGTGGTCATGGTGGCCGGCACCCGAGCTCATGCCGAGGCCCTGCGGGATGAGGTGGCGGCGGTCCTCTCACCGATGGGCTTACGCCTCTCGGAAGAGAAAACCAGTGTCGTCCACATCGACGAGGGGTTCAGCTTCCTCGGCTTCCGCATCCAGCGGCAGAACAGGAGGGGGTCGAACAAGGCGTTCGTCTACACCTGGCCGTCGAAGAAGGCCCTGGCCTCCGTCAAGGCCAAGGTGAAGGCGATCACCAAGCAGGGAACGAACAACCCGCTCTCCGACCTCCTGCGCCAGCTCAACGCGGTGCTGCGAGGCTGGACCAACTACTTCCGGCACGGCGTGTCCAAGGCCACCTTCGCCTACCTGCACCAGTTCACCTGGCTGCGGGTGGTCGGATGGCTGCGCCGCAAGCATCGACGTGCCACCTGGGAGTTGCTGCACCGGCACTACCTGGCCAACGGGTGGTGGCCCGAGCACGATGGCGTGGCACTGTTCGACTGCCGAGCAGTCCGGGTGACCCGATACCGCTACCGCGGGGCGGCGATCCCGTCGCCATGGAGCAGGTCGACGACCACCGAGGTCGTGTAGCCACGAGGGACTCGTGGAGAGCCGGATGCGGTGGAAGCCGCACGTCCGGTTCGGGGGACGGCCCGGGGAGACCGACCGCTGGAAACAGCAGCACGGCGCCCCGGTCCGATCCCACCTCGCCACGACTGCGCTCGACAAGGTCCGCCGACGCGTGTGGAACGATATGCGCTCGGTCGACACCGCCGCCGCCAAGAAGTTCAAAGGCGCCCGCTGGTGTCTGTTGAAGAACCCGACCGACCTGAACGAGGACCAGGCTGCCACCTTGCGCAAGCTGAAACGCCAAGGCGGCCAGCTGTGGCGCGCCTACAGCCTGAAAGAAGCCCTCCGGGCTGTCTTCGCCGGCGACCTCGAAGAGTCCGAGGTGGGCGAGCTGCTCGACCGGTTCTGCTCCAAGGCCTCACGCTCGGGGCTGAAGGAGTTCGTCACCGTCGCCGAGACGATCCGCAAGCACCGTGCCGGCATCCTCGCGGCCATACGCCTCGGGATCAACAACGCCCGCCACGAAGGCCTCAACCGTCGAGTAAGGCTGATCGTCAACCGCGCCTACGGCTTCCACAGCGCCAAGGCCGCTCTCGCGCTCATCATGGTCACCCTAGGCCCCATCGAGCACGTCCTACCCCACGAGCGAACACACGTTCCCTCTGGGTGACCCACATCTATGCCGGGAGAGTCCGTAATAGAGTGCACGGACCGGGTGACCTCTGGGCCGGCGAGACAGGTGGAGCCGGGCCCGGGAGAGGTGCTGACAGCCTCGATCGGCACCGAGGAGCTCGCAGCGGAGCTGGTGGCGCGCGCCGGCAGCGAGTGGGTGAGCCTGGTCGGGCCGGGTGGTCTGCTCTCGGGGCTGACCAAGGCGGTGCTCGATGCTGCGCTCGAGGGTGAGCTGACCGACCATGTGGGCTATCAGCCCTACGACCCCGCTGGGCACCACTCGGGCAACTCTCGCAACGGAACCCGGCCGAAGACGGTGATCACCGATGTCGGGCCCATCGAGATCAACGTGCCCCGGGACCGGGCCGGGAC
>JAJZJN010000176.1 GCA_021851165.1 Actinomycetes bacterium
CCAGCGCCTGGGTAGGCCGTGCCTGCTTGCTCACATCGATCGCTGTAGCGCCCCGTGCGTAGGGGCGATCGGGCGTGAGGACTACGACAGGTTGGTCGAGAACCTGATGGCGTTCCTGGCCGGTGACACCGAGGAGGTGCTCGGAGGGATCGAGGCCGAGATGATCGAAGCAGCCGAGGCCCTGCGCTTCGAGCGGGCAGCAGAGCTGAGGGACCGGCTCTCTCAGGCGCGTCTGGCTGTGGAGCGTCAGCAGGTCGTCCTGGATATAGCGCAGGATCTCGACGTGATCGGGATCGACGAAGACGCGATCGAAGCAGCGGCGTGCGTGTTCCACGTACGGCGCGGCCGGATCGTGGGCAGGCGGGCTTTCGTGCTCGACAAGGTCGAGGATTTGACGACACCTGAGCTGGTGGCCCGGGTGCTGGAGCAGTTCTACGGTCGTTCCACGCATGGGGCCTCCCGGAGCCAGTCCTCCGAGGGGAGCCAGTCATCCGAGGGGAGCCAGTCATCCGAGGGGAGCCAGTCCTCCGAGGGGAGCCAGTCATCCGAGGGGAGCCAGTCATCCGAGGGGAGCCAGTCATCCGAGGGGAGAAGGAAGAGGCGGCTGGCTGTACCCGGAGCGGATGCCGAAGGATGGACGTCGGGTGCCTCGGGCCCTCGCTCGTGGGGGCTTGACGGCAGGAGCGAGCCCGGGGTCCCGAGGTGGGTCCTCGTTCCCGTCATGCCAGGCGACCAGGGGCTCTACGAAGGCTTTCTGACCGACCGCCGAGGCGGGAAGGTCGGCTTGGCTGTCCCGCGCCGCGGCCGGCGTCGGGCCCTGCTCGACACAGTCCAGCGCAACGCGGCCGAAGAGCTCTCACGCCACCGCCTGCGGCGCGCAGCAGACCACGACAGCCGTGGGAGAGCCCTGGAGTCGCTTCGCTCTGCGCTCGGCATCGAACGTCCACTACTGCGGATCGAGTGCTATGACATGAGCCATCTGCAGGGGACCGACTACGTGGGCTCCATGGTGGTGCTGGAGGACGGGCTGCCCAGGCGGTCGGAGTACCGGCGTTTCAAGGTGCGGGGGGTCCCGGGCAATGACGACTACGCGGCCATGGAGGAAGTGCTGACGCGGCGGCTGGCGGCTCTGGTGGCCGAGAGGCAGGCGGGCCACCTCGCTGCCGAGAGGCGACGGTTTGCGTACCCACCCCACCTGCTGCTGCTCGATGGGGGGAAAGGTCAGCTGAACGTAGGGGTGCGGGTTCTGGAGAAGCTCGGGCTGACAACGGAGATCCCGGTTGCCTCCCTGGCGAAGGCACTCGAGGAGGTGTTCGTGCCAGGCCAGCCCGATCCGGTGCATATCGAGCGTGGATCGGATGCTTTGTACCTGCTGCAACGCGTGCGTGACGAGGCGCATCGCTTCGCTGTGTCGTACCATCGGAGCCTGCGCTCGAAGCGGATGACGCACGGTGTGCTCGATGACGTAGCGGGTCTCGGCCCTGCTCGCAGGAAGCGCCTGTTGGCTGCGTATGGATCCATTCGGTCGCTTCGCGAGGCAAGTCTCGACGAACTGCTGGAGATCAGTTGGTTGCCGGATCAAGTGGCGCGTCGGGTGTACGCCCGGCTGCATTCGGTCGCCGTGGGCTCCGGGACTTCGGCAAGGCAGCCCTACCTGGTGCAAGATGGTCGCCGGTGAGCGATTACCTACTCATAACCGGGATGTCTGGTGCCGGGCGGTCGACTGCTGCCGCCGCGCTCGAGGACGTCGGCTGGTACGTGATCGACAACATGCCCCCCTCATTGCTGGGGGAGGTGGCAGAGGTGGTCGGCATGCCCGGAACCGGCCAGGAACGTGTGGCGCTCGTACTGGGGCGCGGGGGCGGTGCTCACGCAGAGGACTCGCTCCCGGCGGTCGAGAGGCTGAGATCCGAGGGACACAGGGTTCGCATCGTCTACCTCGACGCGCCCGACTCCGTTCTTCTCAGGCGGTTCGAGGGTACGAGACGCCGTCATCCTGTAGGCGGCGTGAGGGTGGATGAGGCGATAGCGGGGGAGAGACGGATGCTCCTGCCGGTGCGCGACCGTGCCGACATGGTGCTCGACACTGGCGAGCTTAATGTGAACCAGCTTCGCTCCCGAATCATGTCGATCTTCGGGGACGACGACCGTGACAGAGCCATGAGGACCTCGGTGATGTCGTTCGGGTACAAACACGGCGTTCCTCTGGATGCCGACCTTGTGCTCGATTGCCGTTTCCTGCCCAATCCACACTGGGTCGACAAGCTCCGGGATCTGTCGGGTCTCGAAGCACCTGTCAAGGATTTCGTGCTCGACCAGGACGATGCCCGGGTTTTCCTCGACCAGGTCGGATCACTGATGGACATACTCCTGCCGGCGTACGCGAAGGAGGGCAAGTCCTACCTGACGGTCGCCCTGGGCTGCACGGGGGGCAGGCATCGGTCGGTGGTGCTCGCCGAAGAAGTGGCGCGCCGCCTCGCGGAGCTAGGTGCGAGGCCCTCGGTGTTCCATCGCGACATCGATCGATGACCCCAGTATGTTGAGGGTGGTGGCGATTGGCGGTGGTCACGGGCTCGCAGCAAGCCTGCGGGCCATCCGGACATACTCCGAGTCACCGACTGCTGTCGTTTCGGTCGCCGACGACGGGGGCTCTTCCGGCTTGCTGCGTGAGCAGCTGGGGATAATCCCGCCCGGCGATCTCCGGAAGTGTCTCGGGGCGCTCGCAGGCGAGTCGTCCGAGCTTGCCCGGGCGTTGGAATACCGCTTCGAGGGCTCCGACATAGCGGGTCATCCTCTTGGCAACCTGCTGATAGCCGGGCTGGTGCGCTCCATGGGGAGCACCCAGGCAGCACTAGACGAGACGTTGAAGCTGCTCGGCGGGGTTGGGAGGGTCGTGCCTGCCACGACGAGCCCGGTCGCGCTGCGCGCCTACACGAGCAGCGGAGCCATCGACGGCCAGAGCAGGATCATGCGCACAAGCCATATCGAGAGGGTCTGCCTGGTGGCGCGGCACACCGAGGCACCCCCGGAGGCCTGCGATGCGATTGCCGGCGCAGACCAGGTGGTCATCGGCCCGGGATCGCTGTACACGAGCGTGCTGGCCGCCCTGGCCGGGAAGGGCATTCGGGAGGCGTTGTCGAGGTGCGATGGACAGAAGGTCTACGTGGCGAACCTCCACCCCCAGACAGGCGAGACAGAGGGATACGACGTGGCCGATCACCTCGCGGCTCTTCGCGCCCATGGCATAGAGGTGGATGTGGTTCTTGCCGATACCTCGGGAATCCGGCTTGGTGCCGTCGGTGTGCGAGCTGTCACGAAGGCGCTGGCCAAGTCCGGTGGTCTTGCCCACGACCCACTCCGACTGGCGGAGGCTCTCCAAGGTCTGCTCGGATAGCTCAGCTGCCTGGCCGGCGCTCGCGTGGCAACATGTGATCGTCTCGAAGAAGCACATCGCTGCGCGGTGTCCTTTTCGGCGCGAAGATGGCAGGACATTGATGACGACACTCGGCCGCCTAACCCGGCCGGAGACCATGGGGTGTGATTCATGAGCGTGCGCGTTGGTATCAACGGTTTCGGGCGCATCGGGCGCAACTTCCTCCGAGCAGCGCGTGAACAGGGCGCGGACGTGGACATCGTGGCTGTGAACGATCTCACCGACGCAGCGACGAACGCGCACCTGCTGCGCTTCGACACGACCTACGGCGAGCTTCATGCGCCGGTGAGTGCCGAGGATGGGGCCATTACCGTGGACGGCCACCGCATAGAGGTGCTGGCCGAGCGTGATCCGAAGAATCTCGGGTGGGCCGACCTCGGGGTGGAGATCGTGATCGAGGCCACCGGTAGGTTCACCAGTCGCGACAAGGCGGCAGCGCATCTGGATGCAGGAGCCCAGCGGGTAATCATCTCTGCGCCGGCGACCGGCGTGGATGCCACCTTCGTGGTTGGCGTAAATGACCGGGAGTTCGATCCCGAGACCCATGTCATCGTGTCTAACGCTTCATGTACCACGAACTGCTTCGTGCCGATGGTGAAGGTGGTCGACGATGCTTTCGGGATCCGCGGCGGGCTGATGACGACCGTACATGCCTACACGAACGATCAGAACCTGCTCGATCTACCTCACCGGGACCTGCGGAGGGCACGGGCTGCGGCGGCGAACATCGTGCCCACCTCGACGGGTGCAGCCAGGGCTACCGGATCGGTGCTTCCCACCATGAAAGGGCGTCTGGACGGGACTTCGCTCAGAGTGCCGGTGATAGACGGATCGATCACCGACTTCACCGCGCTTGTCCCGGCTGCCGTCACCGAGA
>JAJZJN010000177.1 GCA_021851165.1 Actinomycetes bacterium
GAAGCAGGCATCCACCAGCGGCCTGCTCGACCGCTCGCCGCGCAGGCGCGGGATCACCTGGCGTTCGTCGAGATCTCCAACCTCCATGACGAGATCATGCCAGGAGGGTGTATCTCTCATACCGGTGGCTGCCAGCCGTCCCCAAGCCCGCGGCTCGACGGCGGGATCCAGCCCTCGCCAGCCGGCTAGGTGGAACGCCTGAGCACTGCCCAGGTCCCCCACCCGGCCTCCGAGCACACTCCCTCCCAGGAGCCCGGGAGCGCGGCCACGACATCGTCTGCGGGCAGGTAGATCGGTGTTCGATCCCCGAGTGCATTCACCCAGATCACGACTCCGGCCCGGGCGAGCACCCGGTCGACCTCCGCGGGAAACAGAAACGCGTTCATCAATACGACCGAGTCGACCGAGCCATCGGCCACCGGCAGGCGCGATCCGTCGGCAAGGACCCGATGACCGCAGCGCGGGGGAGCACGTTTGAGCATCTCGAAGGAGAGGTCGATCGCCACCACCGAATCGAAGTAGTCGGCGAGGCAGGGAGTTGCCATCCCGGTCCCCGAGCCCACTTCCAGGCAATGGCGTGACGGGATATGCCCGCCGCGGGCGAGAGCGTCGAAAAGCGGGTCCATGCGCTCCTCGGCGCCGTGGTCCTGCCAACCGATGGCCAGACCGTCGAACAGCGCCGTGACCTTTGCAGCTCGCTCTGGAGTCCAGCCACCGGGCTCGAAGGCGATCTGGCGCGTGACCGCCCTCATCGGGTGGTCGTCGCCGGCGAGCTCGGGGCGACCCGGGGCAGCAGGCACTACACGCTCCAGGTGCTCTAGGGCGGCACTCACCACTTCGCCCGGGTCACCCAACCCTCGCCGAGCCGCCGCTCGAGGTCGTCGGCCAGGTCTCCGCGGTCGGTAAGCCTGAGACGAGTCAGGTATGCCTTCACGTCGAAGGCATCGGCCGGGCCCTCGTAGCGGCGCGCCTCCATGGGATCGGGCGTAGGCCCTGCCATCGTTGCGTGCTCCAGGCGCCACTGCTCTAGCCGGCCTGCCAGCTCAGCGGCAGTTGCCGCCTTCTGCGAGACCAGGTTCTGTGTCATGTGGGGATCCGTGGCGATGTCGTACAGCTGCTCGCGATCGAGCTTGAAGCACCCCGGATGAAGCGTCCTTATATAGAGGCTCTCCGGTGTCCTGATGGCCCGTTGATAGGTATATGCGCCGTGGCTCAGCACCACGTAGTCCCTACCGGCATACTCCTCCCCACGCACTGCGGGAGCGAACGATTCCCCGTCCCACCCCCCGGGCACCGGTATGTCGAGAAGCTCGCATATCGTCGGGCAAATGTCGACATGGGACACCAGACCCGGCGCATGCCGGCGCGCCTCGGGAACGCCGTCGGTGATCCCAGGCCAGCGTATGACCAGAGGTACGTGGTGCGACGGCTCGTTCGCCATGGGGTGGTCCCCGTAGCAGCCGTTCTCCCCGAAGCACTCGCCGTGGTCGGATGTGACGATGACTGCTGTGTCATCGAGCACCCCTAGATCAGCCAGGACATCCAGTAGGCGGCCCAGGTGGTGATCCCAGTACGCGATAGCACCGTCGTAGCCGGTGACGAGCTTCACGAAGTCAGCGCGCGAGGTGATCGCGTCGGGCATGGTGACAGGGTTCGGAGACCTTGGTGGGGGGACCCTCCATGACCCGTCGCCCTCGTAGAGGTCCAGAGCGCTGTGCGGACCGTACATCCGGGCATGGAGAGCGATGGCCTCCTCGTCGGGCCAGGCCGGTGGCTCGCCCGCCGCTTCGGCCAGCTCGAAATACGGCCTCTGCTCCATGTAGGGGATGTGTGCATCCCAGTAATGGACATGGAGGAACCAGTCGTCATCGCGCCCACGGCGACGCAGCCACGACTCGGCCATGGCTGTGACGTCAGCGGCATCCTCGTCGTCACCACCCGACAGCGAGGGCTTGACCCACTCCAGGAAGTTGGCAAGGAACCAGTATGCGTAGTGGCGCTCGGGAAATGACGTCACTGATGCGGTATGGATGCCATTGCGATAGAGGTGATTGCCGAAGAACGGCGCATGACGCGTCCGCGTGAACATGCCTATGTCGGCAGCAGGGCCGAAGTTGCCGATTGCTCCGGTGGTGATGCCGAACTGCCCGCTCGTCCATGCGGCGCGCGAGGGGGCGCAAGGGGAGTCCGATGCGTAGCACGAGTCGATCACAACCCCGCCGGCTGCAATGGCGTCGAGATTGGGTGTGATCGCCCGGGAGTACCCGTAGGGACCCGTGTGGTCTGCCCTCAGGGTGTCGACGTCGCAGTAGAGGATGCGCATCGCGAGGCGTGCCCGGCGCCCTCAGCCCGCCTGGCCGGGCTTCTCGTGGTGCCCCCCGAACTGGTATCGCATGGCCGACAGCAGCTTGTCGGCGAAGTCGCCCTCGCCGCGGGAGCTGAAGCGGTCGAACAGCGCCGTTGCGAGCACGGAGGCGGGAACACCTTCATCGACTGCGGCCAGAATGGTCCAGCGACCCTCCCCGGAGTCGGACACACGCCCGGCAAAGCCGTCGAGCTCCGGGCTCGCCAGAAGGGCACCAGCGGTCAGATCGAGCAGCCACGAGGCCACCACGCTGCCGCGCCGCCACACCTCCGAGATCTCCGTGAGGTCGAAGTCGTAGCGATACCGCTCCGGATCGCGAAGCGGGGTGGTCTCGGCATCGGCACCCTGGCGACGGGTTCCGGCATCCGCATGCTGGAGGATGTTGAGCCCCTCTGCGTACGCTGCCATTAGGCCGTACTCGATGCCGTTGTGGACCATCTTCACGAAGTGGCCCGCACCGCTCGGTCCGCAATGGAGGTAACCGTTCTCCGCCGTGGTGGTCGCTCCCTTCCTACCCGGGGTCCTCGGTGCAGCTTCCACCCCGGGTGCCAAGGCCGAGAACACCGGGTCGAGGCGAGCCACAGGCCCATCCGGCCCTCCGATCATCAAGCAGTAGCCCCTCTCGGGTCCCCATACCCCACCGCTCGTGCCTGCGTCGAGGTAGTCGATTCCCTGCGGAGCGAGATCGGACGCCCTCCGTATGTCGTCCCAGTAGTGGGAGTTACCCCCGTCCACCACTGCGTCACCACGAGCGAGCAGCGGCGCCAGCTCGGCGATCACGGCATCCACCACTGCTGCCGGCACCATCATCCACACAGCCCTGGGCGCCTCGAGGCGCCCGACGAGCTCGGCAAGGCTGCCCGCTCCCGTCGCCACGTCCGAGAGCTGCTTCACCGCGTCCGGGTCGTTGTCGAACACGACGCACTCGTGCCCGGCTGCAGCGAGGCGCCTGACCATCCCGGCACCCATACGTCCCAGCCCTACCATGCCCAGTTGCACGAGCTACCTCCCTAGTTCGGCTCTCCTCGCTTGACCGGTCCGGCAACCGTCGCAACCGGCGGGGCCTTCAGCCTCGCGAGTTGCCCGGATACCGATGTCCATGCGGAGATGTGGCGAGCCTACTGCCGGTTGGCGGGCCGTGGCAGGCCGCGGAGCCCGCTGGTGGTGCCTTCGGCTAGTTTGGCCGTGTGGCTTCCTCGCTCAGCTCCCCAGCGGTTCATATCCCCATTCCCCTCGGAGCGTATTGATGGATGCCTCCGGCTGGGACGACCGCTACCGCTCTACAGACCTGCTCTGGGGCAGCGGTCCGAACGTGTGGCTGGCTGCCGAGGCGGAGGGCCTGCCTCCCGGCCGGGCGATGGACCTGGCCTGCGGGGAGGGGCGCAATGCCATCTGGCTGGCCGAGCAGGGCTGGAGATCGACCGGAGTCGACTTCTCTGCAGTCGCTTTGGACAAGGCCCGTGCGATGGCGGCCGAGCGAGGGGTGTCCGTCGAGTGGATCCGGGCAGACCTCGCCACCTATGAACCACCCGAGTCGGCATTCGACTTGGTGGTGCTGGCCTACCTGCACCTGCCGCGCGAGGTACTGGCTGCCGTCCTGGGCCGTGCAGCCACTGCACTGGCCCCTGGTGGGTCGCTCCTCGTGATCGGGCACGATCTGGCCAATCTGACCGAGGGCGTAGGCGGCCCGCAGGATCCCTCCGTTCTCTATACGAAGGACGACGTGACCGGGTGGATGGGAAGCCTCGAGATAGCCAAGGCCGAGCGCGTGGCCCGGCCCGTGGCAGGCCATGGCCCCGACGGTGGTGGGGTTGCGCTGGACGTCCTCGTCCGGGGCGTGAAGCCGGCGCCCTGAGCAACGATGGCTGCCGACCGCTTGGCTCACCGTGGAACGGTCGTGCTCCCGAGCGCTCAAGTCGTGTAGTCGGCGTTGATGTGGACG
>JAJZJN010000031.1 GCA_021851165.1 Actinomycetes bacterium
ACGCCCTTTGCAAGAGGCTGGCGTGAGATGACCTGCAGCGGGCCCGACCTGGGTCCCCCGACGGGAAACCCGCCCCGACGCCGCGCCAGGCGGCCGAGTGCCCACAGGCATGCCGCCACCACGCCGCGCCCGGCCACCATCCGCACCAGCTCGCCTCTCATCGACACGTCCCAGCGCCCCCCCTCACTCGCCTCACCAGCTCATCCATCCGGCTCGCCTACTCATCCGGCTCGCCTACTCATCCGGCTCGTCGGCACCGACCAGCTCCGTTATGCGCACGCCGAACTCCTCGTCGATCACCACTACCTCACCCCGGCCCACCAGCGTGCCGTTGACAAGCAGGTCGACCGGGCTGCCGACCGGCCGGTTCAGCTCCACGACGCTGCCCGCACGCAGCCCCAGGAGATCCTTCACGACCATGCTCGCTCTTCCCAGCTCCACCGTGAGCACCATCGCGACATCGTTCAGCCGCTCGATGCGGCCCAGGATCGGCGGGCCTGGCGGGTGTGGGGTGCCCGAGGTGCCCGACGAAGGGACCCCCGCCATGGACGCGAGCGGAGCCTGTGGTGCCTGGGACGGCGCAGTCACGTCCGTGCCGACGGCATCCAGCGGCTCGGCGGTTTCGGGGGCATTGCTGCCGGTCATATGAATCTCTCCTCAGGTTCGACTATCACGCATGCGAGCCGGCGCCCCCTGGTCGTAGGGATCGCAGCCAGGAGGGGCTCCCTGCCCACCTCGAGGACCAGGGGCTTCTCCCGCTCGTAGTCGAGGGGTATGACATCCCCGACCTCCAGGCTGAGCAGCTCGGCCGGCGTGAGCACGACCGATGGGAACTGCAGGCTCAAATCCACCGGAATCTCCTCGACGAGGTCCGCCATGGTCTGCGCCTGGGTCGGATCGGCTAGGTCCTCCCCCTCGAGCTCTTGGAGCTCCATGGCCTCGACCACGGGGCGCAGCGTCCCGAGAGACATGCACATGCTGAGCGAACCGGTCCATTTCTCGCCGCCGGAGATCTCGAGTGAGGCCACCGCGCACATCTCGTTGGCACCTGGCCCCTGGAGGAAGCGCACCCCCGAGACAATCGTGGCCGAGCCACTACGGAATGTCATGAGGGATGCGAACGCAGGCGGAAGCTCCGAGGCGACAGCATCGACGACGCTGCGAACGAGCTCCTGCTCTATGTCCGTAAGAGCCCTGTCGACGGCAAAGCCGGAGGGCTTGCCGCCCAGGCGAAGGTCGACGAAGGCGAAGGCCAGCGGCAGCGGGATATGCATGAACAGCCGTCCGGGAAGCGGCGGGAGCGGCAGGCTTGCAACGCACGTCGGCTCGGGAAGCGACGAGGAGTACTCGTCCCACGTCTCTTCATGTATATCACCGAGCACCATGTGAACAGGAGTGGCGAGACCCGCCGTGAGCGAGCCGCCGACACGGTGGGTGAACACCTCGAGGATCAGTTGGAGATTACGCAGGTCGGTCCGTGCCAGGCCGGTCGGCTTACGGAAGTCGTACACACGAGCCTGCTGGGAAGGAGCCCTTCCGGCCGACGAACGTCCAGCCTCGGCGGCCGTGCCCACCGCGGCAGCATCGGCATCGACATCGGCAGTCACGGTGCTCACGATGCTTACTATCGGCAGCCCTCCGCCTGGAGTTGAGCACTGGTAACTCTGAAGATCGAAAACCGCTCCGAGCCTGTGGACAGCACCCGCAATGCCGCACGGGCATCGCAATCCTTCAGACCTGCTTCAGAATTGCTCCGGCTCAGGCCTGCTGCATCACGAAGTCGGTGTAATACACGGCCAGCACCTGGGGCACCCCGTCTGCCGGCCCGGTGATCGACTGGAAATCCGACAGCAGGGCAGCTAGCACGGCCGCCTTGCCCTGAGCAGTGAGCAGGACACTGTACGTCTGCTGGCCGAATACGGCGATCTCGGCATTGGCGAACAGCGGCTGGTCGGTCGAGATGGTCTTCGCGTTGGCAGGCTTGCTCAGACGCAAGGCCAGCTGCACCTGGAGATCCGAGCCGTCGGCGAGGTTCAAGGTCATCTGCGGCAACGACACCAGCGCACCGGCAGGAGGATCCTTCGGGTTGAGGGGGTGATGGACCATCATGGTCTTTGCACCGAACACGCCCGCGCCTATGAGCAATACGGCGAGCAGACCGGCGAGCACCAGCTTGGCTTTGCCCTTCTTCTTCGGCTCGCCTAGCGCCTCCTCCACCTGGCGCGCGAGGGCCTGCTGGGCAAGAAGCTCGTCCGGCGACGGTGGCGTCATCTCAGGGGGTCCTCCCTTGTCCCGGGGCCATGATCACGAAGTCGACCCGGCGGTTCAGAGCCATGTTCGCCGGAGTGGTGTTAGGTACCACCGGCCGGGTGGACCCGTAGAAGGCCCCGGCTACGCGTCCTGCGGCGAGGTGGTCCACCTTGTCGAGGCGCAGCACGACATTGAGCGCACGGAAGGCCGACAGCTCCCAGTTCGAGGAGTAAGGTCCGCCGTAGATCGGCTCGGAGTCCGTGTATCCCTCTACCACGACCTTGTTCGTATCGGTCGACAGCACCGATGCCACGGTGTCGACCACCTCGTCTCCCACAGGACTCAGGGTGGCGACGTCAGTGGCGTAATAGGTCCGGTCAGCGAGCATCCGCAGCACCAATCCGCGGTTCTCCGGCACGATCTGGACGTCGCTGCCGAGACCCTTGGCAGCCAGGGCCGCCTGGATCTGTTGGCTTATCGCGGAAAGCGGCTGCGCCCCGGCTGCCTGGCTTGCTCCCGGCGAGGTCGAGGAGGACGGCTGCACCGGTGAGGTAGGTGCCGCAGGGGCAGAGGAACGCGCCCTCGGGGGTTGGGCTCGACCGGGATGGTTGACGAGGTTGCTCTGGTGGAGCAGGCCACGGCCGTTCTGGGCATTCAGGGTCTGCGACGAGAATGCGTCGTGGAAGCCTTCGCTCAGCTGCTTGAACTTGTTGATGCTGATCGTGCTCATGGCAAACAGGATCACGAACAGTGCTAGGAGCAGTGTGATCATGTCGGCATAGGTGAGCAGCCAGCGCTCCATGCCAGCGGAACCTGCAGGCTCCTCTTCCTCGGGGGCATGCGATCGTCGCGACACGACTCAGGCTGCCTTCTTGCGACGGACGCTCTCACGCTGCTGCTGGGGGAGGTAGGCGAGCAGGCGGGCCTCGATCATCCGGGGGCTACTACCGGCCTGGATGGCCAGGATGCCCTCGAGAACAAGCCGGCGGGTCTGGACCTCGAGCTCGCTTATGCGGCGGAGCTTGTTGGCAATGGGGAGCCAGATCAGGTTGGCCATGAGAACGCCCCACAGCGTCGCGGTGAACGCCGATGCTATGGACGGACCCAGAGCGCCGGGAGTGGAGAGGTTGGCGAGCACATGGACCAGCCCGATCACAGTGCCGAGAATTCCGAGCGTAGGCGAAAAGCCACCCATGTCGGTGAAGAACTTTGCTCCGGCCTTGTGCCTCTCGCGCAGGCCGTCTATCTCCCCTTCCATCACCTCGCGGACCTCTTCGGGATCAGTGCCGTCAACGGTGAGCTCGATCCCCTTCTTGAAGAAAGGGTCCGTGATCCCCTCCGATGCCTTCTCGAGCGCCAACAACCCCTCTCGCCGCGCCACCTCGGCCAGGCTGACGATCTGCTCGATGTTCTCCCCCGGTGAGTGCGAGTCGCCGCGTGTGGCCCTCTTCATCACCGAGCGGATCGTCTTCACGTCAGCTCGCATCACCCCGGCTATCGATGCCGCCAGGGTACCTCCCCACACGAGGATCAGGGGCGCCGGCTTGAAAAGGGTGACCGGGCTCCCACCGTCGAGCACCATCGACATCACCACACAGGCCAGCGCCGCGCCAATGCCGATAAGGGTCATCCGGTCCGGTCCCGAACGCGTCGGTACACCGGTCGCCCCAGGGCTGCCGGCCGTGGGAGCCGCGGAAGCTTGCGCCACTAGCCGCTCCTATCCCTCTTCCGGCTCCCAGCCGGACCCGGTCGACTCGGGCCCGGTGGACCCGGATCCTCCGGGAGCGGGGCTGGGCGGCCCAGATCTGGGCGGCTCAGATCTGGCGCTGCGACCGGCGCCTCCGGGAAACACTCGTAGCTCCCCTGTCCCGCCGCCCTTCACGGAGGAACCACGCGCAGGCGGGCTGCCGCCAGCTCCGTCTTCACCGTTCAGCATCTGCTCGGCGCGCGCGAACTGCCTGGCCCGGAGATCGACCATCCGCTCGATCATCTCGTCCAGGCTCTCGGCTACGACGTACTTAGTACCGTCACGCAGCGTGATCACCGTATCGGGCGTCACCTCCACACGCTCTATCAGGTCAGGATTGAGCGCTATGACCTCGCCGTTCAACCGGGAAAGGGGGATCACGATACTCACCCATCTCCCTTCACCGTCACGACGGCTCTCGTAGCGTCCGGCCCGGGGTGTCAGGTGGGTGCAGCGGCGCTCTGGACATACACCCACCTACCGGGTACGGGGGCCCGCGTCCGGCGCGCCCACATACCGGTATCGGCAGGTGACGGCGGCTACTTGAGTGGAGGGATCGAGCAGCCCCGGGGCAGGCATCTCGGTCATGTCACCGAGCTGCCCGGCCCGAGGCGGGACGCTTAGTGCCGCCCTTCACCTCACGGCAGGTTCACCAGAGATTGCAGAACCGTGGCGTCGGTTGTGATGGTCTTCGTGTTGGCCTGGTACGCCTCCTGGGCCACGATGAGATCCGTGAGCTGGCGGGCAAGGTTCACGTTGGACATCTCCAGGCTTCCACCGACCAGGCTGCCACGTCCGCCGCTGTTCGGAGTGCCGACGAGAGGCTGGCCGGAGTTGGCCGTGGCCTGGAACAGCGTGTTGCCCACATCGGCCAGGCCACCGGGGTTCGCGAAATCGGCCAAGGCGATCTGCCCGAGGGAGAGAGTCTGGCCATTGGAGAACGACCCAGTGATCACCCCGTTGCCCCCGATGGAGAACGACTGGAGCGATCCGCCGGCGCTACCGTCCTGGTTCACCGCAGCGGCTGTGTCCTGGCCAGCGAACTGCGTCACGGCTCCCGATGTTCCCGGTTCAGGGAACACTATGTTCCACGTGTCTCCTGTTGGGAAGGTGTAGTTGGACGGCATGTTCGTCACCGGTAGGTCGGTCGGACCTGTGGTGGAGACGCTGGTTCCGTTAATGCTCTGGAGCTGGCCGGTGGAGGTGTCGAACTGGAGCGTGGGAGGAGTAGTCCACAACTTGCTCGTAGCGCCGGGGACACTGCCGTTGATGGTCCATGCACCCGCGGTACCCGACACCGGGGTAAAGGTGAAGGTGACCGGCACCGTGTCACCAAGCGAATCGTAGGCATTGATCGTGGTGGTCTGCGGCGTGGCAGTACCACTCCCACTCCAGGCTGGCAGGTTGCCACCCATGGTGATGTCCGTGGTCGCCGTAGCAGCTATCACCTGGCCGGCAGGGATGGACACGGCGGTGGTGGGGGCATTGGTGTCGATAACTCCGCTGCCGTTGGCCTCCCAGCCCTGGATGAGCCCGCCGGTCGGGGTGACCAGGTTGCCATTCGCGTCGAGCAGCAGATGACCGGCCCGGGTGAAGTACTGCTGGCCCTGCTGAAGCGCCATGAGGTAGCCCGATCCCTCTATCGCCAGGTCGGTGGGCTGGTTCGTCTGCTCGAGCGAGCCCTGGGTGAGGTTGGTCGATATCGCCCCGACGCGAACACCTGACCCTACTGCCAGCGGGTTCACGCCGCCGCCTACCGTCACTCCGGCAGGCGCGGTGGCCCCCGAGATCTGCTCGGTCAGCAGGTCGGTGAAATCGGTGCTCTGGCTCTTGAAGCCGACCGTGTCGACGTTCGCGATGTTGTTGGCGATGTTGTCCAGGTAGGTCTGGTTGGCGCTGATGCCTGATACTGCTGCCAGCAGGGAACGGTCTGCCATTGGTGGGCCTTCTTTCTGTCTCGGATTGCTTTTCCCGTAGGATTGCTTCTGGTTGTATGGGGCCGGTTCGCACCGGTTTTGTTCTGCATTGATGCCGATCCGGGGTGCCGGTGCACCAACTCGGTGGCCTGATGGCCACTTACCGGACCGTGTAGGTCACTGCACCTTCTGGATGGACGACAGGGCGACTGAGACGCCTCCCACGTCGAGCATCGGCCCGTTCGCGCCGGTTAGATCGACACTCGACACCGTGCCTGTGACCGGCGTTCCGCTCGGGCCGGTGGCCGTCACCTGCTTGCCGATCAGACCTGTTGCCTCCCCTCCGGCCATCTCCTGGGAAAGCTGCGTGATCGTCTGGACCTCGGTGAGCTGAGCGGTCTCCGCGAGGAACTGTGTCCCAGAGGTGGGGTTGAGCGGATCCTGGTATTTGAGCTGGGCCACCAGCAGGTCGAGGAACGTCTGGGAATTCGACAGCTGGCTGAGAGGGTTGGTAGCCGCAGCCTGGGACGTGGTACCCGTTGCCGCGCCTGCACCCTGGATTGATCCTGTCATGACAATCCTCCTTGCCCTGTGGGGCAATATCCGCAATGAGCCCTTCGTGCACATCCATAGCGCCTCATAACTGAACATCCAGGTGACGACCGGTAACGCCATGAGCCTGGCGGATGGCGCGGGGGGCGCGCGACCCCTGAGACGCCTCGCCGTCAGCCGACCGGCTACCCGCTGCCGGATCGCCTGAGTGGCCCTGCGAAGCAGGCCCGCCCCGACTGTCACCACGCGCCCCCCCACCTGGGCCGCTCCCCCCAAACGTGCCAACCTCGACATGAACTGTGCCTGGGGTCGTGGAGGCGAGTTGTGCCTGCAGACCGGCTGCCGCAGAGGTCAGCTCCGCATGTACGTCAGCGCTCTCAGCAGTCAGGCGCACCGATACCAACTCCCCGGAACGCACCAGGACCATCGCCCTTACGCTCCCAGTTCCAGGCGGCGTAAGGTTCAGCTTGATGGTGTACGTGCCGTCCTCTGCCTGCTGGAGGGGTGCAACTACACGTGCTATCTGCCCGCTCGTCGAATCGCCTCCCATGGGAACCGGAAATGGTGAAGTCCCGGTGGTCGAAGCCGCTCTGGACCCCCCGGCCGCACTGGTGCCCCCAGTCGCACTGGCGCCAAGGCCTGGCAGCCCACCAACCTGGCCGCCTTGAGCTGCCGGCGTGCCGGGTTGGCCCTGGGATCCGGGCACGCCTGGGGCAATCCCTCCCCGCCGTGGAGGAGCGTACGTGGAACCCGACCGCGACGACGACCGTGGCAGCGACGGCAGCGACAACCGCGACGCCGACCCTTCTACCGCAGATCGGGCAGAGCGAGCCCGTACGAGCGAGACGGGAATATCGCTCGAAATCTTGGAAGTGCTCACCTCGGTGCCGCTGCGCGTGCCGGTGCCGGCGTTGTCACCGGCGTTGGCCGGGGCGACCTCAGGAACACTTGGTCGCCTCCGGACGGGTTGCCCCGCTTCGATCCCGCCCGCTTCGATCCCGCCCGCCGCGCGCCCCGGTGGCATGGAGACGCTGTCTGGAGCACCTGCACCATGGCCACCGGCCAATCCGTGAGTCGGCATGGAGACGCTGTCTGGAGCACCTGCACCATGGCCGCTCGCGACCTGATCGGCGGTCCGGGCGTCGGACTCGGGCGGGGCCGGAGGACCCCCAGCCCATGCGAGGGACCCAGGACCACCCCGCCTGCTCGAGCGCGTGATGCGCGCATCCCCCCCGCTGTGACCGGAGGGCCGACCCGCTACAGCGCTGCCCGCGAGCTCCTCGGCTGGACGTTCCTTGGCCTCGCGTTCGTTCAGCCTTGCGGGCTTCTTGCCTTCCTCGGCCTTCCCCCCAGGCTCCTTGGCCACGCCTTCCTTCGCCGGAGACACCTTAGGCGTCGCGGGACCAGCAGCAGCAGCCGCGAGGGCGGCAGGAAACGCTGCGTCACTCGTAGGGGTGGGCGCCTGGCCGGACATGGCACTCGCATGAGAACCCGACGCACCAGAAGCCGCGACCGTATCCGCTCCGGCCGCCACGACTCCGATCAATCCTCCAGAGATGCTCATCAGACCTCCGTCATGTTGGCTATGACGCTGCTCACATAGCTCTGCGTCTGGCTATAGGGGGGTATTCCCCCGTAATGCTCGACAGCGCCTGCACCGGCGTTGTAAGCGGCCAGTGCCAGAGGAACCGAGCCAAATGCCTGTAGGTTGCCGGCCAGAATGGCCGCGGCCGCCGGGATGGCCTGAGCAGGGTCGAACGGATCGACCCCATGTGATGCCGCCGTAGCCGGCATCAGCTGCATGATGCCCTGTGCACCCGCCGAGCTGACCGCGCCAGGATCGAAGCCGGACTCCGTCTTTGCAACCGCAGCCAGGAGCTCCGGGGATATCCCCGCCCCGGCTGCCGATGTCTCGAACAGCGAGACGAGCCCGGGAGGCACGCCCATCGCCTCCAGGCGTGTCCCGGCAGAACCAGGCAAGACCGGAAGGCCGGCGTTAGTCCATGCCGACAGTGCGCGCGTTTCTGCCAGCGAGCCCGTGGCGGCAGAGCCGCCGGAACCGGCTGCCGGAAGCACCCGGCGTATCTCGCAGGGTGCAGTGGTCACCTGCTGGAGCTGGACCACGGTACCCGTATGGGGGGCATCGATCATCTCCCCACCGCCTAGGTATATGCCCACGTGCCCGGGACCACCAGGACCCGGCTCGAAGAACAGCAGGTCCCCGGGCTGCGCCTGGGCAAGGCTAGATATCGGAATACCCACCTGCGCCTGCTCCTGGCTAGTGCGCGGGAGGTAAACCCCGAGGTCCGAGTAGACATGCTGGACCAGTCCCGAACAGTCGAAGCCGGTCGCCCGGCTCGTGCCCCCCCACTGGTAGGGAACGCCTAGGTAGCGCTCGGCTTCACTCACTACCTGACTTCCGGTCACTCCGGAGCCGGTCGGAGGAAGCGAAAATCCGAGAGATGAGACAGACCCGGCCTGGTATGCGCTGCCAGGCGCTGAGGTACCCGACGTGCTCTGCTGACCGGTCACCACGCCCAGGGCGTTCTCGGCAGCGGCCAGGGCCGCTGAGAAATTCCCCTGGCCCGCGTCCAGTGCGACCGCCTGGAGGTTGGCCTGGATCCTGGTCAGCACACCTGGTTCACCCGGTACCTGTGTGGCACTCTGCGCAGCAGACAATGTCATCGGCCCGTCCCCGATCGGTAGGACGCCGGGTGGTTGTGCAGATCGGAGCTGCCATTGCCATTGCCATTGCCATTGCCATTGCCATTGCCATTGCCATTGCCATTGCCATTGCCATTGCCATGAGCGTTGCCCAGAGCCACGGCCTTGCCGACCAGACGCGCACCCACTACGTCATCAGTGGCTTTCGTCTCCTCACGCTGCTCTTCCAGACGGTGCTCGCTGCGCCTCCGCGCATCCAGGCGATCGAGCACGGTGACAGCCATGCGCGACCGCATCCAGGCCTCCTGGCGGCGGCTCGACTCCTCGACGGCTCTCATGTAGCGGGACCTGGCGCCAAGCAGGGACTGTGCCGCCAGCACGGACTCTGTCTCCTCCCGGCGAAAATCGTCCATCGGCACGGACCCTGACGAGCGAGGCAGCACCTCATATGCAGCCTGGCGATAGGCAAGAACGCTCCCTGTGCTCCTCACGGCGGCGTTGGCCGCCGCAAGTGCATAACGAGCCGCCTGCTCCTGGGCACGGCGCAGGCGCAGGAGGCTCTCCAGACGGAATCTGTACGGTCTCACGGGGTGGCTCCCTGTTCAATCCCCTCAGACCTCCGAGTCGCTCCCGGGCCAGACCCATCCTCCAGGAGCGCCGACAGCCGGTCCCACGCTCCCTCGGTATCCGAGGTATCGAGAAGATCCTGGCATAGATACTCCTCCATCGGCTCCATGAGCTCGAGCGCCCTGTCGACAACCGGGTTCGACCCCTTCGCATAGGCGCCGACCTCCACCAGGTCGCGGGCATCTCGATAGGCGCTGAGCATCCTCCTCAGCTCACGCGCAAGGCGGCGGCGCTCCTGGGGAACTATGGCCGGCTCGAGGCGCGATATCGACTCGAGGACCTCGATGCTCGGGAAGTGACCTGCCGTCGCGAGCCGGCGCGACAGTACGATATGACCATCCAGGACGGCCCTCGACGCGTCGGCTACCGGCTCGTTCATGTCGTCGCCCTCGACCAGGACGGTGTAGAGGCCGGTGATGCTGCCACGGTCAGCCACTCCGGCCCTCTCGAGCAGGCGCGGCAGGAGTGAGAACACCGAGGGCGGGTAGCCACGGGTAGCCGGCGGTTCGCCTGCAGCGAGTCCCACCTCACGCTGGGCCATTGCAAACCGGGTGAGACTGTCCATCATCAGTACGACATCCCTGCCCTGGTCGCGGAACCACTCGGCTATGCGCGTCGCGGCAAACGCAGCGCGTATGCGCACCAAAGCCGGCTCGTCGGACGTTGCCACCACTACCACGGAGCGAGCAAGCCCCTCCGGCCCGAGGTCATGCTCGACGAACTCCCTGACCTCCCTTCCCCGCTCGCCTACCAGCGCCAGGACCGACACATCTGCCTCGGTCCCCCGCACGATCATCGACAGCAGGCTCGACTTGCCCACCCCCGATCCTGCGAAAATGCCCAGCCGTTGGCCACGTCCGCAGGGAACCAGGGTGTCGACAGCCCGCACACCCAGACCTAGCTGGCGGTCGATCAGGCGCCGCTCGAGGGGCCGCGGCGGGGTACCGTCTATCGTCGCGCGTTCGACACCGTCTATGGATGGGCCGCCGTCTATGGGATTGCCCAAGCCGTCAAGTACCCGGCCGAGCAGCTCTGTGCCGACCGGGACTGTGAAGGAACGGCCAAGTGCCTCGACCGGTGCATCGTAGCGAACACCCCTGGGCTCCCCGTAGGGCAGGCACGCGAGCGACGACCCGTGAATGGCCACCACCTCGGCATCGACGAAGCCTCCCTCGCGCCAGACTCTCACCGCATCCCCGATGGCTCCTTGGATCCCTTCCACCTCGATCGTTAGCCCCACGAACTGGCGCACACGCCCGATGCGGCGTGGGGTGGCAGCTCGCTTCACATCCTCCAGAAGCTCCGGGGCCAAGGTCATGACCCGCCTCCTAACATCCTGCAAGCCCTTCGAGCCCAACAGGTGCGTCGAGCAGGCTGACCGGCGGAACCGATTCGGCGGGCTGCGAATCGACCAGGACGCGCCTCACACGCTCCAGCGCCGTTGCTATCTGGGCGTCGATCCGGCAGGCTCCGGCTTCGACCACGCATCCACCCGGCTCGATGTCCGGGTCGGGAACCACGCTCAGGCGGCAGCCCTGTACACGCCGTATGACCTCGGGCATGGAATCGAGATCAGGGAGGTCCGCCGCATCCTTGGGATTCAGGTGGACGAACAGGTCCACTCCCGAGGGGGAGAGGTCCAGCGCCCGACGGACGGCATCCATGCCGGGGCTGGTAGCCAGAGCCAGCTCACGCCCCACGAGCGTCCTAGTGAGGGCAAAGGCGAGATCTGCCGCATCCTGCTGGGCTACTGCGAGGGCAGATGCCCTGCCCGAAGCCACCGATCCGACTACTTCCTCCAGTGCTGCGGCAGCCCGAGCCACCAGGTCCATCCGCCGGTCCTCCATTGCGGAGGCTGCTGCCGCCTTACCGGCAGCGAATCCCTCCTCGAAACCGACCTCGTAGCCTTCGCGTCTTGCCTCGGCGATACGATCCGCAACCGTATAGCCAACTGCTCCTGCCTGCTGAGCGGTCTGGAGCTCCCACGAGGACGCAGTGGCATCCACTGCACCGGCTGGTGTGCCCTGCTCTGCGCCCTGGCGAAACCCGTCGGGTCGATCCTCCACGCGCCTATCCGCAATGCGCCTACCCGCAATGCGCCGGTCCCGCCCGTCGAGCGGAGCGAACGAGGCCGGCTCGGCATGCTTGGCGGCCCCGGCCGGGACCACCCTTCCCCCTGAGCCGCGGCGAGCCACCACTACCTCATCCCACCAGCTCATCTTCACCCCTCACGAGGACTATCTCCCCCTGGGCCTCGAGCTCGCGGACTGTCCTCACGATTCCCTGCTGCGCCTGCTCCACTATCGACACCCGGGTAGGCCCGAGGATCTCGATCTCCTCGCGGAGATCCTCTGCAGCGCGCTCTGAGACATTGCGCGCGAACTTCTCCCGGACCGCCTCGTCGACGCCCTTCAGGGCAAGCGCCAGATCCTTCGGGACCACATGCCGCAGCACTCGCTGGAGGGTACGGTCATCCAGCCTGACGACATCGTCGAAGACGAACATCTGGCTGCGCACCTCTTCCGCTAGGTCGGCGTCCATCCCCTCCAGGGCCGTCAGGATCTCCTTCTCCGACGCTCTGTCGGAGTTGTTCAGGATGCCCACGAGCCCCTGGACACCACCCACGAGCAGAGCAGCACCCCCGCTGCCCATCGCAACCGACAGCTTGCGCTGGAGAACCTCTGCCACCTGCTCGACCACCTCAGGCTGGACCCGACCGAGCGTGGCAATGCGGTACGCCACCTGGGCATGGAGCTCGGAGCTGAGCTCCTTCAGGACCTCCGCCGCGAAATCGGGTGGGAGGTGCGTGAGGACGAGAGATACGATCTGGGGATGCTCGTCGGCGAGGAAGCTCGCCACCTGTGCCGCGTCGACACGCTGGAGGAACGACAGCGGGTGGGCGAAGCTGCTCGATGCGAGCTGCGCCAGCACCTCGTCGGCTCTCGCTGCGCCAAGGCGCTCGCGCAGCAGCTTACGGGCGGCATCCATACCTCCCTGACCGACCGACGCCAAAGCCACCACCCTGTTGGCGAACTCCTGGACCAGCCGGTTCACATCGTCCATCTCGAGCGGTGGGAGCTGGGCCATCTCCTGCAGGAGGGTCACCACCTCCACCTCTGTCATGTTCTTCAGCACCAGAGCCGCCCTCTCGGTGCCGAGCTGGGCCAGCATGGCAGCCGCCTTCTGGGATCCCTTCAGCGCCGTCGCCATCAGAGCTTCCTCCCGCGGATCTTCCGCCAGACTGTCGTTGCCTGTCCCGCGCTCATCCCGCCGCCTTCGGAGTGCCGGAGCGCTGCTCTTCGTTCATCCAGTTCCGAAGCAGGGCAGCGACGTCCTCGGGCTGGGAATCTATGAAATCGGCGACATCCTTGCGTATCTCTCCTCCCCGACCCAGGCTGCCAAGGTTGACTGCCGGCACCTGAGAGGTCGCAGCGGCGGCCAGAGCGGCGGCCTCCGGCACGGGCTGGAACGACGACATAGGCCGGGGGAGAACCACCGGCGCCCGGTTCACACTTGCCCGCTTGGAGGAGCGCCACAGGAGGAACAGCACCACGAGCACCGCCAGCACGAGGAGGCCATCACGCGCCATTGCGAAGAGCTGGCTGCGTTTGTCCGCGGCTGCGGCTGCGGCGGCTGCCTTCGCGGCAGCTGCCGATGCCGCCGAGGAGAACGGAATCGCGCTGAACGACAGGACATCCCCACGAGCCGGGTTGATCCCCGCGGCTGCGGCAACCTCGCTCTGGAGCGTCTTGACGGCACCGGGTCCCATTCCCTTCAGCGCCTTCGAGTTGACGAGCACGGCTACGGACTCCCGCGTGACAGAACCCGGAGCCTGGTGAGTTGTCGTGTCGATCGTCCCGACAGCCGTGCTGGCGGAGCTGCTCTTCTTCGTGTAGGTCACAGGTCCCGTCGCGTTCAAGGCGGGAACCCCGGTGCCTAGAACCCCGCCGGCTGCCGATGAGGCTCCTGACAGCGACTGGCTGCTTGACGTGCTCTGCGTAGGTACCGTTATTGGAGTGCCGGCTGGGGTGGTCTGCAGTGCATGCGTGGTCGTGGTGGTCTTCGAGAAGTCGAGCACGGAGTTGACCTGCACGTCGGCGTTACCGGTACCGAGCACGCCATCGAGCAGCGACGAAACCTTGCTCGCGACGAGCTGGTCCTCGGCCGAGGTCTGGCTCTGCTGGCCGCTCACGGCGTTCTGAACGCCGGGACCCGACAGAAGATCTCCCTGGTTATCGGCCACCGTGACCTCCCCGGGAGCAAGGTCCGGCACGCTCGATGCGACCAGGTGGACGATCGCCTGAACCTCGCCAGGAGTCAACGAGGCGCCAGGAGCCAGGTCGACCACCACCGAAGCGCCCGTCGGGTTGGGCGGGGTCACGGCAAACGCGCTCTGGGTGGGCATTGCCAGGTCGACGATCGAACCTGACACCCCGTGGATGGCATCTATCGTCTGTTCGAGCTGGCCCTGCAGCGCCCGCTGGTAATCGGCCTGCTGGGTGAACTGCGAGGTGGTGATGCCGACCTTGTCCAGCAGCGACAAACCGACCGGACCACTCGTCGGCAGGCCGGCTTGGGCCAGGGCCAGGCGTTGCTGATCCACCTGGTTGGCCGGGACAAGAACGGTCGTCCCACCATTGGCAAGCTCGTAGGGCACCTTGTCCGCAGCCAGATGCTGGGTTATCGACCCCGCGTCCGTGGGCTGCAGGCCGGTGAACAGCGGCGCGTAGCTCGGCCGGGAGGCAAAGTTCATGAAGAACACGGCACCGAGCAGGACGGCCAGGACTCCTATGACGGTTACCGCCTTCTGGCCGGGAGTGAACCCGCTGGCAAAGCGCCTCAGGTGCTCCTTGACGCGATCAACTTCTCCTGCCGGAACGAGAGCCATCGCCTCCCCTCTCCATCACCCCGAGAGCCCCTGTCGTTGCCTTCCCTGCCTGCAATCGGCTCATAGCGACATGTTCATCACAGTCGTGAAAGCCTGTACGGCCTTCGTGGTAAGCGTCACGGTGAGCTGGGTTGCAAGAGATGCCTCCGTGGCCACTATGAGCGCGTTGGAGACACTTCCCTGGCCTGCCGCGGCCTGGGTGGCCGCGACGCTTGCCTGATTCTGAGTCTGCTGGAGCGAATCGATCGCGTTCGAGATCGCGTTGGAGAACCCACCACTCGCAGACGCGGGGGTTGGTGACGACGAGCCGGAGAGGCCCGATGCGATTCCGGTTCCACCGGCGGCCCCTGCACTGGAAGGGGGCGGCAATGGCGGTAGACCTGGGACTGCCATTGGCTATCAGCTTCCGAGCGTTAGGGCGGATTGGTAGACCTGCTTGGCACGCGCGACGACCGCCGCATTGGCTTGGTAGCTCGTCTGAGCCATCACCAGGTTCACCATCTGCTGAGCGAGGTTCACCGAGGGGTACTTCACGTACCCCTGGGCATCCGCTAGAGGGCTGGAGGGATCGTAGGCAAGCTTCCCGTTGGACGGGCCCAGGAGAATGCCCGCCAGCCCGACGCCTTCGCCAGGTGTCGCCGGGGAGCTCGACGGCAACGGAGCCGCTACGACCTCCTGCTCCCGGTAGGCAGCGGGAAGGTTCCCCGGTGCCAGGTCGTTCATGTTCGCTATGTTGCCGCCGGTTGCGTCGATCCAGCTCTGGGCGACCTCCATACCGGAGCCGGATATCGGGAGTGCACCGAACATCGTCATGAGAACCCACCTCCCATCGCCCCGCGGACCATACGGAACTGATCGTTGAGCAGCTCGACCATCGTCTGGGACTGCAAGGTGGAGCGTTCGAGCGTCATCATCTCCTGGGTCACGTCCACGTTGTTGCCGTCGCTCGCCGGTGCCGCAGGCGACGCATAGGTAGTCGCGGCAGCCGTGGCCCCAGGCGAGGGGGATTGCAGAGCGGCCTGGAGGCTGTTCTGGAAACTCACCTCGGTCGCCGTGAAGTCCGGCGTCTGGGCATTCGCTATGTTGTTGGCAGCGGCCTGCTGCTGCAGGTCGAGGCTGTTCACGGCAAACCGCAGGATGCCGATGACCGGCTCCCCCAAGGGAATCACCTCACATCTGGTTACTGGTACGGCGCGCCCATGCACGCCTCGCTGTTCCCATCCTGGGTGATCCGCTGAGCTTCCTATGCTCGGCTCCAACTCGTATCGGCCGTAGGCCACCGGACCTTTAGCACCCCGACGCGGTATTTGTCCGAAGCCCGAGACCGCCGTTCAGCTCCTCTCGGCTCCGACGCGCAGCCGGCTCGTTGGCGACTCGGCCTCGACTCGACCGGGGCACCCCGATAGGGTACGAGCGATGCACATCGACCCGAGCAAGTGGGATGCGCTGGACCGGGCATGGACGGCTCAGCTCGAGAAGGCTCCCCACCACCCGGATGCCTGGCGTATCGAACAGATGCTCGCCACCGCGCCGGTTCAACGAATCCTGCTGCACATGCTCGCCATCCAGCCAGGTTGGTCTGTGCTCGACGCCGGAGCCGGTTTCGGGCTGCTCGCAATGGAACTCGCCGGCCAGTGCGCCTTGAACGTAGTGGGCATGGACATCGACACGGGTCTGCTAGACACGGGGCGCCAGGTTGCCGCACGACTTGATGCCGATCAGTGGTTCGATCACGGTGCCGCCCTGCAGTTCGTGGAAGGCGACCTCTACGACCTGTCGTCCGAACAAGCGCGCTACGACTTCATCATCTCCCGCTTCGTGTACCAGCACCTCACGGACCCTGAGCTTGCAACGGACCAGCTCGTAGGAGCCCTGAAGCCTGGGGGACACCTCTGTGTAATCGACGTCGACGACCAGCTGGGAATCACCTACCCCGAGCCAAGTGATGCCCTGGAGCGCCTACAGCATGCATACGCCGCCGTCCAGGAGCACCGTGGCGGCGATCGGCATGTCGGTCGCAAGCTGTCGACTTACCTCGATGCGGCAGGACTCGATGTCTCCCTGACCGTTGTCCTCCCACAGGCAATGCACGTTCCCGCCTCCGTCAGCGACCCCGGCCTTGCCTTCACGCTCTCGCGGTTGGCCCAGACCCGTGAAGAGATCATCCAGGATGGCGCCATGAGCCCTCAGGAGTTCGACGAGTGCATGGAGATCGCCTCAGCCGAGCAGGTGACAAGCCGGTTCACGCTGGCTGCCCAGCTCGTCGTGATCGGGACCAAGCCAGGCTGAGCCCGTCAGGTGGACTACACCACGGCCGAGGCCGCCACGGCACATCGACACATATGGCTTCTGCGACACGCAAAGGCCGAGCCTGTCGGCCCGTCCCGCGTTGGCCCGTCCCGCGTTGGCCCGTCCCGCGTTGGCCCGTCCCGCGTTGGCCCGTCATCGGGGGACACCCAGCCCTCGAAAGACGATCTGTCGCGCCACATCACCCATCGGGGCATACGCCAGGCACGGGCTGTCGCCGCCCGTTTCGTCGAGCTGCAGCACGGACCCCTGCGAGGCACGCTGCCCGAGCTCGTCGTCTGCTCACCGGCCACGCGAGCGCTCGAGACCGCCGAGCTTGCCATGGCCGGCTTGCCTGGCGTACGGCTCGAAGTAGAGCAGTTCCTCTACCGTGCAGATGTCGACGAGGTGACGAACCGCTTGCGCGAGCTTCCCGCCGAGATCGTCTCGGTGATGCTTGTCGGGCACAATCCGACCATCAGCCACCTTGTCAGGCACCTGACGGGAACAGTTGCGCCCGGCGTTCACGGTGGGCTCGTCTACGACGGTATGCCCACCGGCGCCCTGGTGGGCATGTCCATGCCGCAGGAAGGGTGGCGAGTTCTCGCCCCAGAAAGCACGGAGGTGTTCGAGGTGTTCGTGCCGCCACGTTGATCGCGCTGCATGCCTCGGGCTAAACGGGTGGCCACGGGTACACAGGGCCGGCCGGAGGGGGCTGCGGGAAACGCCCCGCCGTCGCGAGAGCTGCTGCTCGGCGTCGGAGGCTATCCACCTCACGCGAGTCGAGCAGGAGATCCAGGGCTTCAGGTGGCTCGTCCACAACGCGGACAAGAGCGTCAACGAAACCGTCCGGCAACAGCCGGCCCGCGAGCTCCCATATTACGGTGCGGAGCTTCGGCGCCTCGTTGAAGCACAGGCCATGATCTATTGCCCATATCAACCCGTCATCGCCCAAGATGCAGTGCCCGCTCTTGCGGTCTGCGTTGTTCGCCACGATGTCGAAGGCGCATATAGCTGCCAGCCGGTGCTCGTGGGCAGGGTCGGCCTTGAATGTGAAGTAGTGCTCGGTGAAGTCGGCCGGCACGAAGCGCTGGAGCGATCCAGGACCATAGGACAGCTCTCCCCGCTCGACCGTCTCGGGAACCACGTCCCATCCGAGCGCCGCCGACAGCTCGTAGGCTGCCACCTCACGTCTGAACAAACCAGGTGGGAAGTCTGCCAGTGGCCGCTCACCTGATCGTGGCTTATAGACGGCGAGCAACTCCTTGCCATCATGGCTGCACTTGACCGCAAGGGTGTGATTCGAGCTCCACGGCAGCCGCCCAAGGATCTCCACCTCGCCCTCGCCGAGGAGGGTCAGGAAACCGGTGGCCGGTGGCCGTTCGTCCGCGGGCACGCGTGTCCAGAGGGATCCAGAGGGAATCCACACAGCGGGCAGGACGGGCGACCGGATGCCACCAGGGTCGTGGCTCGTATCGCGAATGCCGCGGCCTGCTCGCGCGTGACGGCGAAGCGCGCCGACTCCCCTTCTTCATCCTCGCCGACCATTTCCTCGGCGACAATCACTATGCGGTCGATCACCTCTTCGTAGCTGACCCCCAGGGTGCCTATCACCCAGTCAGGCTCACTCGACCCCTCTAGGTCGAGATCACGAGGGAGAGTCCCTGGACGATCGAGGGTTGGAATCAGACGGCCCAGATATTCAGCGAGGACCGCTACCTGCTGCTTCTCGACCTTCAAGGTCAATACCGTCGAGGCGCTGTGGCACTGCAGCAGGAAGACACGGCGACCGGGAGGGCCCACGGCACCCACCGTGAAACGGTCGAGATCACCGAGGTCTACAGCCGGGCTCACACCAGCCCTGCCTCGTCAAGCGATGCGGTCGAGCTCGTGCACAACACACTCGGGCCGTCCTCCCCGTAGGCGATGGCACTGACCGAGCACGGTGCGATCACGAAGCGCTGGAACAGGTCCAGCGGCGTGCCGGCTGCCGATGCGACAACGGCCTTGATCGGATCGGCGTGGGAGACAGCCACGAAGCTCTCGCCGCGGTGACGCTCGACTAGTGCATCGATCGTCCCGACCGCCCGCTCTTGCATCTCACGGATCGACTCCCCCCCCGGAAACCTGAAGCCGGCCGGCCTGTATTGCACGGAGCTCCACTCCCTGCGGCGGCGTAGCCTAGCGAGTGGCTCACCCGTCCAGTCGCCGAAGTCACATTCGAGCAGCCCTCGCTCTACGTCCAGTTCCAACCCCAACATGTCGGCTATGGGTCGTGCCGTTTCGACGGCGCGCTCGAGCGGAGACGCGTAGACGGCCACCGGGGAATGCCGAAGTGAAGCTATGCGCTGCGCCACCGCGGCCGCCTGGCGAGCTCCCTGCCCAGCGAGGTGGAGGCCCTTCGCCCTTCCAGGCAGCACAGTGCCAGTCGTCGCGGTCAGCCCATGGCGGACCAGGATCGCAATGGTCGGTCTGAGGCGGCGGGAAGGCACGTCCAGCCATCGTACGCTGTTGGCCGTGCTCGATCAGTTGGCCGTGCTCGATCAGTTGGCCGGGGAGATCGTCGCGTGCCGTGCCTGCCCGCGACTGGTCGCCTGGCGGGAGCAGGTCGCCCACGACAAACGGGCGGCCTTCGCCGACCAGGAATACTGGGGCAAACCCGTGCCTGGCTTCGGTGACCCCGGCGCAGCAGTGGTCCTGGTCGGCCTGGCTCCCGCCGCCCACGGGGCCAACCGGACAGGACGTATGTTCACCGGCGATCGCTCGGGTGACTATCTGTTCGCCGCCCTGTGGCGTGCAGGATTCACGAACCAGCCGACCAGCCGGGCGGCCGACGACGGGCTGGCCCTGGAAAAAGCATGGGTAACAGCAGTCGTCAAGTGCTGCCCGCCTGCCAACCGGCCCACCCCTTCCGAACGCGATAGTTGCAGCCCCTTCCTACGGCGCGAGCTGGCTTTGTTGAGCCAAGCAAAGGTGGCCGTCGCCCTTGGAGCCTTTGCCTACCACGCCTTGGCAGGAATTCTGGGCATACGCCCGCGGCCGGCGTTCGGCCATGGAATGGAGGTGCGAGCACCAGGGGGGCTGATGGTGCTGTGCTCGTACCATCCCAGCCAGCAGAACACATTCACCGGCACGCTCACCGAGGAGATGCTCGACGCGGTCCTGATGCGGTCCCGCAGCCTGGCCGAACTCGATTGAAGGCAAACCGGCCGAGGAGCCTCCATGCGGTATGCCCGCAGGACACATCCCCGCGTCAACCCGGCAGTTTCGCCTGCCGTGCAGCGGGCTCCGCTCCCTCGGGCCACCGGCGCCGGCTCGCGCGTGACAGCTTCTGGAGCAGATCGAGCACCCCGGGATCGTCGCTCACCGGTCTCGTCTCCACCATGCCATCGCCGACAAGTCCCTGGAACACCTCGCTTCCCCGACTGGTACGCACCAAGGTCAGCGTCCACCCATCCAGAGAGCCGATGCCACCAGCAGAGATGTCGGCATGCTCGGCTGCGAAATCCGGACACGCCAGGCATCCTTGCCTCGTGAATGCGCGACCCTCCTTCAGGGGCACCTCGTGGTACTCGCCATCGCGCATCCAGATCTTGAACACGCCCTTGATGTCGATCTTGGATATCTCCTCACGGCGCAGCCCGTACTTGGTGTCGAACAGATCGGCGAATATTGCATCGTCGAACGTTTTCGAGCACAGCAGGCCTATGCTCAGAGCCAGCCTTCGGGCTATCTTCCCGGCCTTGCGAGCCGACACCATCGCCGGTAGCGATGCCTGGCAACCCATACCCACCAAAGCGATCCGCTCGGCGCCGGCCTCCACGGCCTTCGGATAGGCAAGCGTGTTCACACTGTAGGTGTACCGCGAGCCACCTCCAGCGAGCACTTCGGACCGGTTCCGGGCTACCGACGGGACCGGTCTCCACGAGGTCCCGTCTCCCTCGAGGCTGGACACCAGTGCAGCATCCACCACGTCATGCTCGATGGCCCAGATCAGGATCGCCGAAACCAGCCCTCCATCCTGGCCGGCCGACCGGACCTCGGGATCCGCAGCCCGTGCCAGCACGATCTGGTCCGAGACTCCAGCTACCTCGCCCGGGTCACGCGGTCGACCGAAGAGGTGCACGTCGGCCTCGGTCTCCCACGTCCTGAACCGCGGACATGCACGCGTGCACATGGTGCACCCGCGTATCCCGTGGGTACAGTCCTCCGGGCCGCCGTCCTCGTCCACTTTCCACGGTCGCCAGGTCCCACCACCGGCAGCGTCGTCGTAGCGCAGCACGTCATGGGGACACACCACCACGCACCCGGCGCATCCTGTGCATAGCCCGGAGGTCACCACCTCGCGGTACAGCTCGGCCCATTGCGGCTTGTCGGAAGGCATGGAGCCACAGTAGCGCCCGACAGGCTGGCCTGAAGGAGATCAAGATACCGTAACGACGACGGGGCTGGGCCTGTTCGGGGATGGGCCTGTGGGCGTGCCAGGCTTTGTCACATGTCTTCTGACTGGATCACAGCGGTGGCGTCTCTCGGCGGGGCAGGATTGGCCGGCTTGGTAGCCCAATGGCTCGGTTTCGCCTTCCTGCGCCGGGCGCGGCAGGGAAAGACAGGCCTCATCGAGGGCTCCCTGGCCAAGCACGTGACCAATCCCGTACGCCTGCTCACGCCTGCGTTCGGGGTGGCCCTGGCCCGCCCGACGGTGAGAATTGCTCCGTGGATAGCATCGCTGATCGACCACATCTTGGTCATCGCGTTCGCCGGCGGCGTGGCCTGGCTGGTCGTGGGGCTTACCTACGTCCTCGAGGATGTGGTGTCATCGAAGTATCGCCTCGACGCAGAGAACAATCTGAGGTCAAGGCAGCTCCACACGCAGGTCCAGGTGCTCAGGCGAGTAGTCGCTGTAGTGGTCTTCATACTAGCCCTGTCGGTGGTGCTGCTCAGCTTCCCCCAGATCAGGGCGGTAGGAGCCAGCCTGCTCGCTTCGGCAGGCATAATAGGCATCGTCGGCGGACTGGCGGCCAAGCCGGTAGCCACCAACGTAATAGCCGGCATCCAGATCGCCATCACCCAGCCCATCACCGTGGACGATGTCGTGGTAGTCGAGGGACACTGGGGCAGGATCGAAGAGATCGGCCTCACCTATGTGGTAGTCCGCGTCTGGGACCTGCGCCGGCTGGTCCTCCCGATCTCCTACTTCATCTCGAACCCCTTCGAGAATTGGACGCGGCGCGGCGCAGATGTCCTGGGATGGGCACATCTGTACGTGGACTACCTCGCACCGATTGACGAGATCCGCCAGAAGCTCGGAGAGATCCTCACCTCCTCCCCGCGCTTCGACGGGAAGGCATGGAGCCTCCAGGTCACGGAGGCCGGTACCGAGACCCTTCAGATAAGGGCCCTGATGAGCGCCAAGGACTCCTCGACTTCCTGGGATCTGCAATGCGAGGTCCGTGAGCGCCTCATCGCCTACCTCCAATCCGAGCATCCCGAAGCCCTGCCCAGGCTGAGAACACAGCCGGCCGAGGCCCCGAGGCTGCCGGGTGATGCCGAGTCCGTGAAGAGCGCCCCTGGCGATGTCACTCCCGGCGTAGGCAGAGTGCCGCCCACAGGCATGCCTGCGCCAACTGCGTGACCAGCCCACCCGGACTTGCGAGCCCGCCCGGCGTATCGCAGTAGGTGCAAGGAATCCCGTCGAGGATGCGGTTGCAGGTGAGCTGCCCCAGATGCCACGCGGGGTCGTATCCGGGGCACTCCCGGCCGTCGAGTTGCTCCGTGCATGCGATGACACTGCCGTCGCGATGCACGATGAGCCGCCCACGGCATCTACCCTCCTCCAAGTCACCGTTCCCTTCTCGTCGCGGCCCCGTGCAAGGAGGCATCGATCCGCACCGTCGCTGCGAACGCTCTGGCTCACGGAGTCCCAGCCTGACGATCGATTGGAAGCGTGAGCAGCTCTAGAGGCCCTGCCAGCACCATCCGGCATAGGTGATATCGGCCACCGTCGGCGCATTCTTGAGCGGGCTATCACGCCATGGCGCATGGCCTGCCAGACTGCACAACCTGGCTTCGTGGCGGGGCAATATCGAGGGCTGCGGTGCCGTTCATCCTGAGCGGCTTCGTGGCTCAACTTCGCCATTCGACATACGTGTTGGATCAGGATATGGCTACGTGCCCGGTGCACATAGCTCAGACTGCCAGTCGCCATCAGGTACGCGCCTGCATGTCCCTACCGTTACTCCCCGAGTTGGCCATACCTGGCCAATCGGATATCGACTCCGTCCTGGCGTGCAAGGACGAGAGGCGCAGCGGCAACGGTGTCGCTGCATGGGACCACCTTGACGCTCGGAGACGAGTCATCGAACCCGAGACGATGCGACGGACGCGAGCCAGATGTCGGAATAGCCCCGGCATCTGCGGCGAGGTTCACGCCGTGAGGCTCAGGGGGTGCCTGAGCCGAGTG
>JAJZJN010000178.1 GCA_021851165.1 Actinomycetes bacterium
CGTGCTAGCAGCCTGCACAGCCCGGCAACAAGATGGCTCTTGCCAACATCGCTCGCAGTTCCACAGACCATGAGGCCGCCCTTCATCCAGCCGCGCCCCGAAAACTCGAGTCCACTTCATAGCCTGCTCGCTCAAGAGCTACCTCAAGTTTCTCCAAGCCAGCGGCGTCCGGCACCGCTATACGAACACAACCGTCGAGCCCGAAGTTCCTGCAGTCCCTCACAACCACACCACGCTTCGCCAAGATCTCCCGCAAACCACCTGCTTGCCGAACCAGCACGAAATTTGCATCAGAGGGCTCAGGCTTCAGGCCGTAGCGTTCAAGTAGGTCAATGAGATCGCAGCGCAACCCAGAGAGCTCCGCGGCCCAGCGCGGGAGGTCGGCAACCGCGAGCAGATCAGGCAAAGATGCGAGCGCGAGCGCGCCGACCGACCACTCCGCCTGGCGAGACGCCACCCTGGCGGCCATCACATCGTCAGGAGCAACGACATAGCCGACCCTCAATCCCGGGCACGCCATGAGTTTTGTGAAGGAACCAACGACGACCGACCCATGGCGCGCATCTCCCCGACTCCAGGACCCGGTTGCGAGGGGGTAGAACGCCTCGTCCCAGACAAGAGCCTCTTCCTCGGGCCCTGCCAGCTGGCCCGTTGGATTGTTCGGGTTGGAACGGAACCTCGGGTAGCTGGGATCGACCACTTCTAGGTACCTGCGGTACTGGCTGAACTCGGGTTCCACGATCGAGGCGCGCTGGATCTCCTGGGCAACCAGCATTATTGCCTCGGAGCCGCCGTTCGTGAGAACCACCTGAGAGGGGTCGGCTCCAAGTGCCTCTGCGAACAGACTCGTAGCCTCGCTCGCATCTGGGTAAAGCCTCAACGAGTCGAGATGAGCCGCAATGATCTTCGATACGTCAGGCGCAAGTGGATTGAGGCTCATCGACAGGTCCAGCACCTCCGCTGGGTCAATACCTAACGCAATGGCAATGCGCTGACCATCACCGCCATGGCTCCCGGCCGCCGGAACACCAGATGAGCGTCGTTGCTGGGCTTCGGAATCCACTACCCGTTCTCCAACACATTCCGACGAGAAAGAGCGTCCGCCGTGCGCGCTACGCTGGCGCCAGCGATCCACACGATCCCCGCAAGCCCTGCGAGCACGGTTGCTGCCCTCGTGACATCCTGCGCGAGCTCCACGCTCCGAACGATGTCCTCAAGTTCACACTTCGACCCCTCGCCAAGTACGCAGCGTTGCTCTACCTTCCCCTGGTACCGATTCAAACCGCCCAGCTGAACACCCAGAGCTGCCGCGAAGGCAGCCTCCGCGACACCTCCGTTCGGTGACGGATGCCCTGGCGCGTCTCGTGAGACGCAGCGCAGCACCGCCCATGCGGTCTTCGGGCGAACCAGCATCACGAGAGCCGCCGTTATCCTGGCAGGTGCCCATCCCGCAGCGTCATCCATCCGAGCACTGGCGCGGCCGAACCTCTCATAGCGAGCATTACGATAGCCGACCATGGCGTCAAGCGTGTTCACCGCTCGGTAGCCCAGAGCCCCCTGCGAACCGAACACGCAGGTCCACATGATCGGCGCCACGATGGCGTCGACGGTGTTCTCTGCAACCGACTCAACCGCAGCGCGCGCGATCTCTGAGACACCAAGACCATCCGTATCCCTGCCGACCAGGGAAGACACCAAGAGTCGAGCCGAATCCACATCGCCAGCTTCAAGGGCAACAGAAACATCACGCGCTGAGTCAAAGAGCGCCCTCGCTCCTACAGAAACGTAAGCCGCAGACGCAGACGCAATCAACTCCCGACCCTGAAGGCGCCGCTTCGTAAGACGCCCGAGCGACGACCGCCCGTTGCCAGGCCGAAGGCAAGCAAGCACGCGGCCGACGAGCACACCTAACCCGACACCCATCGCCGCATACGCGGCTCCCGCAGCCACACCGTCGTGCCACACCAGCTCTTCGAGTTGCTCCATCAGGCCCCCAAACAATCGCACCGGGTGGATGCGAGGCGCCGCCTCCCCGAACAGCGAGTCGAGCGGCGCCGCAAGTGCTGCTCCAAGGAGACGCCAGGCAGCCCGGTCCATCAGACCACCTCGATTGCACCAGCTACTTCAGCGATTACAGGGGTCACAAACTCTGGAGCGTCAGCCGCCTCGCACGACATCGGGAACATCGAGTCAACACTAGTGAACGGCGCTGGTGCCCGTCTCTTTGTTCCCGCTTCCGCGCGCAGCACCTTCTGCTCCGGGCTCCGCACCGGCTGAAGCCGGCTCCAAGTTCGCAACCTTGTCGGCTGTCCCCTGTCCGTCAGGCTGACGTGAGACACCCCTTTATTCCACCATGCCACCAGGGCGAGACAGGATGTTGAACATCGCGGTCACAGGCAACGGGGCGTGCCGGCCGGCACCAAGGCGGTCGTTCTGAACGTAACCTCTGTCAATACGACGCCGGCCGGCTACCTGACGGTCTACCCGCATGGCTTGGGATCAGCGCCGGTTGCCAGTGGCTTGAGCTGGTCGGCCGGCGAGACAACGGCGGCGAACCTCGTTGTCGTCGAACTCGGTCCGACCGGCGATATCACCATCTACGACTCTGCGGGATCGGCAAACGTGGTCGTCGACGTGACCGGCTGGTACGGATGACGCTGGTCGGCTCTATTTTCACCAGGTCGCGAGGTGTTTTCTCCTGGAGGGCTCTCCAGCTGACCGCGCGGGTGGGTATGCCCTGAGCTCGTCGACGCATATTCCACCTGGTCGCCAGGGACAAAGGAGCCGCCGACCGGAACCGGCCTCACCCCGCCCCGGCTCGCCGGACAGCGTCCCGCGGTCTTGGCGGCGGACCGCTAAACCCTGACCGTAGCCCAGGAAAGGATGTCAGTGGCTACGAGAGAAGAGGCTGCGAACCCACCTCAGTGGTGGTGCGTTTCCACGATATGACTATTGCGTTTCCGCCAAGCGATCAATATGGTGAGTCACGTGCAGATCATTCCGCGGCATGCGGCGTCCCTGATCGAGGAAAGCCTCTCCGATACACCGATCACCGTCGTCCAAGGCGCACGCCAGGTCGGCAAGAGCACGCTCGTCCAGGACGTGCTCGCCCGTCGCTCCGGTCGATACGTGTCACTCGACGACGCCAATCTCCGCAGCGCAGCATCAGCAGATCCGGTCACCTTCGTCGAGCAGTTCCCCAACGGCTGCCTTGGCATTGACGAAGTTCAACGCGCTCCTGAACTCATGCTCGCCCTGAAGACTGCTGTCGACCGTGACCGGCGCCCCGGACGGTTCCTGCTTACGGGATCGGCGAACCTTTTACGCCTTCCGGCGATAGAGGACAGCTTGGCTGGCCGAGCTGAGAATATCGAGCTGTTCGGGCTCTCTCAAGGCGAGCGCGCCAGCCATATCGAGCGCTTCATCGACCGCGCCTTCGATGGCGACCGATTCCTCGACATTCCCGGCACCCTCGACCGGGCCGGCTATCTCGCCCTTGTCTGCGAAGGGGGCTATCCCGAGGTCGTCGCCCGCTCGACTCCCCGCCGCAGGGCAGCCTGGCTCGACAACTATACGACCCGCATCGTCACCCGCGACGCCTCCGACATCGCCCAGCTCCGCCACCTCCGTGATCTGCCGACCCTGCTCCGTCTTCTCGCTGCCCACACGGCGTCAAGCGTCAGCAAGGCAACCCTCGCTCGTGAGTCCGGCATCCCCGAGACGACCCTCCCGCCATACTTGGACCTCCTTGAAACTCTATACCTTGTGCAGCGCGTCGCTGCGTGGTCGAACAACCTGGCCGGCCGGGTCGCCAAGGCAGCGAAACTCACCCTGCTTGACAGTGGGCTGGCGGCCCGGATGCTCAACGTCTCGGCTGTCTCGCTGGCTGCTGACATGCACCCCGATCCGGCTGGCCGCCTCCTCGAAACGTTTGTGCTCGCGGAGCTGCGCAAGCAAGTTCCCTACAGCGACACCCAACCGGCGCTACTCCACTGGCGCGACCGCACCGGACCCGAAATCGATGCCCTGCTTGAGTCGCCGGACGGACGCGTCATCGCTCTCGAGGTCAAGGCCGCTGCCACCCTGAGCGCCGGCGACTTCAAATGGCTCTCCTTGCTTCGCGACAGAATCGGCAGCCGCTTCGCTGGTGGGTTCGTCCTCTACACCGGCCGGGACTCCCTGCCCTGGGGCGACCGTCTCGCAGGCATACCTCTGTCGACGATCTGGGCAGCGTAGAGGACGCCGTCCAGATCGGTGATCACGGCGTCGTGATCCAGGGCCATGGCTGG
>JAJZJN010000032.1 GCA_021851165.1 Actinomycetes bacterium
CCAGGCCTGCTGTCGAGCGAGCCGGATCTAGCGGTTCGGATAGTGCGTGAGGAGCTGAACAGCGACTACAGGGCGGTGGTGATCGACGACCAGGCGCTCTACGCTCAGGTACGCGAGTATGTCGAGGGGGTCAACCCCGAGCTCGCAGAGCGCATAGAGCTGTACGACACGAGCACGGAGCCGTTGCCGATGTTCGAGCGGTTCCATGTTCACGAGCAGCTTCACAAGGCTTTGGACCGGAAGGTCTGGTTGCCTTCAGGGGGGTCGCTCATTATAGAGCGCACCGAGGCTCTGACGGTCATTGATGTGAACACCGGCAAGAACGTCGGCAAGTCCAACCTCGAAGAGACCGTGTACCGCAACAACCTGGAGGCTGCCGACGAAGTGGCACGTCAGCTGCGCTTGCGTGACATCGGAGGGATCATCGTCATCGACTTCATCGACATGGAGATCCGCGAGAATCGTGAGAAGGTTGCGGCCGCGCTGCGGGCGGCCCTTTCCCGGGACAAGACGCGTACCCAGGTATTCGACATCTCCGAGCTTGGTCTTGTCGAGATGACGCGCAAGCGGGTGTCCGAAGGCCTCGTGGAGTCCCTGTCCTCGGTGTGCAGCGTGTGCGGTGGGCGTGGAATCGTGTTCGACGACTCCCTGCTGTAAGCTGTCACTCCTATGTACGCGGTGATCAGGACCGGAGGAAAGCAGGAGCGGGTGGCTGAAGGCCAGAGGTTGCGCGTGGAGCTCCTTGGGCTGCCCGTCGGAGGTGATGTGGAGCTTGCCCCAGTGCTGGTAGTTGATGGCAGCCGGGTCATGGCGACACCATCGGACCTGTCGGGCGCGGTGGTCGCAGCGCGTGTCGTGGGCGAGGAGCCAGGACCGAAGATCAGGGGCTTCACCTACAAGCCCAAGTCGAACAATCGGCGCCGATATGGTCATCGCCAGCATTATTCGACCATCGAGATCACATCGATCACGGTCCCAGCGGCGGGCTGAGCGTGCCAGTCGCGAAACATCTGAGGAGGTAGGAGCTTGTCCAAGACCAAGGGAGGCGGTTCGACTCGCAATGGTCGTGACTCGAACGCCCAGAGGCTTGGGGTGAAGGTCTTCGCGGGCACGTCTGTTCCCGCAGGTGCGATCATCGTGCGCCAGCGGGGCACACACTTCCACCCGGGCGCCAATGTAGGCCGAGGCGGCGACGATACGCTGTTCGCCCTGACCGAAGGCAAGGTCAAGTTCGGCAGCAGGAAGGGTCGCCGGCTGGTCGAGGTGTTGCCGCCGTCCTGACTCCAGAACGCGCCCTGGCTCATTTCGTGGTGGGGCGCATCTCTGCCCCTACGTCAGGTACCGCCGTGGACAAGCGGCCCTGGTCGCTGGATCTATGTTTAGGATCGCAGGCATGCCAGGATTCGTAGACGAAGCCCAAGTACACGTCAAAGCTGGAGACGGGGGTGCCGGCTCAGTGTCGTTTCGCCGGGAAGCCCACGTTGCAAAGGGTGGCCCTGACGGCGGCGACGGTGGGAACGGCGGCGACGTATGGCTGGTGGCCACCGGAGATCGGGCATCTCTCCTGGCGTTCAAGGATCACCCCCATCGCCGTGCGGGCGATGGGCGCCACGGCCAGGGTAAGCAGCGCCACGGGGCCAGAGGCGAAGATCTGGAGGTTCCGGTCCCGGCGGGAACGATCGTGAGGGCACCGGACGGGTCGATCCTCGTGGATCTCGTGGAGGCCGGCCATCGTTGGATGGCGGCTCGCGGCGGGCGAGGCGGGCGCGGCAACGCGCGTTTCCTGTCTAACCGCCGCCGGGCACCGGCATTTGCCGAGCAGGGCGAGCCAGGCGGGGAGTGCTGGTACAACCTGGAGTTGAAGCTGCTGGCTGACGTAGCTCTGGTCGGGTTTCCCAACGCTGGCAAGTCCACGCTGATCTCACGAGTGTCGGCGGCGCGCCCGAAGATCGGGGACTATCCGTTCACTACCCTGGTGCCGAACCTGGGGGTGGTGCGTCTGGGCTCTCCTGGCAATGAGACGGAGTTCGTGCTTGCCGACGTGCCGGGTCTGGTTGAGGGTGCTTCGGAGGGCAGGGGACTGGGTCACCGTTTCCTCCGCCACGTCGAGAGGGCGCGTGTGATCGTGGTGCTGGTCGATCTGGGACCGTCAGCCGAGCGGCATCCCTCCGGGCAGGTTGCCGTCTTGATGGAGGAGCTGCGACGCTACCAACCTGAGCTCGTTGACCGGCCTCGGCTGGTCGTAGGCTCGAAGGCGGATCTAGCCGGTGGTGGAGGTGGAGACCCGGGCTTTCATCCAGATCTGGTGATATCTGCCGTCACAGGCGAGGGGATCCCCATGCTGATTGGCAAGATGGCCCGTTTGGTGGTGGATGCGCGCGCTGTTGGAAGGGTGGAACCGATGAACACCGTGGTCCACCGTCCGATCGCCGAAGAGGTGGAGATCACCCGTAACGATGACGGATCGTTTGTAGTAGGTGGGCGCCCGGCCCTGCGAGCTGTGGCACTGAACGATCTAACCGACTCCCAGGCTACCGAGTACGTCCAGGACCGCCTAAGGCGTCTCGGGGTCGAGCGGATGCTCGTGCGCGCCGGAGCGCGTGACGGCGATGTGGTGCATCTAGGCCAGCTCACCTTTACCTACCACCGCGACCAGCAGGGGCTCGGTGTTCCAGATGTCGCGTCCAGAGAGGTGCTCGGCATGCAAGGCGGCACCTCACGCGCCGCGAGCCGGCGTCTTACCCGTCGCGAGAGGTCGGGTAAGACGGGTACCGGAGGAGCAGCAGGTGGAGCGGCGGGAGTCCCATCGCGCGACGGCCCTGGCCGCGGGAGCACGCGGTGAGCCGCCCGGAAAGCAGGGGAGGACAGGGCCGCCTCTCCGCACACGCGCTGCCAGAGCATGGCTACGGTGAGGCTGCCGTTGTGCCGCGTACCGTCGTGGCGAAGATCGGCTCCTCCTCGGTCACAACAGCGGGAGGGGAAGTGGACTCCGACGCGGTGGACAAGCTCTGTGAAGAGGTGTCGAACCTCGTGTCGCAGGGCCACTCCGTCGTGGTGGTGAGCTCCGGTGCCATTGCCGCGGGCTGGTCGGCGATGGGGGGCGGTCCGAGGCCGACGGATGCTGTCACGTTGCAGGCCGTCTCGGCTGTCGGGCAGCACCGGCTGATGCGGGTCTACGACGACTCCTTTTCGCGTAGGGGGCTGCATGTAGGCCAAGTCCTGCTGGCACCTCTGGATTTTGCCAACCGCCAGCAGTACCTGCACGCTCGTAGGACCCTCGCGCGCCTGCTGGAGCTGGGCGTCGTTCCTGTGGTCAACGAGAATGACGCCACCTCCGACGACGAGATCCGCTTCGGGGACAACGACAGGCTGGCTGCCCTCGTGGCCCACTTGGTTGCAGCCGACATGCTCGTGCTGCTGACCGACACCGAGGGCCTGTTCACGACCGATCCGAGGTCCGGCAAGGAGGCCACTCTCATCGAGGAGGTGGTCGAGATCGACCATCGCCTGGAGGCCGCGGCGGGCGGAGCCGGGAGCGAGGTGGGAAGTGGCGGCATGGCTTCCAAGCTGGCGGCGGCGAAGATAGCCGCATGGTCCGGGGTGGAGACGGTCATAGCCGACGCTTCTCGTCCCGGGGTGCTCGTGGGGGCATTGCACGGCGAGCCAGGCATCGGCACGGTATTTCGTACCGGCAGGCGGGTGCTTCCCGCGCGGAAGCTGTGGATTGCCTTCGCGGTGGCATCCTCGGGAACCCTGGTGGTCGATGAAGGAGCACGCTATGCCCTGATGGAGCGCGAAGCCTCGCTTCTGCCTGCAGGGGTCGTATCGGTGACCGGTGAGTTCGGAGCCTACGATGCCGTGGAGATAGCCGGCCCCGATGGGATCGTCTTCGCCAAGGGTCTGGTCCGCCACGGGGCGGAGGGCATTGCCAAGTGGGCTGGCCGGCGCACCGACGAGCTCCCCGACAGCGCGGCCCACGAGGTGATCAACCGTGACGACCTCGTCATCCTCACCTGACGCAACCGCGGCACGGAGGTTCCTCAATAGCCCTCGTGCGAGCATGGCGCATCGCGGGCGGGCTTTCCTGGGCCGGCGATGACCGGCGTGCCGGGTCGCTTGCGCTGCAGCGGTAGCCTTGGACTATGGGAGCTTCGTTGCGCGCACTCGGGCAGAAGGCCAAGGCGGCATCGAGAGAGATCGCGACTGCCGGGACAGCGGCTAAGGACTCAGCTCTTCTGGAGGCAGCCGATCTGATCGAGCAGCGCTCCGACTGGCTCCTGTCTGCCAACGCCGCGGATGTCGACAGGAGCCGTGGCAGCGGGATGGGAGCTACCCAGATTGACCGCCTTGGCCTGTCCGAGGCAAGGCTGGCCGCCATGGCCGCTGCGTTGCGCCAGGTGGCTTCGCTGCCGGATCCCGTCGGGGAGGTGGCGGGAGGTTGGCGCCGGCCTAACGGCCTTCGTGTCGAGCAGGTGAGGGTTCCCCTGGGGGTGGTAGGGGTCATATACGAGAACCGCCCGAACGTGACCAGCGATGCCGCAGGCCTATGCCTGAAGTCGGGCAACGCAACCATGCTGCGCGGATCATCGAGCGCCATAGAGTCGAACCGGGCCATTGTCTCGTGCCTGCGCGAAGCGCTCGGCAAGGCCGGCCTGCCAGAGGATGCCGTCACGCTTGTCGAGGACACGAGTCACGAGGCAGCCGTGGAGTTCATGCGGCTTGATGGAATGATTGATTGTCTGATCCCGAGGGGAGGGCCATCCCTCATTGCTTCCGTGAGGGAGAACGCCACTGTGCCGGCAGTGATAGATGGCGACGGCAACTGCCACGTCTACGTGGACAAGGCAGCAGATATAGAGATGGCCGTGTCGATCATGGCCAACGCCAAGATGCAGCGCCCGGGTGTGTGCAATGCAGCGGAGTCCCTGCTGGTCCATGCCGATATCGCCGCTGACGTGTTGCCGCGCATGCGAAGCGCACTCGACGGTGTGGAGCTTCTAGGCGACGAGCGCACCCGCGCTATCCTCCCAGGGATCGCAGTGGCCACCGATGAGGATTTCGCGACGGAGTTCCTGGATCTCAAGTTGTCGGTGGCGGTGGTTGGCGACCTGTCATCGGCCATAGCTCACATCGCGCGCTATGGCACCGGGCACTCCGAGGCGATAATCACCGAGGATCTAAGAGCCGCCGAGCGCTTCTGCAATGAGGTAGACGCGGCGGCGGTCCTGGTTAACGCGTCTACCCGGTTTGTCGATGGCGGCGAGCTCGGGTTGGGCGCAGAGATCGGGATCTCCACCCAGAAGCTACATGCCCGTGGGCCTATGGGACTCCGTGAGCTCACCTGCCTGAAGTACGTGGTGCGCGGCGATGGGCAGATCCGGCAGTGAGCGGGGTGGGTTCCGAGGAGAGTTCGACACCGCCGAGCCGGGTTACGCCACTGGCGTTCCTCGATCCCGGGGATCCGCGATTCGCCTCGGTAGCCGATGTGCGAGAGCGTCTTGGGTCAGCCGGGTACCTCGCCGATGAGGGCATAGCCGGAGTCGTCCATCTCGCTGATCGGCTGGGCAAGCCAGTACTGGTCGAGGGTCCCGCAGGTACAGGCAAGACAGAGCTTGCCAAGTCCGTGGCTCGCGTGACGGCGAGCCGTCTGGTGCGTCTCCAGTGCTACGAGGGATTGGACGAGTCGAAGGCCCTCTACGAATGGAATTACCGCAAGCAGCTTCTGAGGATACAGGCAGAGCAGGTCGTGGCGCCCATTGCAGGCGAAGAGCCTGGGACCCCACCATCTGGTCAAGGCAGGTGGAAGGTGCTGGAGGAAGACATATTCTCCGAGGAGTTCCTCCTGGCGCGGCCTCTGCTGGAGGCCATCAGGTCGACCGATCCCGTGGTGCTGCTCGTCGACGAGGTTGATCGCCTCGAGCTCGAGACGGAAGCGCTGCTCCTGGAGGTGCTCTCGGAGTACCAGGTGTCGATACCAGAGCTCGGCACCGTGAGTGCCACGCGGATTCCCATGGTCTTCCTCACCTCTAACAACACCCGAGAGTTGTCGGAGGCTCTCAAGCGTCGCTGCCTCTACCTCCATCTCGACTATCCATCTCTGGAACGCGAGCGCGAGATCGTCTCCGAGAGAGTGCCCGGTATTACCACCGAGCTCGCAGACCAGGTTGCACGCATAGTGCGTGCCCTGAGGGGGATGGAGCTGAAGAAGCACCCCTCCATATCCGAGACCCTCGACTGGGCACGCACTCTCGTGATGCTCGGTGTCGAGTCGGTGGATCCCGACTCGGCCCGTTCGACGCTGAATGTCCTATTGAAGTACCGGAGCGATCTCGAACGTGCTGCCAAGGAGCTCGATCTGGTCGTGGCCGGGGACAGTCCCACCTAGGCGCTGCATATGCTCGACGTGCTGGCGGGTTTCGTCTCGGAGCTGCGCGAAGCAGGACTGCCGGTATCTATGAGCGAGACCCTGGACGCTGCTGAGGCCATGGGCTATGTGGAGATGGGGGACAGGGAGGAGCTGAAGTACGCGCTCGCAGCGACGTTGGTGAAGTCACCATCGCATTGGCGGGCCTTCGAGACCGCCTTCGAGGTCTACTTTGCGTTGAGGGGCGAGAAGTTTGCCATCGACGCAACGAGCAACGATCCTGGTGAGGCCGGTAGCGAGGAGCTCCGACCCGAGGCGTTTGGCGGGCACCGGGGAGCCGGCGGTGGCGGGGGAGAGGCGCTCGGCCCGCAGGAGGTTGCCGAGATGCTCATGCGGGCTCTCTGGTCGGCTGACACGGCAATGCTCGCAGCGGCCGCACGATATGCCGTCGGCCGATTTGCCGGGATGGAGCCCGGCCGGCCGGTTGGTGGCACCTATTACCTCTACCGGACCTTGCGGAACCTCGATCTCGATCGCATCGCCGGGCAGATGCTTGATGCTGCTCGCGAGGAGGCGCCTGCAGGCCATCTCACACCCCTGGAGGAGCGCCTGGTTCGCGACGAGATCGGTTCGCGGATCGCCCTTCTGAGGAAGGAGATCGAGGCGGAGATACGCCGGCGGCTGGTAGCGGATAGAGGGACTGAGGCACTTGCCAAGTCACTTCGCAAGCCGTTGCTCGAGGATGTCGATTTCATGCATGCGAGCAGGGATGAGATGGCGTCGTTGAGGAGAGTCGTCCAACCGCTTACCCGGAAGCTCGCTGTGCGCCTGGCGCGCAAGCGACGCCATGGGCGCAAGGGTCCCCTCGACTTCAGGGCTACCGTCCGCCGCTCGCTGTCGACGGGGGGCGTTCCGGTCGACCCGAGATTCCGTTATCCACATCCTGCAAAGCCCGAGGTGGTGGTCGTTGCCGACGTGTCGGGCTCTGTGGCGTCCTTTGCTCGTTTCACACTTCACCTGGTCCATGCACTGAGCACCCAGTTCTCCAAGGTCCGCAGCTTCGCGTTCATCGACGGTATCGACGAGGTGACCAGATTCTTCGAGGAGTCGGACGATGTGGTCGAGGCGCTCGAGCGTGTCAACACGGAGGCTCAGGTGGTCTGGGTCGACGGGCACTCCGACTACGGCCACGCCCTGGGCGAGTTCTGGGAGCGTTGGGGCGAGGAGCTATCGCCCCGGACCAGTGTGATCATCCTCGGTGACGCCCGGAACAACTACCATGCATCGCAGGCCTGGGTCCTAGCCGAGCTCATGCACCGGGTCCGTCATGTGTATTGGCTCAATCCGGAGCCACGCGCGTACTGGGATACGGGAGACTCGATAGTAGGCGAGTACAGCCCGTATTGCAGCGACGTAGTGGAGTGCCGCAATCTGCGGCAGCTCGAGAGCTTTGTGGCGGGCCTCGCATGAATGGTGCGGGTTCTGTCAATAGTGCGGGTGGGGAGCGGGCGCCCGCCGCGGGCGTGCGCACCGTGCCGGCAGCGGAGGAGGGAGCAACCCGAGTCGTCCTCGTACGTCATGGTGAATCGGTCTGCAACATTGCAGGAGTAGTGGGGGGGCATGCAGGCTGCACCGGGCTGTCATCGGCTGGAGTGAGCCAGGTCGAAGCTCTTCGTAGCAGGCTTGCCGTAACTGGGGAGCTCGCCGGCGCAGTCGCTTTGTACTCGAGTGTCATTCCTAGGGCGGTCCAGACCGCTTCGATAATCCGGCCGGTCATCGGAGGTGGCCGACTGGAGGTAGTCCAGGATTGCGGGCTGTGTGAGCTTCATCCCGGTGAGGCCGATGGCCTGTCCTGGGGAGAGCTGGCAGAACGATTCGGAGAGCCCGACTGGGACGAGGATCCAACCAGCGTCCTTGCCCCGGGTGGGGAGAGCTGGTCTGGGTTCGTGGATCGGGCTTCCGCTGCGGTCGAGGAAGTAGCGCTGCGTCACCAGGGTGGCACCGTGGTCATCGCCTGTCACGCTGGAGTCGTGGAGGCGACCGTGCTCGCGTTCCTGCCCATAGGCGCCGGGCGGCACCGGTTGGGGCTTCGCACCTCGTACGCGTCGCTCACCGAGTGGGAGCTTCGCGACAGGGACAGCACCAGCTCGGATGCCAGGCGTGGCTGGAGGCTGTGCAGGTTCAACGACGGGAGGCACCTGCTGGCTGGTTGAGAAGGCCCGCGTAAGCTCTCAGCAGGAATAGTCGCCGTCGTACCCGCCGGCGTTGTCGGTGTATTGGACCATCCATATGGGACCACCCGCGAAGCTGAAGGACGAGTTGCACACATGGCTTGGATCGGATGGGTAGTTCCAGTTGGCAACCCATTCGGGCACTGGAGGCTGGTATGAGGTGTCTCCGTTCATCACGAGCCCCCATTCGTGGATGCTCGAGTAGATGCCCGCGGTGAGCCCCATGTTCTGGAACGCGTTCAGCGCCCCATCGATCAGATCGGCGTTCAATGCGCCGTCGCAGGACCACCCGAACGAGCCGACGGGAAAAGCGTCCACGCAGCTGCCGACCGACTCGACGTCGAGCCACCATACAGACGCCATAGCTCCCTGCTGGCGGGCATAGGCGACGGCGTTCATCACCGTGTTATAGCCGTAGTTATGGGCGATGCAGGCATTGTCGGTGCTCGCGCAATTGCCGTAGGGCCCGCTCATGTCCCCATTCTCGCCAGGCTGATCAGGCGACACGAGGAACAGGTAGAGCTGGCGGTAGTACCCAGCCCAGGCTGCCTCGCCGGCAAGGCACGGGTTCATTGTTCGCGGGCTGCCGGCCACCTCCACTATGCCGATCGTGTAGGGAGCGGGCGGGTAGCTGCTGCACTGGTAGTTGGAGATGTCGTAGCCGTAGCTGCCCGGAGCGTAACTGACCGCGCCCGGCGGATCGCCGTTGCCTGGTCCTTCGGCCATGGAGACGACAGGGGCGTTGAGATTGCCGCCGGCGGAACCGCCGTTCAAGGCGTTGCCGTAAGAGAACACCCCCCCGTTGGCGTTAACCATCCAGTAGCCCTTGGCATCAGGGGTAGGGGCCATAGCCACGATGGGGGAGCTCAAGGCTGTTCCACCCGGCGAGCCGTCGAAGTCGGCATCACCGAAGTTGAATATGCCACCGTCAGCGGCGACCAGCCAGTAGCCCTGGCCGCTGGCGGTTGCCTGGATCCCGATGACGGGTTTGTACAGCTTCGTGCCCTTCATCGAACCGTAGAAGTGCGCATTGCCGAACGGGAAGACGTCTCCCTCGCTGTCCACCAGCCAGTAGCCACCACCGTCGGGGGTCGCTGCCATCCCCACCACCGGCGACGGGATGGGCTTGCCGCCCATCGACCCGTAGAAGGGGGCGCCGAAGCTGAACACGCCCCCATCCGAGGCCACCAGCCAGTAGCCGCCTGTCGCCGGGTCAGCGGCCATACCCACCACCGGCTTGACGAGCTTCAGGTTGCCTGTGGAGCCGTGGAACCCGGCATCGCCGAAGCTGAACACGCCCCCATCCGAGGCCACCAGCCAGTAGCCGCCACCGTCCGGGGTGGATGCCATCCCAACTACGGGTTTGTTCAGGTGCTGACCGCCCATCGACCCGTAGAAGGGAACTCCACCGAAGCTGAATACCCCGCCATCGGAAGAGGCCATCCAGTATGAAGGGATGACGGTACCAGCCGTGCTTCCCGGTGTTGTGCCAGCCGTGCTTCCCGGTGTTGTGCCAGCCGTGCTTCCCGGTGTTGTGCCAGCCGTGCTTCCGGTTGCTCCTGCGGCGGCAGCTGCGGCTGGGGCTATCGCCGAGGCGGCTACCCCGGCTGCTGTCAGCAGCGGCAAGCTCAGAGCGAGGCCTACAGCAGCCCTGACCAATCGCGCGAGCGACCTACTTCTGGGAGATTGCACGTGATGCTGGGTTACGCTGAACATGGCCTGGTGCCGCTGTCTCCTCGGCAGGTGGCGGTGTACGACCGCTTGATGCAGGATCCCCCCTGCTGCGGACCCTGCCCATTGTCACCGCATCGCGGGGCCCGAGTCAACCATCAGCATGCAAAATGATGATGTGGCCCGCGTGGGGCAGGTCCGCCCGAGAAGGCGGTGGGGCGTGGAAACGCTCAGGCCCTGAGCAGCTCTGCCACCCGGAACGCGAGGTCGATTGCCTGCCTGGCGTTCAGCCTGGGGTCGCAGGTGGTCGTGTAGCGCTGGTGCAGCTGGTCCTCCATGACATCCCCCAGACCTCCCAGGCACTCGGTCACGTCGTCGCCCGTAAGCTCGACATGCACCCCGCCTGGCCAGGTGCCGGCACGGTGATGGGCAGCGAAGAAGCCCTGCAGCTCGGCGATGATGTCGTCGAACCGCCTAGTCTTGCGACCGCCGTCGCTCACAAACGTGTTGGCGTGCATGGGATCGCATGTCCACACGACGGGATGACCTGCATCGCGCACGGCGTTCAGAAGCGGTGGGAGAGCTTCCTCGACTGTTCCTGCACCCATGCGAACGATGAACGTCAGCCGACCCGGAACCCGCTCGGGGTCGAGCTTCGCGCAGATGGCCAGAACTTCCTCCGGCGTAGCGGAGGGCCCGAGCTTGCAACCAATGGGATTCCCTATTCCGGAGAGGAATTCCACATGGGCACCGTCGAGCTGGCGTGTCCGCTCGCCTACCCACAGCATGTGTGCAGAGCAGTCATACCATTTCCCCGTGAGGGAGTCCTGTCTGGTCAAAGCCTCCTCGTAACCGAGCAGCAGAGCCTCGTGGCTGGTGTAGAAGTCGACTACGTGAAGAGCGGATTCGCGTGCAGGATGGATGCCGCAGGCCTCCATGAAACGCAGCGCCCGGTCTATCTCGGCGGCGATCTGCTCGTAGCGCTTTCCTTCGTCGGATGCCGCCAGGAACTGGAGGTTCCATGAGTGGACCTGGGACAGGTCTGCAAACCCACCCTTGGTGAACGCTCTCAGCAGGTTGAGCGTGGATGCGGACTGGTGGTAGCCGGCCACCATTCGCCGGGGATCGGGTACACGTGCTCTGGGGTCGGCCACGTCGTCGTTGACCATGTGGCCTTTGAAGGACTCAATCTCGACCCCGCCGACCAGTTCGGTGGGCGCTGAACGCGGTTTTGCGAACTGCCCGGCTATGCGCCCGACTTTTACCACTGGGACACCGGCGGCGTAGGTGAGCACGACCGCCATCTGGAGTATCACCTTGAGCTTGTCGCGGATAGCGTCGGCCGAGAACTCGGCAAACGATTCGGAGCAGTCCCCCGCCTGGAGCAGGAACGCTCGGCCTGCGGAGGCTTCCGCAAGGGAGTCCATCAGGCTCCGCGCCTCGCCAGCGAAGACGAGAGGTGGCAAACTCCTCAGCTCAGCCAGCGTTCTGGCAAGGGCCTCAGGATCTGGCCATGCAGGCTGCTGGGCCGCGTCGCGCTTCTGCCAGCTCCCCGGGCTCCACTGTGGGGGCCGGTGGGAGCGCAATGACCCCCCAGGATCGATTCTGCTCATGGTCACCAGCGTAAATCGTTATTGCCTAGGCTCGCGACATGGTGCGTGCTCGCATAGGGCTTCTGGGAGGAACCTTTGACCCCGTGCACATCGGTCACCTTCTCGTGGCTTCGGAGGTGCGGGGTGCTCTCGCTCTCGACAAGGTCCTGCTGGTGGTGGCAAACGAGCCCTGGCAGAAGTCTTCCTGGCGAGCTGTCACCTCGGCGGTTGACCGCTTGGACATGGTTGCCAGGGCCGTGGAGGACGTCCCAGGTCTCGAGGCCAGTGCAATCGAGATCGAGCGCGGCGGGCCGAGCTACACGATTGACACCGTGAGAGAGCTGCGGAGCCGCTGTCCGGGCATCGAGGTGGCGTTGATCGTTGGTGCCGATGTGGCAGCGGAGCTGGGCACGTGGCATCGCTCAGAGGAGCTCCGCAACACAGTCGAGCTCGTCGTGGTGGATCGCAGCGGGTCGCCTCCGGCGCAAGACCTGCCGGGCTGGGCTGTGACGCGGGTCAGGATTCCGAGCTTCGAGGTCTCGAGCAGTGACGTGAGGGATCGGCTGGCCCGTGGAGAGCCGATCCACGTTCTCGTGCCCGAGGCGGTGATCCGTCTGATTGCCATGAGGGGTCTGTACGCCTTGGCGCGATGATCGATCAGGCACGTTCACCGTCTCGAAGTGGCATGCTGGGGGAGTGCTGAATGACCTTGCTGCCGGCGGTTCGCTCCATTGAGATCGGTGACCGTAGAGCCGGGCCGGCTCGAAGCGTCGGGTTCCGCGATCCCCGAAGAGAGCCTCGAGGCCGCCAGGGCTGCAGATTCGAAGCAGGCCAACTCCACTGTCGTGATGGCGATGGGAGACCTGCTGGGGGTTGCGGATGCTTTCGTGGTGACGAGTGGTCAAAGCACACGCCAGGTGAAGACCATTGTCGAGGAGGTCGAGCGCTGGGTGAAGCGGATCGGTGGGAGAGCGCCGATCCGTGTGGAGGGGCTACGGGATCTCACATGGGTCCTCATGGACTACGGGGATTTCGTGGTCCACGTGTTCCTGGAGGAGACTCGGCAGATCTACGACCTGGAGCGGCTCTGGGGAAACGCCCGGCGTGTGGAGTGGCAGGTCTGCTTCACAGGGGAGCCAGCGGGCTGAACTGCAGGCGCGTGACGGGCCCGGGAACCTGGGCGCCGCCTGCCACGGGGACCTCGACATCGTGGCCGGCGAGCTCGAACGTCACCCCTGTGACACCTGGCAGGGCCGTGGCGGTGAAGACAACCTGGGCCACAGCATCGACCTGTGTGGGGCCGACAAGCTGAGCAAAGGCATTGTTCATGTCCACGGTGGCGACACCATTGCTGGTGAATGCCGAGATTACCCTCGCGTCGCTCGGTATTGCGCTGGAAAGACCCCCTGCAGCTTCGGCATTGGTCGGTCCGGCGAACAGGGCGGTCAGGACCATCTGCATCGGGGCCGGAAACGGCACATCGCGTGTCACTGCGATCAGATGACCGCTCGGGGCGATCAGGAATATTTGGACCGGGACCTCGAGTGGCGAAGGAACGCTGGTCGTGGTGGTCGTCGGGGCGACCGGCGACAGCAGGTTGAACGGGACGCTTTTACGCGGTAGTGGGTGGGGATTCGCATCGGTTGGAATGCCGCAACCGGTGAGCAGGAACGCAGCTGCTGCCAGCAGCAGCGTGGCGCGGCCAGCCTGGGCTACCAGCCGGCCGAGCTTCCCCGCAACAGCGACCCGCCCGTTTCCCACATGCCCGTTGCCCGTGCTCGCTGTCAAGGTGCCACCTGCCGCAGCGGACCGTCCTGGCCGTCGGAGCCGGCGGTCCTGTTGGCATTGCCCACTTCGTCGTCGGCGACTTCTGGTATTTCCACGACGAATCTGTTCCCCCCGCCAGGTCCCGGCTCTACCCACACACGCCCGCCGTGGAGACGAACGTGCTCGGCAACCAGAGACAGGCCGAGACCGGTTCCCTCTGTGGAGCCCCGCCGTCCAGCCGCCCCGCCGCGATAGAAGCGCTCGAAGATACGCTCTCGGTCCTCAGGCGCCACTGCGGGTCCCCTGTCGGCCACGACCAGTCTTACCGAGCCGGGTCCGTCCTCTATGCAGAGTGCCTCTACACCGCCAGCATATTGTGAAGCATTGCCGACAAGATTCGCCACGACCCGCTCCATGCGCCGCTTGTCCACCAGGATGTGCTTGCCGCTTGCGGCGGGATCGACGCTGACGGGGATATCGGCGCCAGCGGCCATGGCCGCGTGGTGCAGTAGCTCACTGGGATCCACGGTGTCCAGGAGCAGCTCGGCCGACCCGGCGTCGACGCGACTGATCTCGAGCAGCTCGTCGACCATGCGTTGGAAGCGACGCATCTCGACGTGGAGGAGGTCGAGTGCCTCGCTGGTACGCCCCGAGAGCTCCAGCCGGTGCATCTCGAGCACACCGAGGGCTGCAGACAGGGTGGTGAGTGGCGAGCGTAGCTCGTGACTGACGTCGGAGGTGAAGCGCGCCTCGCGCTCGATGCGCTCCTGGAGCGCATCAGCCATCCGGTTGAACGAGGCAGTCAAGGGCGCCAGATCGGAGTCTGCGGTGGCGGGCATTCGGGTGTCGAGGCTACCGGCCGCGATCAGCACCGCAGCGCGTGACACGTCACCTAGGGGCTTGAGGGACCTGCCGCTCGCCCAGCGACCCGTGATTGCCCCTGCGACCGTTGTGACCAATGCAGCTCCGGCGAGCGCGAGAGCCAGGATCCTGAGCGTCCTGGCGAGCTCCTCGAGCGAGAACACCTCGAAATATGCAGCGCTGACGCTCGGCACCGGGACGCCTACGACCAGCTCGGGCACGGTGGCGAGGACGAAGCGCTGGGTCGCCGGTCGTCCTCCTGTGACCATTGCCTGCATGGCGGGGGAGATGGCGTTCCTGCCGACTGATATCGACGTGGCGAACCATTGGCCACGGCGCTCCAGGACGGAGCGTGACCCCGGTAGTGTGTCGAGCGAGTCGAGCAACTGTGGTATCTGCGGGTTCGGACTGCGCAGGGCGCTGCGCACCAGCGACGCGTTCACGTATGCCTGACGCAATACTGCTACCTCGCGTTGTCGGAGGAAGTACTGCCTGGCGGTGAAATAGGTGAGGCCTGCCATGAACGTCGACAGCAGGAGGGCCCCCAGCCCGAAGGTAAGCGTTACACGGGCTCGCAGGCCCAGATTGGCTCCAGGCATGTGTCGCCCACGGCGATGGGAAGCACGGCCTGCGGGTGCACCTCCGGCGGTCTTGCCACTGTCGAGCTGCCCAGGCATGCGAGGCTTTCAGGTCGCCAGCTTGTAACCCATCCCGCGCACCGTGAGTATGTGGCGCGGGTTTGCCGGATCTGGCTCTATCTTCGTGCGGAGGCGTCTTATGTGCACATCGACGAGCCTGCCATCGCCGAAGTAGTCGTATCCCCAAACCCTCTCGAGAAGCTGCTCACGGCTAAGCACACGTCCTGGGTTGGCCGCCATCTCGCACAGGAGCCTGAACTCGGTACGGGTGCAGTGGACCTCGACGCCCGAGCGCTCCACAGTGCCTTCCTCGGGGCGCAGCTCGACGTCCCCGAAGTTGTACACCAGCGGGGCGTCACCGGTCGTCCGGACTCGGCGCAGTAGGGCACGTATCCGCGCGGAGAGCTCCTTGGCAACGAACGGCTTGGTCACGTAGTCGTCGGCACCAGCCTCGAGCCCCTCGACGACGTCCTGGGTGTCGGTCCTGGCCGTGACCATGATGACGGGGACGACGCTCGACTGGCGGATCTCGCGGCAGCACTCGAAGCCGTCCATGCCCGGCAGCATCAGGTCGAGCAGGACCAGATCGCTGGCGTCGGTGTCGAACGACCGGACTGCCTCCTCGCCGTCAGCAGCCTCGACGACCTCGTAACCCTCGTCCTCGAGAGCGAGGCGCATCGAGGCGCGGATGTGCTCGTCGTCTTCCACCACGAGGATCCTGCTAGCCATGAGCCGCAGGATAGTGCCCTGAAGGCTGCTATGGAGGTACCGTTGAGAGCGTGGATCATGCGAGCGGAGGTTGGGAAATCGAGATGTTCTCGCGGTTCCTATGCGGGCGCTCGTCGGCAACCGGGAAGGCCTATACCTCCGATGTGCGTGGCTTCGTAGCGTGGGCGGAGCGAGCGGGGGTGGTGGGTCCTGCCGAGGTAGACAGGATGCTGATCCGGCGGTATATGGCGTACCTGTCCACCCGTCGCTACGCGCGCGCCACCGTTTCGCGTAAGGCAGCTGCGCTCAAGTCCTATTTCGGGTGGCTCCATTCAAGTGAGCGGATCAGTGGTGACCCTTCGGTGCGGCTGATGGTGCAAGGCGGGAGCTCACGCCTGCCGCGAGTGCTGGAGCATGGCGAGCTCGCCGCCATCTTGGACGGGTCAGTCGTTGACATGAGGGCAGTGCCTGCTCCAGGTCCAGTGGCAGACCGCCAAGAGGCTCTGCGGCTGCGTGATGACACGGTGCTGGAAGTGCTGTACGGCTGTGGGCTACGGGTGGGTGAGCTGTGCAGCCTGGACATCGGTGACGTCGACTTGGAGTCGAGGTCACTTCGCGTGCATGGCAAGGGCGGGCGTGAACGAGTGCTCCCCATGCACGACAGGTGTGCGAGTGCTCTCCGGGCATGGCTGGCAGATGGCCGTCAAGTGATATCGACCGGGGCCAGCCCGCCTGGTGCATTGCTCCTGAACACCCTTGGCAGGCGTCTCGGACCTCGTGACGTGCGCAGGATTCTCGACAGGCGATCCCCGGTGGTGACCCACCCGCACGCGCTCAGGCACAGCTTTGCCACTCACCTTCTCGACGGGGGTGCGGACCTAAGGGTGGTCCAGGAGCTTCTCGGCCACGCCAGTCTGGCAACGACCCAGGTCTACACTCACGTAAGCAAGGAACGGCTGCTCGCCGTCTACGGTGCGACGCATCCCCGAGCGCACGCAGACCCCGGAGGCACGGCGAGCTTCGGAGGCACGGCGAGCTTCGGACACAGGGCTAGCTTCGGACACAGGGAGAACGGTGACCATCCGCAGTGACGCATTGGAAGGCCAGGAGGACGCGACCTCCAGCCTGTGGGCTCAGTACAAGTCCACGGGCGAGCGCAGGCTGCGTGACCAGCTGATCGTCCTGTACTCTCCGCTCGTCAAGTACGTGGCCGGACGGGTGGGAGTGGGTCTTCCCCAGCATGTCGACCAGTCGGATCTCGTCAGCTACGGCATCATTGGCCTGATCGACGCTATAGACCGGTTCGAGCCAGGTCGTCATGTCAAATTCGAGACCTATGCGATCCCTCGCATCCGGGGGGCCATCATCGACGAGTTGCGCGCGATCGACTGGGTCCCCCGGTCGGTGCGGGCTAAGGCCAGGGCCGTGGAGCAGGCTTACGCGTCGCTCGAGTCGAGGCTGCTGCGCACACCTACGGATGGAGAGGTGGCGGCGGAGCTTGGTATGAGCGAGGCCGATCTCCAGGGGGTGCTCCGGCAGATCTCATTTGTCGGTGTCGCCGCCCTGGATGAGGTGTTCGTCGGTGCGGGCGACAGGACGGAGCGCACGACACTTGGTGACACCCTCGCCGATTCCACGGCCGGGCCAGTCGCGAGCTTCGAGGCCAAGGAGTCGGGAGAGATCCTGACTCAGGCCATAGCCCGGCTCGCCGAGCGGGAGAAGACGGTTCTCTCGCTGTACTACTACGAGGGCTTGACTCTCGCCGAGATAGGGGAGATCCTCGGGGTTACCGAGAGCAGGGTTTGCCAGATACACACCAAGGCAGTCCTACTACTGCGTGGCCAGCTGAGCGAGCGCCGCTCTGCCGCGAGCGCCGCCGGGCGCGATGCGGCCAACCGGGCGAAGCCTTCTCGCCGGGGTGCGAAGAAGGGCGCCCCAGAGCCATCAGGGCGGGGCCCCACCACCTCGTCGCGGGTCGTGGCAACAGGGGCTGGCGGCGTCGAGTAAGCTTGCCAGGTCCCGCATTCATGGCGGGAGACCAGATGATCCGATTACCCGGGCATGTCCACGGTCGCCCTCTTGGGCGCAGTGCGCGGGTGAAACCGAACCGATGGGAGGATTACCAGGATGGCCGTTGTCACGACACGGCAGTTGCTGGATGCCGGTGTGCACTTCGGCCACCAGACACGCCGATGGAACCCGAAGATGCGCCGCTTTATCATGGGCGAGCGCAATGGGATCTACATTATCGACCTGCGCCAGACCCTAAAGGGGATCGAGAGCTCGTACTCCTACGTACGTGATCTCGTCGCAGGTGGAGGCATCTTGCTGTTCGTCGGTACGAAGAAGCAGAGCCAGGGTCCCGTTTCGACCTACGCCAAGGCATGCGGGATGCCCTACGTGAACGAGAGATGGCTGGGCGGCATGCTCACCAACTTCACCACGATCTCGTCCCGGGTTCGCAAGCTGCAGGAGTACGAGGCCATGAAACGCGCCGGGGACTTCGACGCCATGCCGAAGAAGGAGGGCCTGCGCCACCAGCGTGAGCTCGACAAGCTGCGCAGGAACCTCGGCGGCATACGTGATCTGGGCCGGATGCCAGACGCAATATTCGTGATCGACACCAATAAGGAGCACATAGCCGTCACCGAGGCCAACAAGCTTGGCCTGCCGATCGTGGCAGTGGTCGACACGAACTGCGATCCCGATGTCGTGAGCTATGTCATCCCGGGAAATGACGACGCGATCCGCTCGGGAGCGCTCATGTGCCGGGTGATGGCCGATGCTGTGATGGAGGGTCGCTTCATAGCGGAGAACCCGCACTCTCCTGCCAAGCTTGTCCCTCCGTCAAGCGCTGTGTCCGCTCAATCGGCGATGGCCGATCACAACGCGGAGAGCCCTGAGCCGTCGCCTGCCGGCGAGATCGACGGGGCTGTGGGCACCACTGCCGGCGTTGGAGACGGATCCCCGCCGGGAGAGAGCCCTGAGCCCGCCATGCCTGCAGTCAGTCCGGAAGTTGCCATTTCGGGCGCAGCCGAGCCCGCTATGCCGATTGCAGAGGAGGCCTGATCTGCCATGGCGGAATTCACAGCTCAGGATGTCCAGGCGCTGCGCAGGGCGACTGGTGCCGGGATGCTCGACGCTAAGCGTGCCCTCGAGGCAGCCGGAGGCGATGCCGACAAAGCGGCCGTGTGGCTGCGCGAGCAGGGGCTGGCCGGTGCTGCCAAGCGCTCCGATCGTGAAGCCACGCAGGGGGCCGTCTCCCTGGCGGTGTCTCCCGAAGGCGCCGCCCTGGTGGAGTTGTGCTGCGAGACCGACTTCGTAGCCAAGTCCTCGGAGTTCGTCGCACTGGCCGACGAGCTGGCGGATTCGGTCGCGTCGAAGGGGGAGTCTGCTGCGGCAGAGCTCTCTGGCGCTATAGACCGCCTGAAGACGATCCTGAAGGAGAACGTATCTCTTGGCAGGGTAGTGCGCTTCGTTCCTGGCGAAGGCTCCGTAATAGGCTCGTACCTCCATCACCAAGCGGACCGTGGGGTGAACGGAGTCATCGTCGAGCTCTCGGGGGGCGATGACGCGCTTGCCCACGATATAGCCGTTCACATCGCGTTCAGCCGCCCCCAGTACTTGCGTCGCGAGGATGTCCCGGCAGAAGAGGTGGCCGCTGAGCGTGGCGTGGTCGAGCAGGTCAGCCGGAACGAGGGAAAGCCCGAAGCCTCCCTGCCGAAGATTGTGGAGGGCAGGATGAACGGTTGGTTCAAGGAGCGCTGCCTTCTCGAGCAACCCTACGTGCGTGACGAGAAGCATACGGTCGCCGAACATCTCAGTGGTGCTGTGGTCGTGCGCTTTGCCCAGGTTGTCGTCGGCAGCTGAGAGTCGCGGTAGCCGACATGGGCAGTTCTGCTTCGCCCGGTGGACCTCGGCGTGTAGTCCTGAAGATGTCGGGTGAGGCTCTGGCGTCGAGCGCGTCGGACGAGACCATCGATGCCACGGTCGTCGAGCGACTTGCCGACGAGATAACCGGCTCGGCCGCCGAGCTCGACCTGCAGCTTGCCATCATGGTCGGGGGCGGGAACATCTGGAGGGGTACGACAGGCGCTCGCCACGGGTTGGATCGCGCTACGTCGGATACCATGGGCATGCTGGCCACGGTGGTGAACGCACTTGCGCTGCAAGACGCTGTGGAGCGTCGCGGCCAGCCGACGAGAGTCCTTACGGCCGTCCACATGGCGGAGGTCGCCGAGCCCTATATACGAAGGAGGGCAATCCGGCACCTGGAGAAAGGCCGTGTAGTCATATTTGCTGCGGGAATGGGCAACCCGTACTTCACGACGGATACCTCCGCTGCCCTGCGTGCAGCGGAGATAGAGGCCGAGATCCTGCTGAAGGGAACGCACTCCGGTGTCGACGGCGTCTACAGTGCCGACCCGAAGCTCGATCCAACGGCGTCGCGCTACGAGAGGCTTTCGTTCAAGGAGGTTCTCCAGGAGGACCTGCGTGTGATGGACATGACGGCCATCACCTTCTGCAAGGACAACGAGCTGCCCATCCTCGTGTTCGACCTGATGGGGCCGGGCAACCTCCGCCGCGCGCTCGGTGGCGAAGAGATCGGTACGCTGATCAGGTGATGGATGACGAACTTGTCGAGATGGCGCTTGTCGACGCACGCGAGAAGATGGACAAGGCCGTGTCGCACACACGTTCCGAGTTCGCCGGCGTCCGCACCGGTCGGGCGTCCGCTGGGCTGGTAGAGCATCTGCGTGTGGATGCCTACGGGGTGGACATGGAGCTCAGGCAGCTTGCGAGCCTGAGCGTGCCCGAGGCGAGACTTCTCGTAATAGCGCCTTATGATCGGGGTCTTCTCGGTGCCATCGAGAAGGCTCTCCAGTCCTCCGAGGTGGGCATAACACCGTCCAACGACGGGCAGGTGATCCGCCTGGGGTTCCCGCCGCTTACCGAGGAGCGAAGGCGCGACCTGGTGAAGGTTGTCCGTCACAAGGCCGAGGAGGGTCGCGTCGCCATCCGCAATCTTCGCAGGACGACCCGTCATGAGCTCGAGACCCTGGAGCATGCGGGTGATCTTTCCTCCGACGAGCTGGAACGCGCCGAGAGGGAGCTCGAACGCCTTACTCACGAGATGGTGGCCGAAGTGGACCAGCTTCTCGCGCACAAGGAGCACGAGCTTCTCGAGATCTGACCGGCGATGCCGGACCACTGTTGGCTTGCTGGGGAGGTAGCGTTGTGGAGTACGACGAGCAGGAAGGTGACGATTTGACCCGTTCCCAGCCGGCTGGGGGCGAGCATGTCCGGATCATCGGTGCTGTCCCCGCTCCCGTGGCTGCCGAAGCCGCCCTGGCGGCCGAGGGCGACGTGCCAGGTGACGAGGAGACGTCGCAAGCTGTCGGCTCTCATGGCATAGATGTCGAAGCGACGTGCGTGTATGTCGTCTCCACCGAAGCGGCTGGAGATGCCGGAGGTAGCTCCGGTGCTGCTCCCGACCTTCCGCACTGGACCGAGCCACCGACAGGCCAGGTCCCTGCCGTGCTCGATCGCAGGGGGGATGACCAGGGGGAGGATGCCTCGGCGTGGGCCGCCCTCGGCGACAACGGGCCGGTGTGGCGTGAGCATGCCCATGAATGGGCGGATGCCGGCTTCGATCCTGCACTGCTGGCGAACGACGAGACCCGTGTCGGCGTTCTCGACGAGGCGGTGGATGAAGAGCTTCGCCCGTGGGAATTCGACGACATCTCGCGCGATGGATGTGATGTAGAGACAGACGGATCGATTGTCCTGGCAGATGACGGGATTGCTACGTCAGGAGATACGGGGGTGCTCGGTGCGGAGCCGGCGGGTCTCGGGGGCGAGGTGGGGAGTGTCGAAGCGGCTGCTGGGAGCAGCCCCGGCGGCACTGTGGACGATCGGCCCGCATGGCAGGGGGCCGATGCCGTCGACGAGACTGATTCCGGTTCCCCTACTGGGGCAATGTCCCGGACGCGTTCGAGAGGAGCTGCGGGTAGGCGAAGGAGGTCGTCGCGTGCGGGGGCCAATCTGAAGCCATCTGCACGCGACGGCTCATCCACTCGACGCCGTGGACATGGAGCAGGGCCACGGGTGCCTGAACGTGGACGCTCTGGCCGTGATCTGCCTGTGGCGATTGCCACGGGAGCCGGGTTCGGTGCCGTGGCGCTAGCCTGCTTTGCGTTCGGAAGCGTGACCAGCCTGGCTCTGGTGACTGCTGTCGTATTCCTGGCAGCAGCCGAGACCTTTGCCTCGCTGCGTCGCTCTGGGCGCCACCCGGCGACGCTGCTCGGCTTGGTGGCTGTGATAGCACTGATGGTTGCCGCATACGACAGGGGACTCGGGGCCGTTGCCCCGGTGGTGGTGCTGGTGATCATGGCCTCTTTCCTGTGGTACCTGTTTGGTGCCGAGAAGGGCTCACCAGTCGATGGGGTGGCGTCAACGCTGTTCGGCTTCGGTTGGGTGGGCGTCCTTGGGTCATTTGGGGCGCTGCTGCTTGCCCCGTCGTATTTCCCCCAACGCCACGGAATCGCCTTCCTCCTAGGGGCCATTATTGCGACGGTGGCCAACGATGTGGGGGCGTTGTCGCTCGGTTCCCTTGTAGGCCGGCACCATCTCGCCCCTCGCGTGAGCCCGAACAAGACCTGGGAGGGCATAGCCGGTGGCATGATCCTGGCCGTCGGAGCCAGTGCCGGGATCGTGGGGCTGATATCGCCATGGACGCCGGCCAGCGCGGCCCTGCTAGGGGTGGTGGTGGCCATCGTGGCCCCTCTGGGCGACCTGTGCGAGTCGCTTATAAAGCGTGACCTCGGGGTAAAGGACATGGGTGCCCTGCTTCCCGGTCATGGCGGGGTGCTGGACCGTGTCGATGCCCTGCTGTTCGTCCTGCCCGCTACGTTTTACCTGGTGAGGGTTCTGAAGCTCGGATGAGTGCAATCACCGGGTCATGTGGATGGTGACAGTCATGGTTCCTCACCGTCAAGACCGATCGGACCACCAGCCCATGGCGGTGAGCCTGGTCGGCTCTACAGGATCCATAGGGACTCAGGCATTGGACGTTATTGCCGGCGAGCCGGAGCGTTTCAAGGTGATGGCGATCGGGGCCAGGCGCTCGGTAGATCTCCTTGTCGCGCAGGCACTTCGCTTCCGCCCCGAGCTCGTGGCCATCGAGGACTCCAGCCTGGCGCCTCAGGTAGCCAGGCAGCTCCCCCCGGGGACCGAGCTGCTGACGGGGCCCGCTGGTTTCGGCCAGATTGCTGCAGTCGGCGACGTGGTGCTGAACAGCGTCGTCGGCTTCGCAGGCCTACCCGTCACGATGGCAGCGCTCGAATCGGGTCGCCGATTGGCACTTGCCAATAAGGAGTCGCTGGTGGCGGGCGCCCCAGTCGTCCAGCGAGCGCGGCGCACGCCAGGC
>JAJZJN010000033.1:0-12794 GCA_021851165.1 Actinomycetes bacterium
CGGTCCCGCGACTGGCACCGGTCCCGCGACTGGCACCGGTCCCGCGACTGGCACCGGTCCCGCGACCGGCACCGGGCTGCACCGCGATCTCCGCCACACCATCGGCCAGGCGCAGGGCCGCCTCCATCGATTCGGTCAGACGCTGGCGTATCCCGTCACGCCGTACCAGCCGGTCGACGACCACTTCTATGACATGCTGCTCGTAGCGGGCAACCTCGAGCCGGTCACGATCCGCAAGGTCGACAACCTCGCCGTCCAGCCGGACCCTGGCAAATCCCTGCGCTGCCAGGTCGTCCAGAAGGCCGCCGTAGCGCCCTTTGCGCCCGCGTACCACAGGAGCCAACACCGAGAAGCGAGTCCCCTCGGGCAGCTCCAGCACCCGGTCGACAATCTGCTGCGGCGTCTGGCGGGCAACCGGCCTGCCGCAACTCGGGCAATGAGGCTTGCCCACCCTCGCGTACAGCAGACGGAGGTAGTCGTAGATCTCGGTCACCGTCCCAACCGTCGACCGCGGGTTCCGGCTGGCTGACTTCTGATCGATCGAGATCGCCGGCGAAAGGCCCTCTATGAAATCGACGTCGGGCTTGTCCATCTGGCCCAGGAACTGCCGAGCATACGAAGACAGGGACTCGACGTACCTTCGCTGGCCCTCCGCGTAGATCGTGTCGAACGCGAGCGACGACTTGCCCGACCCCGACAGGCCGGTGAGCACGATCAGCCTGTCTCGAGGCAGCTCGAGCGATACATCGCGCAGGTTGTGCTCACGAGCACCCCGGATCACCAGCTGATCAGCCACGCTCCGGAGGATACCGGTACCGGCGTCCCTCGCGGGCACGCTGTGTCACCGGCGTCCCTCGCGGGCACGCTGTGTCACCGGCGTCCCTCGCGGGCACGCTGTGTCACCGGCGTCCCTCGCGGGCACGCTGTGTCAGGGGCGTCCGGCCAGAGCCAGGCGGAGCTCGGCTATCTCGTCACGGATAAGCGCTGCCTCCTCGTAGCGTAGGTCAGCTGCAGCCCGATGCATCTCAGCGGTCAGGAGCTCCACCATCCTCTCCGCCTCGCCCGGAGCAGCCGAGACGGCACCAGCACCCAACGCGTCGGCTATGACATCCTCTACCGGCCGGACTCCCGTGCGCGCCCAGGCTGCCCCACGCTGGGCCCGTGCCCCCTTAGCCTGCTGGCGCAGTCTCCCCGGCGCTGGGGGCGGTCGATCGCCGACCGCACCCCGAACGTGGTCGAGAATGTCGTAAACGGCCTTGCGGACCGAGCGCGGATCGATGCCGTGCTCGGCATTGTACGCCTCCTGCAGAGCACGTCTCCGCTGTGTCTGGCCGATCGCCTCGCGCATCGCCGCCGTGATCGTGTCCGCATACAGCACTACGTGTCCCTCGACGTTCCTCGCTGCCCGGCCCATGGTCTGTATGAGCGACGAGGTGGACCGTAGGAATCCCTCTTTGTCCGCGTCCAGGATCGCCACCAGCGCCACTTCGGGCAGGTCGAGGCCCTCACGGAGGAGATTGATGCCGACCAGGACATCGAACACCCCGTTGCGCAGATCGCGGAGCAACTCGATACGAGCAAGGGTATCCACGTCGGAATGCAGGTACCGCACCTTCACGTCACGTTCGCCGAGATACTCCGTGAGGTCCTCTGCCATCTTCTTGGTGAGCGTTGTCACGAGCACCCGACCCCCGCGCGCGACGGTTGCCCCTATGCGATCGAGAAGATCGTCCACCTGTCCCTGGGTGGGGCGGATGACCACCTCAGGATCGAGCAATCCAGTTGGCCTGATGACCTGCTCGACGACCTGCTCCGACACGTTCACCTCGTAGGATCCGGGTGTAGCCGACAGGAACACAACCTGGCCCACGCGCGCCATGAACTCCTCGAAGGTGAGCGGCCTGTTGTCCAGCGCAGAGGGCAGCCTGAACCCGTGGTCCACCAGGGTCTGCTTGCGCGAGCGGTCTCCTTCGTACTGCCCGTGTATCTGGGGGACCGTCACGTGGCTCTCGTCGATCACCGTAAGGAATCCGGGAGGAAAGAAATCGAGAAGAGTGTGCGGAGGCTCGCCGGGCCGGCGGCCGTCCAGGTGCCGGCTGTAGTTCTCTATACCGCTGCATATCCCGACCTCCGCCAGCATCTCCAGGTCATGCTCCGTACGCATGCGGAGCCTCTGAGCCTCCAGGAGCTTTCCCTGGGCCTCGAGCTCCCCCACCCGATCATGCAGCTCATCGGCTATCGAGGTCATCGCCCTCGTGAGAGTCTCACCGCCGGCCACATAGTGACTGGCAGCGAATACCACCAACTCCTCGATCTCATCGCCTATGTTGCCGGTAAGCGCGTCGAAACGCCGGATCCGCTCTACGGTCTCGCCGAACAGCTCGATGCGCACCGCCTCCTCGTCGTAGGCAGGATGTATCTCGATGGTGTCACCGTGAACCCGGAACGTCCCTCTCGACAGAACGAGATCGTTGCGGTCGTAGTGCATGTCGACCAGGCGCCGCAGCACCTCGCGCTGGTCGACCTCGTCGCCCTGGCGGAGCACGAGGATCCGGCTCCTGTACTCCTCCGGCGAGCCCAGACCGTAGATGCTCGAAACCGAGGCCACTACGATCACGTCGTCACGGATCAGCAGGCTGGAGGTGCTGGCGTGCCGCAGGCGATCTATCTCGTCGTTGATCGAGGAGTCCTTGGCTATATAGGTGTCGGTGGTCGGCAGGTACGCCTCCGGCTGGTAGTAGTCGTAGTAGGAGACGAAGTACTCGACACGATTGTTCGGGAACAGGTCGCGTAGCTCCGCCGCGAGCTGCGCTGCCAGGGACTTGTTCGGCTCGATCACTAGCGTCGGCCTCTGGACCGCCTCGACTGTCCAAGCCATGGTCGCTGTCTTGCCACTGCCCGTTATCCCGAGCAGGGTCTGGAAGCGGTCTCCGCGCAGAACCCCCTTTGCCAGCACCTCGATCGCGTTCGGCTGGTCTCCTGCAGCTTGGAAAGGTGATACGACCTCGAAACGTGGCACTGGTTGGATCGTAGCGCCTGGCCTCTATTAGCCAGTCCGGCTTGGCCCGGCCCCCGCAGACCGCATCGACTCGATCGCATCCCAGATCCTGTCGACCTCCCCTACGAGTGCCTCGTACGAAGATCCGTTGAACACCACCAGGTCCGCCCCAGCCACACGATCGAGGCGCGACGGCTGTGCCGCCATCCTCGCACGGGCATCGGCTGGATCCATTCCGCGGCCCGCCACCAACCGCTCGAGAGCGATGTCGGCCGGGCAGTCGACCACGATCACCACGTCCAGCCCCAGGATCTTCCGATGGGCCGGGGTGAGCAGCGGAACGTCGAAGACCACGACATGATCGGTGCCCATCTCGGCTCTGCGGCGTTGGTCCATGATCCCGGCAATTGCTGGGTGGGTGATCGCATTCAGGTCCGCCAGAGCACCTGGATCCGCGAACACGATGCTCGCCAGGCGCGGCCGGTCCACCCGCCCGTCGTGGGTCAGCACTGAGCTACCGAAGCGCCTCACCAATGCCTCGTACGCCGGACCACCCGGCTCGACCACTTCCCGAGCGATCGCGTCCGCGTCCACCAGGACGGCTCCCCTGTCAACGAGAAGCTCCGCAACCGTCGACTTACCTGCTCCTATCCCGCCAGTAAGGCCTACCGCCAGCATGCGGGCTCCCGGGCAGCAGGTGCCCCGTGCCGGCTGCCGACAGCCACGCCCTAGCCCTCCGAGGCAGGGTCGGCATCGGCCTGGGCACGAAGCGGCCTGCGCGCTATGGCAAACAGCACGAGGGTGGTGTCGTCGGTATCGTCGGTGACGAAGAACTGGTCCGCCGTGATACCCGTCGTTCCACCCGTGTCGCCGCGCGCGATCACCTTGTAAGCCAGCGGGAGGACACGGGTGTACGCGCCGACGTACCACGATCGCGGGATGCGATGCCGGAGGTCGAGCACATCGAGGGCCAGGACCTTCCTGGCACGCTCACGACGTCCCCGGAAGTCTTCCTTCACACGCTCGACGGCATCCAGCCCCCCGACCCATACCTCGCCGAAGTGCCTCTCGAGCAGTGCCTTCAGGGTGCTGGAGGTGAACAGGCACACATGGAACGGATTCTCGAAGTCAGCCGGCTCGTTCGGCGTGAGGAAAAACGCCGACCCGCCGGCCGCCAGTACCCGGGACAGCTCCGCCACATGAGTCTCGGGACGTTCGAAGTGCTCGATGAGGTGTGACGAGCAGACCCAGTCGAACATGCCTGTGCCGAGCCCCAGGGCTTCCGCGTTCATCTGGGCAACGTGGAGCCCATCATGGCTCCAGCGTGATGCTGCCTGCACCGTCGCGTCGTGGTCGTAGTCGACACCCACCACCGCTCGGCTCGCAGATGCCATGCGCACCGACTCGAAGCCCTGACCGCAGCCCACGTCGAGAAGCCTCCCAGAGCCCAGCCGGTCCAGGATCGCCTTGTAACCTGCATCGTGCAGCGCCAGGAGGGAATCTGGCGTCACGCCCTGCATGGGACGTTCCCCGGTCAACCTCGTCAAAGCTCCTCCTATGCCGGTAGCGGCACGGAAGATCGCACCTCACGTGCCTCGGAATGCCGCAGTGCGGCCGTCTTGCGTACACTACCGGCGCATGGCGACCCCGGGGTGCCACAGCTCCAGGGCGCCTGCGCTCTACGATCACCACTTGGCGCGCCCGCTGCACCCGCTCTATGGCGCCGGACCTGGGGGCCGGGTGCCCGGCACTCGAAAGGACGCTAAGACGTGACCCTCCGGACAGCGACAGCGACGCATCCCGAGAGCGGATCTGTCGCGCCCGGATCATCTCGCGATCGTGCCACGCGTTGGGCACGCTCGCACCTGGCGGCGATCATCGAGCATGTGGCGCTCGCTGTGCTCGCCTACGTGCCCCAGCTCCTGTCGCAACCTGGCGTCACCGAGTCGGACACGAAGAGCTACTTGTACATAGACCCAGGGCGCTTCATCCGTCAATCGGCATCGATGTGGGACCCGAAGGTGGCTCTGGGCACCGTCACGCACGAGCAGATCGGCTACCTCTTCCCGATGGGACCCTTCTTCTGGCTGACCCACACCATGGGCGTGCCGGTATGGGTGGCCCAACGCCTGTGGGTGGGAACCATCCTCTTCGCCGCCGCAGCCGGCGTGATGTTCCTGGCGCGGACCCTCTCGCTTCGCGGACCGGGAAGATTCGTGGCCGCATTCGCCTTCATGATCTCGCCGTACGTCTTGCAATACCTGGGGCGCATGTCGGTGATACTGCTCGCATGGGCCGGCCTGCCGTGGATGGTCGCTTTCATCGCTCTGGCCCTCTCCCGGGGAGGATGGCGATACCCGGCGCTCTTCGCGATCGTCGTCGCCGCCGTGAGCGGCGTCAACGCGAGCGCCCTGCTCTACGTCGGCCTTGCGCCGGTGCTCTGGCTGCCCTACTCGGTCCTGGTGACCCGCGAGCACACCTGGGGTGAGGCCTGGTCGGTGCTGTGGCGGGTGGGACTCCTCACCTCGCTCGTGTCGCTGTGGTGGGCGGCCGGCTTACAGGTGGAAGCCGCTTACGGCGTCGACATACTCAAGTACACCGAGACCGTTCCAGCAGTGAGCGAGACGTCCACGGCAGCAGAGGTGATCCGGGGACTCGGTTACTGGTACTTCTACGGGGGGGGTCGCCTCGGGCCCTGGGTGAGCTCCTCGGTGCAGCTCACCCAGCAACTGTGGACCCTGGCCATGAGCTTCGCCGTACCGGCTCTGGCCTTCCTTGCAGCTGCAGTCGTTCGCTGGCGCCATCGAGCCTATTTCGTCTTCATGCTCCTGGTCGGCATGATCTTCGCCGTCGGAGCGTACCCGTTCACCCACCCGTCTTTCGTGGGTGGCCTGCTCAAGGCCTTCATGACCGATACGACCGCCGGGCTCGCGATGAGATCGACCGATCGGGCGTCACCGCTGGTGGTCCTCGCCATCGCCATGCTGCTCGGCGCTGGGATCAGCGCTCTGGCCCGCATCCGGCCGATCGCCGGTGCGCTCACGGCCCTGGTGGTCATCGGGATCGTTGCAGCCGCCAACCCACCTATCTGGAATGGCAGCACCGTGGCCGACCACTTCACCCAACCCTCGCCGCTTCCTCGCTATGTCTACCAGGCCGCCAGGTGGCTCGACTCCACGAGCCCAGGCACACGGGTCCTAGCCATACCCGGCCAGGACTTCGCGGCCTACCGCTTCGGCGACACGATCGATCCCATCTGGCCTGGCCTGCTCACCCGACCATTCGTTACCAGGGAGCAGCAGGTCATGGGCTCCCTCCCCACCCAGGACGTGCTGTACGCCTTCGACGAGCCCATGCAGCAGGGAACGCTCGAAACGTCTGCAATCGCACCCATGGCCAGGCTGATGAGCGCGGGCGACATCCTGCTTCAGAACGATCTTGCCTACGAGCGGTACAACACCCCGAGGCCCCGCGACCTCTACTACCAGCTCGACCCGCCCCCTCCCGGCCTGGGCCAGCCTGTCGGGTTCGGCACCCCCCGGCCCAACGTCTCCCTGATCCCGATTGCCGATGAGCAGGCTCTCTCCCAGCCAACCGACCGACCATGGCCATCGCCCCTGGTCGCTTTCCCGGTCGCCGATCCAAGGCCGATCGTGCGAGCCGAGCCGTCCACCGCACCTCTGATCATCGACGGCAATGCATCGGGAATTGCCGATGCTGCAGCCGTAGGGCTTCTCGCCAACAACCCGACCGTCCTCTACGCAGGGACCCTGGACAGCCACCCACACCAGCTCGAACAGGCGGTTGCGAGCGGGGCAGACCTGGTTCTCACCGATACCAATGCCAAACGCGGGTTCAGGTGGAACACCCTTCAGGCCAACGCCGGCTATGTCGAGACCGCTGCCCAGAAGAAGGACACCTACGACCCCACGGATGCGCCACTGGACATTTTCCCCGGAGCGCCCAAGGACGCCCAGACCACAGCGGTCCTCCAGGGCATAGCGTCGGTATCGGCCTCGGCATACGGCAACCCGATCACCTACACGCCCGAAGACCAGCCTTTCATGGCCGTGGACGGCAACCTGAACACGGCGTGGGTCACCTCGGCGTTCTCCGACCCCGTGGGCCAGTGGTGGCAGGAGCGTTTCCTCTCCCCTGTGACCACCACCCATGTGAACCTGGTGCAGCCTCTCCACGGCAACCCTGACCGCTGGATAACGCGAGTCACCCTACGGTTCGACGGCCACCACCCCTACACCATCGACCTCGGCCCCGCCTCGCGAACCGCTGCGGGCCAGACCCTGACATTTCCCCGCCGTACCTTCTCCACGCTTCGTATAACAATCGACGCCGTCAGCGCGAGCCAGCTCCACTCGACCGGCGGCCTGTCCCCCGTCGGCTTCGCCGAGGTCCGTGTCGCCGGAGTGCATGCCAAGAGAGTCATCTCCCTACCCCAGGACCTCCTGCGGCGCGCCGGTGCCAGCTCGCAACATGACCGCCTCACGATAATCATGAGCCGCAACCGCGTGGCTCCCTACCCTCCACGTAGCGACCCCGAACGCGAGATGACCCGGACATTCTGGCTTCCTACTGCCAGAACCTTCAGCCTCTCGGGAACTGCCAGGATCAGCGCGCTCATACCGGACAACGTTATCGACCGCCTCGTGGGTAGGCCCGGATCCAACGGCTCCGGCGTCGTCGCGTACTCCAAGGGACGGCTGCCAGGCGACCTTCACGACACGGCATCCTCAGCGCTCGACGGAAATCCATCGACGATATGGTCGCCCGGCTTCGGCACGAGCCACCAGGTCGGCGACTGGATCGAGGTGAACCTTCCCCACCCGATAACGTTCGACCACCTGAACCTCCAAGTCGTCGCCGACGGCTTCCACTCCGTCCCGACCAGCCTCAGGATCACCACGCAAAGCGGCTCGGTGAACGTGAGCCTCCCGCCCATTGCCGACGGCCGCCAGCGCGGGGACACCGTCGCGGTGCCCGTCCACTTCACAGCGCTCACCGGAAGCCATATCAAGATCACGGTCACCGGTGCGCGCATCGAGTACACCAAGGACTACTACTCCGAGTTCCCCATAGGGATGCCGCTCGGCATCGCGGAGCTAGGCATCCCCGGCGTCAGCATCCCACCTCCTCCGACCAACATGCCCGCAACATGTCAGTCCAACCTTCTCACCATCGACGGCAAGCCGGTGTGGCTGCGAGTGGTAGGCACCACGAGCCATGCACTCGACGGTGGCGGGCTGGCCTTGGAGCCCTGCGGACCCGACAGTGCCGGCATCCGGCTCGGACCGGGCAACCACACCGTCCAAGCGGCCAACGGGCACCTGACAGGATTCAACATAGACCAGCTGGTACTCGACTCCGCTCCGGGCGGGGCGGCGGCAGCAGATCCCCCAGGCCGTACCCTGACCCCGCCAAGAGTGGCACCCGCTCCAGCTGTCAAGGTCACATCGCAGAGCGCCACCACCATCCACCTGGCCATAACCGGGTTGGATCGCAACAGCACCCTTCCCGGCAACGCTGCCAAGCCGTTCTGGCTCGTGCTCGGGCAGAGCTTCGACCGCGGCTGGCAGGCCTATACCTCCTCCGGCCTGCATCTTCGAGGTCCAGAGCTCGTAGACGGCTTCGCAAATGGGTGGATAATCAACCCCGCAACCCTCACCGGAGCGGCCGCGGCCGGCTCTCTCAACGTCACACTTCGCTTCGTGCCACAGGGTCGTGTGTGGGTAGCCCTCGGGGCATCGGGCATGGCCCTCATGGCATGCCTGCTCCTCGCAGTGTGGCCACGCCGCTGGTGGGCAAGGCACCGGTCCTCCAAGCGGAGTGCAGCCAGTCGTACGCCAGCTGGCCATCCACCAGCCAGGCGGAATGCCAGATGGATTGCCCAGCGGGCAATCGCCAAGCACGGCCGGCACTCGCTTCGCCGGACGCCTTTGTCAACTCCCGAGCAGGCCCCCTCCGGCCCCGTAGCCGTAGCCGACATCGATACGGCATCGGTGGAGCCGGCCTTCGCATCTCCTTTCACCACCCCCGGAGGGCGCCCCCCGTGGTGGCAGTTGCTCCTCCTCGCGACCGGTGCTGCTCTCGTGACCGGAGCCGTGTCGGCGCCACTCACCGGCCTTGCCGTGGGCCTCGCTGTCGCACTGGCACTTGCCGTCGCTCCGGGTCGCTTCATACTTTCCATAGGAGCACTGGCCCTGGTCACGGGTGCCGGGCTGTATGTCGTCGTCCACCAGGCATCCGGGAGGTTCTTCCCGGGGGACTTCTGGCCACCGCAGTTCGACCTGGCGAGCACGATGGTGTGGATGGGAGTGTCCCTCCTCGTCGCCGACGCGGTGGTGGAGCTCGGACGTCTCAGACAAGCCGGCCGCCACCGGCGACCCTAGCCTCCTATTGCCCTGATGGCCTCGCCGGCGAGCACGGACAATGTCCCGGCAGCCGTCGCGCCCCAGGTGAAATGCGATGCATGGTCGATGGCGCCTCGGCCCAGCCGAGCACGCAGCACCGGGTCCTCGACAATCGCGGCCAGCGCAGCGGCCATCTCGTCGACGCTGTCGACGAGGATGCCACTACGCCCGTCGTCCACCGCGTCGATGTGACCCGCTATGCGCGTCGCTACGGCCGGAGTGCCACACGAACCGGCCTCGGTGATGGTCATCCCCCAGCCCTCACGCTGCGACATGCTCGCCAGGACCCACGCCTGGCGGTAGAGATCCACCAGATCGTCGTCCGCGAGGCGCCCGGGCAGCGATATCCACTCGTCTGCGCCCAGTTTCGATCGGCGAGCTTCCAGCCTGGAGCGTTCATAGCCTTCTCCCACTATCACAGCACGCAGGCGCGGCACCTTCTCCCGCAGGGACACGAGGGCATCGATCAGCAGGTCGAAGCGCTTCACGGGAACCAGCCTGCCTACAGCCACTACCAGTGGGTCAGCCGCAATCGGGCCACCGGGCGAGAATCGCTCCTCCACTCCCGGCGGCACGACCGTAACCCGTGATCCTGCCATTCCGAGCATCTCGATTATCTCGTTGCGCGAAGACTTCGACAGGGTCACTATCCGGCTCTTCCGGTACAGCGGCGGGGCAAGACGCTGCTCTATCATGCGCCCGACCCGGGCCAGCTCGGCTGGAAGCGCCATCTGCCACATCTCCGCATGGACGTGGTGCAAGAACACCACCTTCGGGCAGCGCGCCCACACCGGGGAGAGGAACGGCATTCCGTTCCATATCTCCACCAGCCCGTCGCGCCTCCCGGATCGACCGGCAAGGCCGCTCAAGATGCTCCGGGGGAACACGGCATACCGGCCGGCTTTCCTCACGACCTTATAGCCGGAACGACTCGCTATGGCCGGCCGTCCGGCAGCCGAGGAGGTGCGCAGGGTCACATCGAGTCCCGCCGCGGCCCACAGTGTGGCGATCCGGTGCGCGTGGAGCTCCGATCCCCCGGCTTCAGGGTCCTCGAGGTCACGCCAGGCCAGTATGTGGATCCTCTTCAGCCCGGCCCGATCGGCTGCATCCATGGCAGCGTCCAGCGCTGACCCAGGAGCCGGCCGGTCGCCGCCTCCCCAGGGCTCGAACGCATCCCCACGCTCGACCTGCCGTAAGCCCGTAGGGAAGAGTCCTGGTTCGCCGGTGCCAGCGAGCACGGGTGCTGCCTGCACTCCGGTCGTCATGGCGAGTCCCTCCTCGCCCCGCAGCTGTGTCACGCGTTCCACTCCCTTTGAGCGTCGACCAGGTCCCCCGGCTCTCCCCCAGACATGCGATCAGGGCACGCTCGACCAGAGGTCACCTTCGTACCAGGGAGTCTAGGCTCTCCTCCCCGATCGGTGGTGAACGACGGTAAACGCCGTGGCCGTCACGCCTGCGAGCACCGCCTGAGCCAGCAGGTCCGCCCGAGCCGTGGCCACAGGGACTCCCCGCGCGCGCCACACCAGTGCAAGGATCAGCACCGCCCCGCCTGCGAGTATGAGCACTATCCATCGCCACCCCACCCCGAGCAGGTAGTTGGTGAGCACCACGGTGGTCGAGAGGAAGATCATTGCTCCTACCAATGTCGCAAATGCCGGAGCTGCGCCCGAGAGCCTCGCACCGAACACCAGCCGGAGCAGATCTCCGGGCATAGCCAGGGATACCAGCAGCAGACCGAGAGCAGGCAGCGCGAGCATGAGCCCCGTCGCCCCGAGCTGCCGCAATGCGTGGCTCCCGCGATGCCACCTGATGGCTGCCTCTGGCAGTAGATATCCTCCGAGCGCGAGCGCGCCGAAAACCAGCGCCTTCGATGCAACCGATATCGCGGCGTACTGCCCGACATGGCCAGGATCCCTCCGGCCGAGCACCAGAAGGTCAGCATTCTGGAGCAGTGCGACTAGCGCCAGGCTGGCGAGCGCCGTGCCGACGTCCCGAGCGAGTTGGCCGGCCTGCTGGGCTCCCGCTCGGAGCTGTCTCTCAGCCACGACAGCCTGGCTGAACCCGGATCGGGCATTTGAACCTGCCGGTGCCAGCTCACGAGAGACCAACCATCGAACGTGGAGCGCTCCAAGGATCTCCGCCAGCAGGATACCCGTGGCCGCGCCGGCAAGGCCCAGCCCAGCCAGGGTGAGACCGACAGTGAGCACCGTGCGTACTCCCCCCTCGACAAGGAGATTCCCCGCAACCTTCCGGTAGGCACGCTGCGATTGGAGAAGCCCCCTGTCGATCGCCACCATCACCCATACCCCGCCAGCCGTCAGGATCTCGAAGACACCCGCCGTCGAAGGAAGCGACAGGGCATGGGCCACCGTCCCTTGGGCGAGGAAGGTAACCGCCCCGAGCCCGACGACACATGCGAATGCCAGCCGATGAAGGCGAACCGCCCATGCCCTGAGCAGATCACGACGCCCGGCGACCTCCCATGCAGCCGCCCGGCGAACCACGCCCACGAGCACTGCTGATCCAGGCATCGATATGATCAGGAACACGCTGAGCAGCTGAGCCAGACCCCCGTACTCTCGGGTGCTGAGCAACCTCGCTACGAGCACTGTCACGATCACGTTGGCGGCGTTGCTCGCGAGCCCGGCCAACGCGAGTGGCCCGGCGCGCCTCAGGCCCGCCAGGACGCCGTCGGCCTCCCGCTCGCTTACGAGCGCCCTCTCGAGTGCAGCGAAAGGTATCACCTCGGAGCTCACTGCGGGCCCGCCGGCCGTGGGAGGCAACGCCATCGAATCGAATGCCACGAGCTCCCCGGCCATCTGAGCCGTCGTTACCGGCTCGGCCAGCTCAGCAGCCTGCCGAGATCCCCTTATCCCTCGGGCCGAGCGAGGTGCCCTGCCCCCCCGGTGAACCACCTAACCCTGGAGACGGCTCGATACCGGATCGCGCCTGCGCGCGAGCACGGGCGCCGAGCGACCCGTTCCGCTACCGGTCCCCCCGCCGGCACCATCCGCCTCCTTGCCGGCTCTGCCGGCCTCTCCGGCAGATGCCGCCGGCCTCTGCTCGTGGTACTCCTCCTCCACGTTTACCGACCAGATGTCATGATCTGTCCCCGTGACGATGTTCTCAACCGTCAGCATCGCGGTGTACATCGAATGATCCTGGTTGTTATAGCGATGCATGCCGTTTCGCCCAACCGGATGCACGTTTCGAGCCGAAGCTGCCATCCATGCGCGTATCGCCTCCACCGCAGCGGCGTACGCCTCGTCGTACACTGGATAGGCCTTCGGCATGCGGACCACATAACCCGCTTCCACGTCACCGGGCTCCACCAGATTGAGCTCCGCCAGCTCCTTCGTGGCCAGCGCGAC